>NZ_SJUP01000007.1:0-145024 GCF_004337025.1 Exiguobacterium sp. SL-10 | reverse complement strand
GGAGCGCTCGTTCGCCGACGGGAAGGAGCTCCACGGTCTCCGCTTCACGTTCTACCGGGGGAAAGAGGCGGTGGACCGCGCCAACCTGGTGGCAGCGACCGCACAAAATATGAAGAAACTGGCCAACCTGTTGGCCGAAAACGACCGTCTACATAGCATTTATTCAATTTTATGTCGGGCAGAGCGCCTCGAGCTCGTTGAACACAAAAAAAGACGAACCCATTCGCCAAAAGCGAATGGGTTCGTCAACAGCCTGAGAAGCCCGAGGGCTTCTTTTTTTGAATTAAAATGGCCAGTTCGCAAGTGCGAATTGGTATACTTTCATTCCAAGAAACACGCCGAAGATGCCGATGACGCCCGGTAGAACCGGCGGGGCAGGGAGCGGCAACTTCAAGGCCGTGAAAATCATGCCACAAATGAGACCAGCGAGCAATGACAATAAGATTTCTTGCATGAATGATTCCTCCATAATCGAGATGAAAACGCTTTACTAACAGGTAACCGAACTCATTATACAATGTTCGTTCTCATTTGAGAAGTCTAACATCAGTCATCTGTCATTTTCTCGTTTTCAGCCCGTAAGCGAAGAACTTCTCGTTCGGCCCAGTTCGACGGTTCACGCTCAAACACGCTCGGGATATTGTTCCAACGGCCGCCCGTATATTGATGGATGATAATTTGTGATTGAATCCGTTCTTGTCCGGCCTCTTGTTTCAAATAGACGTAGCTGCCGTCGGCGCGCTGGATTCTAGCCTTCACGTTATCGACGAGTTGAAGCGCGAGCATGTCTTTGATATACGATTTATGTGCCGCGTCAAGGATCGGGAACAAAATTTCGATTCGTTTGCGCATGTTACGCGTCATCCAGTCAGCTGAAGAGCAATACAAGTCTTCTTTTCCGTTTTGATAAAAGTAGAAGATGCGCGAATGCTCCAAGTACCGGTCGATGATGGAGACGACACGGATGTTGTCTGAGATACCTTTAATGCCCGGACGCAGACAACAGATGCCACGGATGATCAAGTCGATTTTGACCCCGGCCTGCGAGGCGTCATACAGTTTCGTAATAATCGGTTTGTCGGTGAGCGAGTTCATCTTGGCGACAATCCGGCCATTCCCGTATTTCTCGTGCAATTTAATCTCTTCGTCAATCTTTTGAAGGAAGAAATCATGCATGTCGTCCGGTGACGTCTCGAACTTGTGCCACGATGGCCGTTCGCCGTAGCCCGAGAGCCAGTTAAAGAAATTGGTCGCGTCCTCGGCGAGCTCTTCATTTGTCGTCAACAAGCCGATATCCGTGTACAGTTTTGCGGTCGAGTCGTTATAGTTACCGGTACCGAGATGGAGAAACCGTTGCAACACTCCACCTTCTAAAATACGGACGACGAGCGTAATTTTCGAATGGGTCTTCAACTCTTTATAGCCATAAATGACGTGGGCGCCGGCCTTCTCGAGTTGTTTCGCCCATTGGATGTTCTTCTCCTCGTCGAACCGGGCCTTCAATTCGACGAGGACGGTCACTTGTTTCCCACTCTCGGCGGCATCGGTCAACGCCTTGATAATTGGAGAATCGCCTGAGACACGATAGAGCGTCTGCTTGATCGCGAGCACGTTCGGATCTTTGGCGGCTTGAGCGATAAAACGGACGACCGGATCGAACGAATGGAACGGGTGGTGGAGCAAGTAGTCTTGTTTGAGTAATGCTTGGAACAAGTCTTTCCCTGGCTCGAGTCCTTCCGGGACGAACGGGATGAGCGTCTCGTTGATCATGTCGTCATACTCGATGCCGATTTTATTGTAAACTCCGAATAAGAACGTCAAGTCGATCGGACCGTCGACGAGGAAGATGTCACGGTCGTGCAAATCAAGCACGTCCTGGAGCATGAACAATAGCTCCTTACTGAGCGACCGTTGCTGTACCTCAAGGCGAATCGCGACACCATAGCGCCGCTTCTTCAACTCTTTTTCAATTTGTTTAAGTACGTCACGGCTTCCTTCCTCGTGGAAGGGCATATCGGCGTTACGGGTGATTCGGAACGGCATCGTCGATTCGACTTCAAAACCTTTGAACAACGAGTCGATGAACTGGATGATGACGTCCTCGAGCAACATCAAATCCGTATGTTCCTCATCCTCGGTCGGAAGCTCGAGATAACGTGGCAATACGGCCGGTACTTGGACGAGGGCGAGTCGTTTCTTGCCTTCATCGGTCGAGGAGATCTCGACGGCGATATTGAGTGATTTAGACAACAGCATCGGGAATGGACGGTAGGCGTCGACGGCGATTGGTGTCAAAACCGGGAAGACGTGAGTCCGGAAATATAGCTTGACGAAGTCGAGTTGCTCTTTGTTCAAATGTTTTGGCCGTAAAAAGCGTACATTCTCCGAAGCGAGCTGTTTGATGATTTTTTTATACGTCGCGTATTGAACTTCGACGAGTTCTTGCGCTTTAATCGAAATCGCTTTAATCTGCTGTTTTGGTGTCAAACCGGCTTTGTCTTCCGGGCGATTGAACCCGGCGAGTACCTCGTCTTTCAATCCGCCAAAACGGACCATATAAAACTCATCAAGGTTCGAACTAAAGATTCCAAGGAACTTTAACCGTTCCATGAGCGGGTTGCGTTCGTCCATCGCTTCTTGTAGGACACGTTCGTTGAAGCTCAGCCAGCTGAGTTCACGGTTATTGAAGTGTTCGGGTAAATAGACGGTCATAAATCTCTCTCCTCTACACGTAACTCGATGGATTGGTCGATGGCACGTTCAAGATGTTTTTTATGGCGAATGCCACGCTGCAGTTCAAATCGTGGCGACGTGTTCGTATGAAGCGTGAAGACGAGCCCGTCGTCTGTCGCGTCGACGTCGATGTTTTCGACGACTTGTCGTTCGGTCAAGTCGAATGCGTCGACGAGCTTGACGATCGAGCCGAGCAACTCTAAGCTCTTCAGCATCTTTGAATCGAACCATTCGGGGAAGCCCTCAATATGTTGTTCGAGCAGGCGCCGCGATTTATATGATGTCACTAAGGCGAGTGCGAGTCGGTCCTCGTTGTTCATCCCTTTGAAGTCATTCGTCGTGATCAAGTGGAACGTATGGTCACTTTTATTGTTGTGGTCGATATATTCCCCGACATAGGCGAGGCGACAGGCCCCTTCTAACAGGCCGGGTTCGAACGGTTTCGGTTTGATCGTTTTCGTCTCGATTAGACCTGTATAGATTTGGCGGGCCAAATGAATTAAATGTTTGTGCCGGATCGGATCGACGTCATACTGTTTCTCGAAGTGACGGAAACTTTCTTCTTTGACGTCGCCGAAGCGGACACGATTGTTTTCTTTTAAGTAATATTCGTAGAATAAGCCCTCACGCAACCCGTTGTTGCTCATCATGAACTCAGGTACTTTCAAATACTTCGCCAGTTCATCGATGGCGGTCACGGCCGGGGCGATGATATCGATGCGGTCTTTCGACAACCCGTCGAGTCGACCGAGTTGTTTACTCGACATTTGAATGAGTTCATCGACGACATCATGTAGGCGGTCGGCTCCGATCGTATATTGATGGATGCCTTCAAGCGGGAACAAGGACAGCGACTGTTCAACCCGGACGAGGTTTCGAGCGGTTCCACCAACTCCGACAAGTGGGATGCCGTGTGGTACGAGCCAGTCCACATCTTTGAACGATTTCTTTAAAAATGAGATGAGGTGCTTTCGTTCGTCTTTCGTGAGTGCGTCGCCTTCCATAAAATCCTCGGTCAATGTGACCGCTCCGAATGGAAAGCTGTGATAGAAGACGAGTTCACGGTCTTTGAAGTATGTCACTTCCATCGAACCACCACCGATGTCGACCGAATATCCATCTTCGATATACGTCGAATTGATGATAGCCGAATAGCCATAAAACGCTTCTTCATAGTCACTCAACAGGCGAATCTCCATGCCCGTCGCGCGTCGTACTTCTTCTAAAATGGCGTCGGAATTGTTGGCATTACGAATAGCGGCCGTCGCGACGGGCAGCACTTCTTTCACTTCATGATGTTCGTTCAAACGGTTGAAATGATCGAGCGTCTCGATGAGCGCCTCGATGCCGACATCGGACAGTTCGTTGTCTTCGGTAATGTGGCTCGATAACCGTGCCACTTCTTTTACGTTCAGCCGCTCGAAATACTGGCCGTATCCGTTTACTTCAAAGATGACGTTACGAATCGAGTTCGATCCGATATCGATGACTGCTAGCTTTTTCTCCACGGAAAAACCCCCTCTGCGTTATCTCTAGTGTACAACGAAGATCTTAAAAAGACATATTGATTTCATAAAGATGCCCCTTCGGCTTCCTCCCATCGCCACATACTTGAAGCGTCGACTAATATTCTGTATAATACAGACGCCAAGCAAGTAGAAATGATTACGATTTATCATATGAGAGAAGGGTAGCTTATGACGACATCTGTCGTAAAACTAGATCATGTTTCCTATCATTACGATGGGACCGCCGCGCTACAGGACGTGTCCATCGACATACACCAAGGCGACTTCGTTGCCGTCGTCGGGGAGAACGGTTCCGGTAAATCAACATTGATCCGGACCATCCTCGGCCTTTTAGCGCCACAAACCGGTTCGGTCGAACTGTTCGGCCGCCCTCAAGGCCAGTTTAAAGACAAGTCCCGTATCAGTTACGTTTCCCAAAAAGCCGCGTCGTTTAACTCGGGGTTTCCAGTGACAGTCGAGGAAGTCGTAGCCATGGGGCGCTATGGACGGCTTGGTTTGTTCAAACGGTTGAACGTCGAAGACAAAGCCGCCATTCAGAACGCACTTGAGACGGTCAATATGTGGCAGTTTCGGCATCGGAAGATCGGCAGTCTGTCAGGTGGGCAACAACAGCGCGTCTTTATCGCCCGGGCCATGGTCAATCAGCCAGATTTGCTCATTTTGGATGAACCGACGGTCGGAGTCGACCAAAAACATTTGCGCGACTTCTACGAAGTGCTCCATTTGTTGCGTGAACATACGACGTGCACATTCATTCTCGTGACGCACGACTTGAACGTCGTCACGGACCTCGTCACAAAAGTCGTCCATCTCGACCGTGGGCGGATGGCATGCAATTGCGGGTTGAAAGAGTATAGTGAGCTCGGGGAGTGGACCGCGATTAAGCCATATCCGGTCAAAGTGCTCGTCCACGAAGGTACGTCATGATCACCGATCTCTTCACGTACAGCTTTTTACGTTATGCGTTCATCGCAGCCGTCGTCATCGGATTCACCGCACCGCTCATCGGCTCGTTCGTCGTCGTCAGACGAATGAGTTTGATTGCCGACGCGCTCTCACACATGACGCTTGCCGGAATATCGTTCAGTCTGTTTCTCGGACAATACATCTTATTGTTCAGCGACTTGAACCCGCTTTATCTCGGAACACTCGTATCCGTGCTCGCCGCGCTCGGCCTCAATTGGCTCCGCGGAAAGTATGTGCACTTCCAAGAACTATCGATTCCGATCATGATGTCTGCTGGAATGGGATTCAGTGCCATCTTTATCTCGCTGTCGCGCGGGTTTTCCATCGATTTGTCGACATTGTTGTTCGGTTCCATCTCGGCTGTCAGTCTATCGGATATTTGGTTGATTTTATCGGTGGCCGGGATTACGTTACTCGTCATCATCGTGTTTTATAAACAGCTCTTATTTTTATCGTTCGACGAAGAGCAGGCGAAAGTGTCAGGCCTGCCTAGTACGATGCTCCATGTGTTGTTTATGTTCGTCGTCGCACTCGTCATCGCTGTCAGTATGCGCATCGTCGGTACGCTTCTCGTCTCGAGTCTAATCACGCTACCGGTCGCGGCCGCACTCCGGTTCACGAACAGCTTTAAACAGACGATTGTTTGGTCGATTGTGTTCGGTGAGGTCGCGACGATTGGTGGGCTCGTGCTCGCCTACGAGCTCGATGTTGCCCCGGGTGGTGTCATCGTTTTGCTCGCCGTCATGATTTTAGCGATTGTCATGTTGGCCGAACGGATTGGACTCGCTCGAAAAAAGGAGGTTCGTTATGAAGGAAACTGAACAGTTGACCCGTCTGCAATCGTCGTCGCTTAAAGTGACACCGAAACGAATCGAGATGTTTGCCTTTCTCGCGGCGGAAGAGCGTTACGTCAGTGCCAAGGATGTCCTCGACTATATGCGCTCGAAACATCCGACGATGAGTTTTGACACGGTGTACCGCAACTTGAAGTCGTTCGCTGAAGAAGGTTTGCTTGAAGCGACCGAGTTGAACGGAGAGAAGGCGTTCCGCGTCACGTGCGGTGCTAATCATCACCATCACCATCTCATTTGTCGCGGTTGCGGCAAAACGAAGTTACTCGAGCTCTGTCCGATGCGCTACGTCGAGACGCTCGATCCTGATTTTGAAGTCGTCGATCATAAATTTGAGATTTATGGGTATTGTAAACAATGTAAGTGACAAAGGGATTGTGTCGACAATCCCTTTTTTGTCGAATCAGGAGAGGGGAGTCGAGATGATTTACACAGCAACCGAGATTAAGCAGGCCGATGAGGCGGCGCTCCGGAAAGGGATGCCGGCGGATGTCTTGATGGAACGGGCAGCGTCAGCTGTAGCGGCGCGTCTGATCTTCCCGCCACAATCGTCCGTCCTCGTCGTCTGTGGTGCTGGTAATAACGGAGGAGACGGTTGGGTCATAGCACGGGAATTGGCGCAGAGAGGTTATACGGTCTCCGTTTATGCCCCGTTCGGCAATCCAAAGTCGGACGAGGCGAAACAGCACGCGACGTACGCGCGAGGGTTCGTTACGGTCACTCATGAGCCATATGATGCCGATCACGTCATCGATGCCTTATTCGGGGTAGGCTTTCATGGGCCAGTCACTGGAACGGCAAGAGAGGTCATCTCATGGATGCGTGAGCAACAAGCGCCTATCGTGGCCGTTGATGTCCCGTCCGGTGTTCCGAGTGACGACGCAATCAACTTTGACGGACACGCGGTTGAGGCGAACATGACGTTTTCGCTCCACGGCCATAAACGGAGCGCTTTTTTAAAACGGACCGCTTCCTATTACGGTACGGTCGAGGTCATCGATATCGGGCTACCACACACGTCAACATGGCGCGTGTTGACGGCTTCAGATTTTGATCGCGCCCTGCTCGAGCGGGATTTGTACAGTCATAAAAATACGTATGGACACGGTCGTTTAATTGGTGGGAGTCGCCATTTGATCGGTGCCCCGTTCTTGGCGGCTCGATCGGCGCTTCGGACCGGGCTAGGTTTACTTGATTTGGCCATCCCGCAGGAAGCGAATATCATGGCCTCGAGCTTACCGGAGGCGATGTATTATGGCATGGATGAAGTACCAGACAAGGAATATTCGGCCACAGCGATTGGGCCAGGCCTCGTCGATGATGAACGATTGGACCGACTATGGCAAACCGTCCACCGTCAATCAAAGCCGCTCATCGTCGATGCAGGCGCCTTGACGACGAGCCACCTCGAGGCAAGTGGACCGCTCACGTTGACGCCGCATCCGGGGGAGTTCGCTCGTTTGACGGGGCGATCTGTCGCCGAGATTGAAGCAGATCGGTTCCGTATCGCGTCAGACTTCGCACGCCAACACGGGATTCATCTTATCCTGAAAGGGACGCATACGCTTATTGTGAAACCAGACGGGACGGGAGCGGTCAATACGGTCGAGGCCGCGGCACTCTCAAAAGGTGGGAGCGGCGATGTGCTGACTGGGATGTTGCTCGCACTTTGGGCAAGGACAGACCGAATCAAAACCGAAACCTGCCCGAACGAACAAGCGGTGCTTTGGCATGCGCTCGCGGCACGTGAGGCGAGCCAACAGATGCATCCCGCGAGCGTGCTTGCGACTGATGTCATCGAAGCAATCGGACGCATTTAAAAAAGAGGAATCCACTCGGGATTCCTCTTTTTTAAATGGTGATTGAATTCGTCGTCGCCAAGTGGCGCACCATATGCTGGGCCTCGTTCCAAGACGAGATTCGCTTGACACCGGTCGGTAGCGGTTTCCGATTATACGGGGCATCGAACAACAGCACCGGGATCGACGTCTGCTCGTGGATGGAAATCGCATTCTCGTAGCGGTCTTCCATGAACAGATCGAGATCGAGTTGTTTGACGACACCGACCTTGTCATGGCTCCCTGTCATGATGAGGGAGTCGAGTGGGAGCTCATGCTGTCGAATCCACTCCTCGGTAACGGCGCGTACGGCCTCGCTCCGGGCCGTGACGTAATGAATGCGATGGTCCTGACGCATGCTCCATAAGACGGCGTTCACTTCAGAATGCGGAAGTGAGCGACGATAAATCGCTTCCTCGTGCCCTTGTTCGATCATGAAACGCCAAAACGCTTCTTGTGTCATATCTGTATACGTATGCAACTCGTATTCGGTCGCCTGGTGAAAGTCGATCGCGTATCCGAGTGCCTCATTCATATAATGAAAACAACTTTGCGGATCCGTGACGGTTCCGTCGAGGTCAATTCCAATGTGCATCTTCGTCCCTCCTTGCTCATAACCCCTATTGTACCAAAAGCCCGCTCGGTTGCAACCGAGCGGGCGAAGGATTAGTTGGATTGGTTGGCGAGCTCTTGCTCTTCAAGTTCACGAGCCGCCAATTTTTCGGCGACGATAGCGTCGATTTCTTTTTTCAACTCTTCGACCATCGTAGCTTCCGGCACTTTACGGATGATTTTCCCGTGACGGAAGAGTAAGCCTTCGTTACGGGCACCGGCGATGCCGATATCGGCTTCGCGTGCTTCACCCGGTCCGTTGACCGCACAGCCAAGGACAGCGACTTTGATGTTGACGTTAATGTTTTGGATATACTCTTCGACTTCTTTCGCGATCGAAATCAAATCGATTTCGATGCGGCCGCATGTCGGGCACGAGATGAGCGTCGCCGCGTTGGCCGCGAGACCGAACGATTTGAGCACTTCTTTGGCGACTTTGATTTCCTCGACCGGGTCGTCAGATAGCGAGACGCGAACGGTCGAACCGATTCCGAGCGAAAGGATTGCCCCGAGACCGGCCGCTGACTTGAGTGACCCCGAGAAGAGCGGGCCTGATTCAGTGATCCCGACGTGGAGCGGGTAGTCGAACGTCTTGGCCGCGAGCGTGTATGCTTCGAGGGCTAAGTTTACGTCAGACGCCTTGAGCGAGATAATCGTATTATAGAAGCCGAGGTCTTCTAAGATTTTAACGTGATGCATGGCACTCTCGACCATTCCTTGGGCTGTCGGATAACCATACTTCTCAAGGAATTGCTTTTCGAGTGAGCCGGCGTTGACACCGATGCGGATCGGGATGCCTTTCGCCTTAGCGGCGTTGACGACCGCTTCGACTTTCTCACGACGACCGATGTTACCCGGGTTGATGCGAATCTTATCGACACCGCTCTCGATGGCTTTAAGCGCTAGTTTATAGTCGAAGTGAATATCGACGACGAGCGGGATGTTGATGCGGCTCTTAATCTCAGCGAGGGCGTCAGCCGCGCGCTCATCCGGACAAGCGACGCGGACGACTTGGCAGCCCGCTTCTTCAAGGCGCAAAATCTCAGCGACAGTCGCTTCAACGTCATGGGTTTTCGTTGTCGTCATCGACTGGATGACGACTTCGTTGGATCCACCGATGATGAGGTTGCCGACACGGATCGGACGGGTTAATGAACGATGCAAAATTTCTGACATATACGTAATCTCCTTCTTTTGGAAAGGTTCCAATCGATTTAAGATGAGTGGTTTCCTTATTATCATAACGAAATGTTTGTAAAAAAGCACCCGGCAAGCGCTTGATCGGTGTGCTCTTACAAAACGCTAACGTTATCTTAACAGATGCTTTATAATTTTCCACCGTCTGAAGACCGATATATTCAGAGAAATGACGTCTGAAAAGGTGGAATGTATAATGTTTGAACGATTGAAACGAATATGGAGTAGGAATCAACAGAAGGAGAGGACGATGAGCCGTCGCTTGCTGTGGACGTTGATGCCGGTCATGCTCGCCCTTTTTTTAACTGTGTTCGGATGGTTCGCTTTGAAAGCGGAGCAGTTGTTGACGAGCGAAGTTGAGAAACGGCTACATCGTGAAGCAACCGTCGTCCGAGAGACGGTCAAGACGACATATGGAGCGTACGTCGCGAATGAAAAAGTGTTGAACCGGGCGTTGAAGTCGATGTATATGCAACAGGCTTCTATTTTATCAGGGGATGGTCTAGAAGCCAGTCAATATTTATTGCGCGACACAGAAATCGAGCAATTGAGCGGTCGACAAGTCGAGGATCGGTTCATGAATCGTATCGACGACATCATATCGAACGATGTGAGTGTGAGCGAACAAAAAGACGTGTTTATCGTCACGGCACCGATTCCCGAGTTGAAAGCCCATTATGCGATTGTCGTCACCAAACAATCGGTGCTCGGCACGATGTGGAATTTGAGAGAACTCGTCCTCGTCGCCATCTCCATCATGCTCGTCATGATGATCGGTTTATTCTCGTTCATGATCCGACGAGAGCTCAAACCGTTGACGGCATTTGTAGTACGGCTTCGCGAGTCAGTCGCCACGCGTTCGTTCTCAGAGGTCGAACTTCACGCAAAATCATTTGAGATGAGAAGTTTGGAACGAGAATACAATACGTTTATCGGGCTATGGAAACGTTCGTTGATGACAATGCTCGAGACGTCGACCGCTTTTGAATCGAGCCTTCCTGTATTTATGCGACAACTGGAAGCAAATCAACAGCAAGTGACTGGATTCAAACAAGTTGCCGCAACGGTCGCGTCGACGAGTCAGTCATATCAGTCATTCACGAACGAATCGACGCATCGCTTTACAGATTTGGCAGAACACGTCCGTTCGCTCGAACAAGAGATTAGTTCGGTTGATCAGCGGGCCGAGGCGTTGAAACAGACGATCAGGACAGAGATTGAATCATTCTCGACCGTCAAAGGTGCAAGCGAGCGATTCGCAAGAAAAGCGAGTGCGGTTCAAAACCGGTTATTAGAAAGTGAAGCAACGTCTGAACAGGCGGATGACGCACTTCAGAAGATTTTGTCCGTTGCGGCGGCGACGAAGATGTTGGCACTCAATGCCTCGATTGAAGCGGCGCGAGCTGGGGAACATGGGAAAGGATTTGCCGTCGTCGCCCATGAGGTCGGACAGTTGGCGAAAATCACGAATGAGTCGACACTATCAGCCGTAGCTGCGATTGAAGCCATTCGCTTGGAGCGTGCCGAGATATTTAATGAGATGAAGCACTTCGAAGAGGATATCGTTTATTTGGGTGAGACGTTGCACCGTGTTGAAGGCGGGATTGAAACAATCGATTATGAAGTGAGAAGGCAAATGACGCAGTTCCAATCCATCACCGAGCAAACGACCGCCACGGGACATCAATTACTACATATGGCGGAAGCAAATGAGCAATTAAAAGAAGTCGGTGTGGCACTCGAACGTAAATTAGACGAATTATATGAGGGCGTCGAGGGTTGGTCGGACGTGCAACAGACGTTACAAGGCGCAGGGGTCGACTTGGGCAACCAAAGTCAACGGCTTCAAACCGTATTATCTGATTTGGCCCCGACCCTATAAGAAAAAGCCGGTTCAACGCATGCGCGCGTGATCCGGCTTTTTTGATGACTTCAATTTGATGGGGATGTGACGCAACGGAACAATCAAGTAAACGAATGACAAGAGAACACCGAGCCAAGTCAATGGAGGAGCAGCATGGTACAAGATGACGAGGAAGAGGACTGGGATCATCGTCATCGCGACCGCATACGGCCAAGCCTGTCGATACGGCCATTTGTTCTTCGTGCGCCATTTTGTGAAGAGTTGGACGAGAAGGGCACTGAGCGCGACGAACACCATATAGAAGAAGAAGATGGCGAAGCCATGTAAAAACATCCACATCGGCCAAAAGAAATCGGGCTGTAATACGATGTAATCGAGCAACGTGACCACAACCGTCAAGACGAGACTTGCCAACATATAGGCGTGGAGCGGGGCAAGGCGAAGGCGTAACGCTTGCTTGGTCGGGTACAGGGTGTGGCGTAGAAACTGTGACGTCGTTTGGAACATAAAATCAAACCCCTATCTGTTATAGTACAAAAATCGAAAAACACACATAATTCATACAGTGGTTTAATAAAACCTTAACATTAAACCTGTTTACATCGAATGGGGGATGCGGGCATAATGAGTAGGGCAATAAAAAACCAAGCAAACACAACTAATTCATAATCAAAAGGAGTACAAAAATCGTGGAATACAATTTGCAAGAAATGTTATTCATGTTTTTTGGAGGATTAGGGATCTTCCTCTTCGGTATCAAGTCGATGGGAGACGGCCTTCAAAAGTCAGCAGGTAACCGCCTGCGCGACATCCTTGATAAGTATACATCGAATCCGTTCCTCGGAGTACTAGCCGGGATCATTGTAACGGTCTTGATTCAATCATCGTCAGGTACAACGGTCATCACGGTCGGTCTCGTCAGCGCCGGCTTCATGACGCTCCGTCAAGCAATCGGGGTCATCATGGGGGCGAACATCGGGACGACAGTAACCGCGTTTATCATTGGTTTCGATGTCGGCGCTTACGCGTTGCCGATTATCGCTATCGGTGCGGTTCTCCTTTTCTTCTTCAAAAAAGAGAAGTTGCAACATTTAGGTCAAATCTTCTTCGGTTTCGGGATGCTGTTCTACGGTCTTGAACTCATGGGAAGTGGTATGAAGCCGCTTCGCTCGAGCGAATACTTCATCGATTTGACGCAATCGATGAGTGACAACCCGTTCCTCGGCGTCGTCGTCGGTACGGTCTTCACGGTCATCGTTCAATCGTCATCAGCAACGATCGGGATTTTGCAAGAGTTGTATGCCGGTGGCTCGATTCAACTCGACGCCGCACTCCCGGTCTTATTCGGGGATAACATCGGGACGACGATCACGGCGATTCTTGCTTCGATTGGTGCTTCGGTCGCGGCCCGTCGTGCAGCCGCTGCCCACGTTATCTTTAACTTGATCGGAACAACGATCTTCATGATCTTGTTGATTCCGTTCACGCAATATATTTACTGGATCACAGATCTCTTAGCAATCGAAGACAAGATGCAGATCGCTTTCGCTCACGGGACGTTCAACGTCGTCAACACGTTCATCCAGTTCTGGTTCATCGGAACGATCGCATGGATCGTGACGAAGTTCGTACCAGGTGAAGATTCAATTGTCGATACAAAAGCACAACATTTGGATCCAATCTTCATCCAACAGTCACCGTCAATCGCTGTCGAACAAGCTAAATATGAAGTCATCCGCATGGGCGACTTTGCGAAACTTGGCCTTGACGAGGCTCGTAACTATTTGACAACTGGCGATAAGAAACATGCTGAGAAGTCGGCGCACATTGAAGACGCGCTCAACTCATTGAATGCTAAAATTACAGACTATCTCGTGAAACTTGCCGCTGTCGATTTGACAGAACAAGAATCACAAGAACACAAGACACTCATGCATGCCATCAACGACATCGAACGAATCGGTGATCACGTTGAGAATATCATCGAGTTGATTGACTATAAGACGGCAACGCGCATCACACTCTCGGCCGGAGCGCAAAAAGAGTTGACAGAGATGTACGATTTGACACGTGCCACGCTCGAGAAATCGCTTCAGACGCTTGCGAGCGGAGATATGGTCGAAGCACGTCAAGTCATCGAGATGGAAGCGAAACTCGATATGCTTGAACGTCAATTCCGTAAAAACCACGTCGTCCGCTTGAATACAGGCGAGTGTGACGGTCAAGCGGGGATGTTCTTCGTCGATATGCTTTCAAACTTGGAGCGGATCGGTGACCACGCCATGAACATCACAGAAATAACGCTTGAAGATGCAAACGAAGGAATCGTGTAATCGAACGGTCCCTCTGGCTCAAATGAGCCAGAGGGACTTTTTGGTTAGATGTGACTTTTGATTGACAGTGACGCCTACATTCAGTATATTATTACTGTATAACAACGTGGCGGTGTAGCTCAGCTGGCTAGAGCGTACGGTTCATACCCGTGAGGTCGTGGGTTCGACTCCCTCCGCCGCTACCAATTAGGACCCTTAGCTCAGCTGGTTAGAGCAGACGGCTCATAACCGTCCGGTCGTAGGTTCAAGTCCTACAGGGTCCATTTGTGAACAGCTTTCAGATGAAAGCTGTTTTTTTGTTTTCATTTTTAGTTTTCAAATCCGAAGTCATGGGTAAATATCCGTTAGCATTTTGTTTTTTGAAAAATATGAAATGAGGCGAAGCGAGATGGAACGAAATCATACGATGATGCAATTTTTTGAATGGCATGTCCCGGCTGACCAAAAGCATTGGAAGCGATTGAAAGAACGTGCTTCTGAATTGAAAGAAGCAGGAATCACCGCACTTTGGTTGCCACCGGTCACAAAAGGTCAAAGTGATGAGGATACGGGATATGGTGTCTATGATTTGTATGATTTAGGCGAGTTTGACCAAAAAGGAACGGTCGCCACCAAATATGGAACGAAGCAAGAATTGCTCGAAGCGACGAAACACGCCCAAGAGCTTGGGATGCAAGTCTATATGGATGTCGTTTTAAACCATAAAGCAGGCGCCGATGCGACCGAGAAGTTTGACGTGTTAGAAGTCGACCCGGAAGACCGGACGAACGTATTGTCGGAAGAGCCGTTCGAGATTGAAGGATGGACGAAGTTTGATTATAAAGAACGAAATGATAAATATTCATCGTTTAAATGGAACTTCCATCATTTCAACGGGACGGATTATGACGCTGCGAACGACAAGAGCGGCATCTTCTTCATCTTAGGTGAGAATAAAAAGTGGAACGATAACGTCGACGATGAGTTTGGCGTCTATGATTATTTAATGTTCGCCAATATCGACTATCATCACCCGGAAGTGCGAGAAGAAGTGCTCAGCTGGGGCAAGTGGTTCATCGAGGAGACGAAGTGTGACGGTTTCCGTCTCGATGCGATCAAACACATCAACTATGATTTCGTCAAAGAATTCAGTCAGACGATGAAAGCCGAAAAAGGCGAGAATTTCTACTTGGTCGGTGAGTTTTGGAAGTCTGAACTCGAATCATGTCGTGAGTTTTTAGACAACATTGACTACCACGTCGATCTGTTCGACGTACCGCTCCACTACAACTTGCAACGGGCTTCGATTGAAGGGGCGTCGTTCGATTTGCGGACAATTTTCGATGATACACTCGTCCAGTCCCACCCGCTTCACTCGGTGACGTTCGTTGATAACCATGATTCACAACCTGCCGAGGCGCTTGAGTCATGGGTCGAAGATTGGTTCAAGCAGAGTGCTTACGGTCTGATTTTGCTCCGCCAAGACGGTTATCCATGTGTCTTTTACGGCGATTACTACGGCATCAACGGCCCGCATCCAGCCGAAGGTAAAAAATCGGCCATCGACCCGCTTCTTTACGCCCGACGCGAAAAAGCCTATGGCCAACAAGACGACTACTTCGATAACGAGCACGTCATCGGCTGGGTCCGACACGGTAGCGAGGAGATCGAGCGTTCAGGTTGTGCCGTCATTATCTCGAATAACGACGAAGCGGAGAAACAGATGTTCGTCGGTGAACATCGAGCCGGTGAGAAATGGGTCGATTTGACCCAGACCGTCGATGAGGTCGTCGAGATTGATGAAGACGGAAAAGGGGTATTTAAAGTGGCGGCAGGGTCGATTTCGGTATGGGCGTTGCCAGAACAAGACGTCGAGTGAAGCATTACAATTGAGTCAGCCGTCACAAATCTGTTACATTTAGAACGAACGTTGTTCAAACCAATTTTAAGGGGGATTTTAGTTATGGCTAAATTTGAATTACCACAACTTGATTACGCATACGATGCACTTGAACCACACATTGACGCACGCACGATGGAAATCCACCACACGAAACACCACAACACTTACGTCACGAACGTGAACAATGCACTCGAAGGAAAAGACGTGAACTACTCTTCACTCGAAGAGTTGCTTCAAAATCTCGATTCACTTCCTGCTGACATTCAAACAGCGGTCCGCAACAACGGTGGCGGTCATTGGAACCACTCATTCTTCTGGAAATTGTTGAAGAAAAATGAGAACGGCGCACCGACAGGCGAACTCGCTTCTGCCATCGACGAAGCGTTCGGCAGCTTCGATGCCTTCAAAGACGAGTTCACGAAAGCGGCAACGACTCGCTTCGGCTCTGGTTGGGCTTGGCTCGTCGTGAAAAATGGTAAGCTCGAAGTCACATCGACACCAAACCAAGATTCACCGATCATGGAAGGCGTTCAGCCAATCCTTGGTCTTGACGTTTGGGAGCATGCGTACTACTTGAACTACCAAAACCGTCGTCCGGATTATATCCAAGCGTTCTTCCATGTCATCGACTGGGATTACGTCGCGAAGCTCTACGCCGACGCAAAATAATGACACTGTCCCGGGATTCTCATGAATCTCGGGATTTTTTCTACATTTCATTAATTTGTAAACAAATTATGATATAGTGAAAATCGAGTCTAAAAATAGAAAGATCATCGACATATATGTCACCTATACTTATAGAAGAAACGAATCAGGAAGGAGACAACTGAATTGGCCAGACACCGTGTGAAAGTGCCGAAGAAACGGCGCAACCACTTGCCTTTACGATTGAACTTACTGTTCTTTATCGTCTTCATTTTATTTGCGACGCTCATTTTTCGTTTAGGTGTCGTTCAAATCGTCAACGGAGAGTTGATTGCCCGGGAAGTGCAGAAGACGGAATCGAGTAAAATAAAATATGAGGTGCCGCGCGGCAAGATTTACGACCGGAACGGCCAAGTGCTCGCCGACACGATTTCAAACTACTCGGTCATGTATCGTCGCTCTCAAGTGACGAAGACGGAAGAGCGACTCGATGTCGCCATCAAACTCGCTGACATCGTCGACGTTCCAGAGAAGGATCGAAAAGTGACGGAACGTGACCGTAAGGATTATTGGATTGCCATCGATCCTGAACGCTCACAAGAACGCGTCCAGAAACTGTTGGCCGATCTCCCGGAAGAAGAACGGGCCGCTCTATCCAACCAAGACGTCGATCAATTGTTGCTTGATTCGATTACGGAAGCAGAGATCACGTTCGATGATGCGACCGAAGAAATCATCGCGATCAAGCATAATATGGAGTCGGGCTACGCGCTCGATCCGCAAGTCATAAAAATCGGAGCATCTCCGAAAGAGATGGCATTGATCGAAGAAAATTTGGAATTGCTCCCTGGCGTCAGCGTCGAACCTTATTACCAGCGGGACTACCCGTTCGGAGAGACGTTCCAGAGCTTCCTTGGAAGTTATCGTCAAATCCCGGCCGAACAACGTGCCTCGTATCAAGCAAAAGGGTACGGCTTGAACGACAGGGTCGGCACGTCTTATCTCGAACAACAATATGAAGAAATCCTTCGCGGTACCCCGGCTTATGACGTGTTCACGACATATAAAGGAGAGCCGGTCGGAGAACCGACTCGAGTCAGCGGTAATCCAGGGAAAGATATCATTTTGTCGACGGACATCGAATTCCAAAAAGAAGTGGATGAGATTTTGAAGAAGGCGATTCGTGCCGGTCGTTCGGGCAGCCCGCACTTCGACCGTGCCTTCGTCGTCGTCATGAATCCGAAGACGGGAGAACTGCTCGCCCTCTCGGGACAAGAACTCGATTTGAAGACAAACGAATTTAAGGATGTATCAACCGGTACGGTGCTTCGTGCGAGCCAAATCGGTTCGACAATCAAAGGGGCGACGGTGGCGTTTGGCCTGGAAGAGGAAGTCATCCAACCAGGTGAATATATTTACGACACGCCGATCCGTATCGGATCGTCGCTCAAATCGTCGTACCGGAATATGGGGAATATCAACGACCTTGATGCGCTTGCATTGTCCTCGAACATTTACATGTTCCAAATCGCCCTTCGGCTCGCTGATTATTACTCGACTGGGCAAATCGTCGGGGATAATGTGACCGAGGCGTTCAACACAATGGAGCATTATTACAAACAGTTCGGGCTCGGTATCGAGACGGGGATCGATCTTCCATACGAGTCGATTGGTTTCCGCAGTGTCCCGGACCGTGTCACGCTCCTCATGGACATGTCGATCGGTCAGTATATTTCGTATACGCCGATTCAACTTGCTCAGTACACATCAACACTTGCGAATGGCGGTTACCGGATTCAACCACATTTGTTAAAAGAAATCATCGAACCCGGATCGCTTGACGAATCGAACAAACAAGTCGTCAGCACGTTCCAACCGAACGCGCTCAATAAAGTCGATATTCGTGATGAATTTCTTCAGCGGGCTCGTCAAGGGTTCCGTCAAGGGGTCGAGGACGGGACGTCGCGCATCTTGCAACAGACGGGAATGACGGCGGCGGGTAAGACAGGGACGGCCCAAGCCATCGCGGAAGGACCGGACGGCCAGGCAAAACGCAATGCGAACGGGGAACCGATTAAGACACTCAACTCGAACCACGTCGGCTGGGCGCCGTATGATGACCCGGAGATCGCTTGGGCCATCATCATGCCAGGCCTCGAGGCAGAAGGCGTCAATACCCGTGTCGCCCACGATATCATGAAAGTGTATTTTGATTTAGAAGATGTAGAAGCACAGCTCCAGTAAAGAAGTCACTTCGGTGACTTCTTTTTTTCGTCTTTACAATTCTTTTACGTTCCGTTTATTTCTCGTTAATAGTAGTTTATTAGGATGTTAATTGTAGGACAGAACAAGCAAGCTACAACACAAATCAAAGCAAACTCAAGGAGGACGTCAGAAATGTCTTGGATGAAAAAATCAGCTTTAGTCGCTTCAATCACTTCGGTGGCCATCATCGGTGCCGCGTGTGGAAACAATGAAGAAGGAAACGGCGCAGCCGAAGGGGACGCACTTTCAGGTAAAGTCGTCATGGACGGTTCGTCTACCGTATTCCCAATCATGGAAGCCGTGGCTGAAGAGTATTCAGCTGAACAGCCAGACGTTGAAGTCACAGTCGGTGTTTCAGGAACGGGCGGCGGATTCAAACGCTTCGTAACTGGTGAAACAGACTTCTCGAACGCATCGCGTGAAATTAAAGAAGAAGAAGCGGCTGAGGCCGAGAAGAACGGCGTTGAGTACACACAACTTGCAGTAGCACTTGATGGCCTCTCACTCGTCGTCAACCCAGAGAACGACTGGGCACAAGACATCACGATCGATGAGCTCAACAAAATGTGGACGGATTCAAACGTGAAAACGTGGAAAGATGTACGTTCAGACTGGCCGGATGAAGAGATTTCATTCTTCTCACCTGGTAAAGACTCAGGAACGTATGACTTCTTCAACGAAGCGGTCCTTGACGACACAGACATTCGTGAAGATGCACAGTTATCAGAAGACGACAACGTCCTCGTAACAGGAGTTGCCGGCACGAAAGGTGCAATCGGATTCTTCGGTTTCGCGTACTATATTGAAAACAAAGATACGCTCCGCGCCTTGAACGTCGAAGGCATCGAGCCAACGACAGATACAATCAACGACCTTTCATACCCGCTCTCACGTGAGATTTACACATACGTGAACAACGCGTCGTTGAAAGATAAGCCGCAAGTCGCTGACTACACACGCTTCTTGAATGAAAATGCAGCAGCCCTTTCAGAAGAAGTCGGTTATGTCGGAATGGAACAAGCACGATACGATGAGAACGCTGACGTGATCGACGAGATCGCTGGCGAGTAAATAGCGCAGGAGGCAGAAGGTGAGAGTCGCTCTCGCCTTCTCGCCGTGCTTTCTAGTATGAAGAGGTAGGGAGCGATACACGAGATGAACCAACCAAACAATGGGCCTTCAATTCGAGAGATGATTGAAGCCAATAAGAAAAAGAAATACAGTACGACGAACGTGTTTGATAAAGTCATGCCGTTCTTATTATTCTTGAGCGCATTCGTTTCGGTCGTCACGACGGTCGGAATCGCGTTCACACTCGGTTTTGAACTGTTCAAGTTTTTCGAGCGCGTGCCGGTCGCCGAATTTTTAGGCTCGACCGAATGGTACCCGCTTAGTGCCGATCAACGTTTCGGCGTCTGGGCACTCGTCATGGGGACACTTCAAATTACTGTGATTGCCATGATTGTTGCCGTCCCGCTCGGATTGGCATCGGCGATTTACTTGAGCGAGTATGCGTCTGAACGCGCTCGTACAATTTTGAAGCCGATCCTTGAAGTGCTTGCGGGCGTTCCGACGATCGTCTTTGGATTCTTCGCCTTGTCATTCGTTACACCGATTTTGCAAGCGTTGATTCCGGGTCTTCAAATCTACAACGCCCTTAGCCCAGGAATCGTAGTCGGGATTATGATTATCCCGATGATCGCCTCCATTTCGGAAGACTCAATGAGTGCCGTGCCGAAGAAAATTCGTGACGGAGCACTGGGTCTTGGTGCGACACGTCTAGAAGTTGCCATCAAAGTCGTTATGCCGGCTGCGCTCTCAGGGATTATCGCGTCGATCGTCCTCGGGATGAGCCGAGCCATTGGTGAGACGATGATTGTGACAATCGCCGGTGGGTCACAGCCGAACTTCGAGTTCAACCCGCTCAACGCGATTCAGACGATGACGGCGTATATTGTCCAAATCGCCAAAGGCGACGCCGGATACGGGACAATCGAATATTACAGTATCTATGCGGTCGGTGCGCTATTGTTCGTATTCACTCTCGTGATGAACCTATTCGCCAACTGGGTGACGCGCCGCTTCAGAGAGGAGTACTAATATGGCATTACCGAACAGTGAGTTCAAGAATACGAAGAACTTGATGGATCGTGATTCGGTTTCACAACGAATCAAACGCCGTCTTCAATTGAATGAGATTTTCAAATACATCTTTTTGGCGGGGCTCGTCTTCGCCCTACTCGTCTTATCGACATTGATTTATGATGTCATTTCCAAAGGTGGAGGTTGGGTCAATCTCGACTTCTTGCGTAACTTCCCGTCGCGTCGTCCTGAACAGGCCGGGTTGTATCCTGCCTTAGTTGGTACGTTTTGGTTGATGCTACTCATCGTCCCGATGGTGTTCATCGTCGGTGTCGGTGCCGCCATCTATTTGGAAGAGTATGCTCCAAAAAACCGTGTCACTTCATTTATCGAAGTGAACATCTCAAACTTGGCGGGCGTCCCATCCATCGTATTCGGATTGCTCGGATTGACAATTTTTGTACGGGTCATGGAACTCGGGAATTCAATTATGGCCGGTGCTCTGACGCTCGGACTGATGAGTTTGCCAATCGTCATCGTCGCGTCGCAAGAAGCACTCCGGTCTGTCAAGATGGAGTTGCGCCATGCATCACTCGCGCTCGGTGCCTCGAAGTGGCAGACGACGTTCAACGTCGTCTTGCCATCAGCCATTCCAGGGATTATTACAGGGATTATTTTGGCCGTATCACGTGCCATCGGTGAGACGGCTCCGCTGATCATGGTCGGTGCCGCGACGTTTATTTCAACGACGCCGAGCAGTGTGTTCTCAGACTTCACGGCGCTCCCGATTCAAATTTATAACTGGACGAGCCGTCCACAAGCAGAATTCCAAAACTTGGCCGCAGCCGGCATCATCGTCTTGATGACGATGTTGATTATTATGAACTCGGCTGCCATCTATATCCGCAATAAATATACAAATCGACATTAAGTCTTAGCAGTAAACGAGGAGGACTCTCGAGATGATGAAACAAAAAGAACTCAAAGGAGATCATGAAGTGAATACAACGACGACCCAACCGAACGAGACCGTGATGCAAAAAGACAGTGCCTATGTCGTGAACAACTTGAACTTATGGTATGGCGACGATCAGGCATTGATCGACGTCAACCTCGACATCAAGCAAAACGAAGTGACGGCCATCATCGGTCCGTCCGGGTGCGGGAAGTCGACGTTCATCAAGACGTTGAACCGGATGGTCGAGCTCGTGCCATCGGTTCGTACGAATGGTGAAATCTTGTATCATGGACGCAACATCTTCAACCGTGACTATAGAGTCGAAGATCTCCGTACGTCAGTCGGAATGGTGTTCCAACAGCCGAACCCGTTCCCGAAATCGGTATATGATAATGTCGCTTACGGACCGCGGACACACGGCATCAAAAACAAGAAAGTGCTCGATGAAATTGTCGAACGCTCGTTACGTGGCGCTGCCATCTGGGACGAAGTGAAAGATCGCTTGAACGAGAACGCGTATGGCCTCTCGGGTGGTCAACAGCAACGACTTTGTATTGCCCGAACGCTCGCCATCGAGCCAGACGTCATCCTCATGGATGAACCGACGTCAGCGCTCGATCCAATCTCGACTCTCAAAGTCGAGGAGCTCGTCCAGGAGTTGAAAGAGCAGTACTCGATCATTATCGTCACACACAACATGCAACAAGCGGCTCGTGTATCGGATAAAACAGCGTTCTTCTTGAACGGAGAAGTTGTCGAGTTCGATGCGACCGATAAGATCTTCTCGAATCCAACGGACAAACGGACTGAAGATTATATTTCTGGCCGGTTCGGTTAAGAAGGGGAGACAATCATGGCACAAAATCGCACATTCTTTGATATGAAGTTAAACGAACTAGAAGATAAAGTCGTTCGCCTGGCGAACTTGACGATGCGCCAGACGGCTACCGCTATCGAGGTGCTTGAGAAGCGTGACCTCGAGTTAGCCCAAATGGTTATCGACAACGATAACGAACTTGATGACTTAGAACTCGAAATTAACGATGAGGCGATTATACTCATTGCGAAACAGCAACCGGTCGCGACCGATCTTCGTCGCTTGATTGTAACAATGAAGTCAGCAACAGACCTAGAGCGCATTGCAGACTATGCGACAAACATTGCCAAAGCAGTCGGTCGTATCGAGCATGTCCCATACGTCCTCGATATCAAACCGCTCAAGCAGATGGCCGAGCAGTTGATCGACATGCTCGAGCTCGCCACACGTGCATACCGAAAAGGTGAGGTCAGCCGAGTACGTGAATTGAACGAGATGGACAGAGTCATCGATGAGTTGAACTTGCAGACAATCAAACAATATATGAGCTCTGTGCCAACGATGACTGTTGGAACGAACGACGTTTATGAGTTTTCGAACATTGCCCGCTATTTAGAACGGATGGGCGATCACGTGACTAATTTCGGTGAACACCTCATTTTCCTTGAAAAAGGGAAACATTATGATTTAAATCAGTAAGAAGAGTGGTAAAGAACAACAGACCAGTTGTTCTTTACTTTTTTTGTGCAGGAATTCACGGATTAGAGGCGAATAATAGAACACATGGATTTTTTTTAGAAGGGAGCCACATATAAAATGGAAGAGAAAATCGTTTCCTTGAAACAACAAGGACTAACGCTAAAACAGATTGCAGAACAATTAGATATGCCAATCGGGAAAGTCCAATACGCTTGGCGCAAATGGCGATCCCAACACGGGGAGCCGGCGAAGCCGGTAGCTGCACCAAAACGAAAGACCGAAGGGAAGAAAGCGAAGAAAGCAATGACATCTAACTTGAAGCAAGTACCCGCCTCATCTGTGAAGCAGGTCGCTTCGACACTGCAACATGAGGACCCAATCCAATCACCGCTTCTTGACAAAGGTCCAGAAGGGTTCTGGAAGCTCCCAGACCGCTATGATCAAGACTTGATGCATGCGGTCGTCCAATCGCCGAACGCCGTCTACGTCTTCTGGGAAGTGTCGGACAGTGTCAAAGAGACGCTGTCGATGCAATTCATGCGTCCTTGGGAAGACTTACCAAAAGCGTTTCGTATCCTTGACATCACGCTGCTCGATTACGCGAGCGGACATGCGAACCGGTCATATACGTTCGAATTGCCAGAGATGACAAACAGTTGGTTCGTCCGACCGCTCGATCCGAACACGACATATGTATTCGAGTTCGGGATTCGGACGATGGAAGGGGAGTTTCTGCCGTTACTCGCATCCTCACCAATCGATACACCACGTGCGGAGCCGGCTGGACACGGTCGTTTCGCCGAACCGGTGCGGCGTTGGCAATACGGAGAAGTCGAGTCTCCTGAACTTCTCGACACATTACCTAAATATTCCGCATACCGATTCGTGCGCTGAGGAGGATTTTTTAAATGAAACCTGGTTATTTTTCACTCGTCCTTCATGCCCACCTTCCGTACGTGAGACATGAAGAGAAGCACCGCTTAGAAGAGAGATGGGTGTATGAAGCCATCTCCGAGACATATATCCCGATTCTATGGCAAGTCGACCGTCTGCAAAAGCCGCTCCATTGGACGGTCAGCATCTCACCACCCGTCGTCGAGATGCTCGCCGACCCGCTCGTGCAAGATCGCTATGTCGAACATTTGGATGAGATGCTCGAATTGATTGACATCGAGCTCGCCGAAGGTCGGAGCGAGCCAGAAGTCGATGCGCTTCATTTTTATCGTCAGCGCTACCTCGACTTGAAAAACACGTTCCTCCATTGGGAAAAGAATTTGAACCACGCCTTCCGTACATATCGGGAGCAAGGGTTCATCGATATGATCACGTGTACGGCGACGCACGGCTTCAACCCGCACTTGTACACCGATCAGGCCGCCCGCGCGGAAATTCGGACAGGCCTGAACTGTTTCGAGCGTCATTACGGGTTCCGGCCGACCGGCATTTGGTTGCCGGAGTGCGCCTACACGCCAGGTGTCGACCGCATCTTGTACGAGGAAGGCG
This sequence comes from Exiguobacterium sp. SL-10, assembly GCF_004337025.1. Classification (NCBI taxonomy): domain Bacteria; kingdom Bacillati; phylum Bacillota; class Bacilli; order Caryophanales; genus Exiguobacterium; species Exiguobacterium sp. SL-10. The sequence continues at coordinate 120,247 of NZ_SJUP01000007.1, read as the reverse complement.
TTCGTTATACGTTCGTCGATGAGCACGCCTTGCTCGACGCCGATCCAACACCGGATAAAGGCATCGGCGCCCCAGTCTATTCGCCGCATGGCGTCGCCTTGTTCCCGCGTGACCAAATTATCTCCGGGAAAATTTGGAGCTCGATGATTGGCTATCCGGGTCATCCGGACTATCGCGAATTCTATCGCGACCTTGCCTACGATCGGGACTGGGAATACATCCAGGCGTTCATGCACCCGGAAGGAATTCGCTTCGATACGGGTTTGAAGATGCACCGCATCACGGGTGACACGGACGAAAAAGATTTCTACGTGCGTGCCTGGGCCGAGCATCAAATTGACAACCACGCTCTCGATTTCGCGCAAACGCTCGAAGGGCACCTCGAGGCACACGGTGGACAAATGTTCCCGCCGTTTCTCGTCACGGCGCCGTTCGATGCCGAGTTGTTCGGGCACTGGTGGTTTGAAGGTCCTGAGTTCCTCGGAAAAGTCGCCGAGCGACTCGAAGAGTTTGGAATCGAGACGATCACGCCTGCGTTGTTCCTCGAGCGCCACTTCCAGGACCTTGAGACGGTTCACGTATCCATGAACACCTGGGGACGTAAAGGTTATGGCGACGTTTGGATCAACGAGCGCAACGAATGGATGTTACGTCATTTACACATGATGGAGACGCAACTCGTTAAAGACGTGGCCGACTATCGTCATAAGTCGCCTCTCGTCGACCGTGCGCTCATCCAACTCGTTCGCCATTACGTGCTCGCTGTGTCAAGTGACTGGGCGTTCATCCTCGATGGCCAGACGACGGCCCAATATGCAGCGGAACGCTTCCGTGAGCATACGCGCCTGTTTGCTGAATTGGAGACGGCGCTTTACCAAGACAAGCTATCAGACGAGTTGCTCGCTGATCATTATCGCGCGTATCCGTTCCTGGATGACGTGGACATTGACATCGACACGTTCCTGTCACCTCACGATTTTTATGTGACCGAAGAGCGTGGTCAAGTGGATGAAGCCATTCTCGTCTTGACGCCAGAATTTACTGGCAACGTCGTCGGTGACCTGGGTCGCCGTGTCATCGACGAAGTCGAGGCACGAGCCGCGGAAGGGGAGACCGTCTACGTCTTGACACCGTTCAAGGAAGGTCTTCCCGAGTATGAACGTCATAACCACGTGCACGTGTATCGTGTGCGCCTTACAAGCCCGTTCTTGGAGCACGTAATGAACCAAGTCGCGGCCCAAAACGTGGCTTATGTCAAACTCGTACATGAACTTGGCTCGAAAGTCGTGTTCAAAGCGATCCATCAATTTGATTGGATGACGATTACAGCGGCACGTTCACTTGCGAAAGCACTACAAGTTCCGTTATACTCAACTATGTTGTCATTTGAAACGACCCGCAATCCGCATGGACACGGCGGACTGTTCGACGCAATCCATCGAATCGAGAGCAGCATCCTCGCTGAAGCCGATACGGTCTTTATTTGCGAACAACTGTCGACCGAGGAAGTCGGAATGCGCTATCCGATTGGCGATAACGTAAAAACCTGCCTGCCGCTCGATGCTTCGCCATACGGGCAGAAACGTTTGAAAAAGAACACGAAATAACCTTGCTTTTTCAAATAAAACTTGGTAGGATAATTGAGTATGCTTAGACTGTAAAGCAAAAGCACTTGATACAACATCAGTAAGATGGGAGTGAAAGAAATGCGCGTTAAAATCACACTAGCTTGCACAGAAACAGGCGATCGCACGTACATCACGAAGAAAAACAAACGTAACAACCCAGAGCGCCTCGAATTGCGCAAATACAACCCACGTCTCCGTCGTCACACGCTTTACCGCGAAGTGAAATAATGAGACTGGCCGTCACTCATGTGGCGGCCTTTTTTTTGAACAAGGGGGAATTCCATTGATTGAAAAACAACAGCTCCGTCAAAGCGTTCATCAAAAAATTCTTGGGCTCGGCGATCGGGCGGACCGGGATCGTGCCATCATACATACATTGACCGGACTAGAAGTCTGGCGAGAGGCAAACACCGTGGCCGTCACGCTCGCTCTCGATTTGGAAATCGATACCCTCCCGCTCATCCGTTCAGCATGGAAAGCAGGAAAATCGGTGTTCGTGCCGAAAGTTACGAAACAGGGACTCACGTTCCATGAAATTCATTCGTTCGAAGACCTTGAGCCGGGTGTCATGGGTATTTTAGAACCGACGACGTCCGCGACGACGCGGGCAATCGATGTATGTATTGTCCCGGGACGCGTCTTTGAACGGTCCGGGTATCGGATTGGTTGGGGTGGTGGCTATTACGATCGTTTTTTAGCGTCGTACGAAGGCGTCACCGTCTCGTTGGCCTATGATGTCCAACTGCTCGATGAGGTTCCGATCGAGCCACACGACATTCCTGTCGAATTTATCGTGACGGAAAGGGAAACGATTCTATGCTCGCAATCTTCCTTGTAACTTGCCTGGTAGCTTTTGCCGGCTATCGTCTGCGTTCCTTGACCCGCTCCGGTGCCGTCTTGACGGTCGTGACGGGTACGGTCATCGGGTACGGCTTTGGTTGGTTCGGGCTCTATTTACTCGGTGTCTTCTTTTCAACATCATCGCTCGCCTCGAAATACCGTTCTCGCGACAAAGAACCGGTCGATGAGATTGTTGAGAAATCTGGCCCTCGTGACTTTGTGCAAGTTCTCGCCAACGGTGGCGTCGGAATGGCGACAGCGCTCGGTATGATTCTTGTTCCGAGCGATGCCTGGCTGTTCGCGTATATCGCTTCGATTGCGGCAGCGACGAGCGATACGTGGGGCTCTGAGTTTGGAGTCCTCGCCAAACAAAAACCACGCTCCGTCTTGACGTTCCGTGAAGTCGAGCCGGGAACGAGCGGTGGGGTGTCTTTGTTCGGGACGTTCATGTCGATTGCTGGGGCGACGTTGATCATCGGCGCGTCGCTACCGTTCATCGATATCAGCTTGGCGTTCGCCGGATTGTTGATTGCACTCGGCCTGACAGGGAGCGTCGTCGATACACTCCTTGGCGCGACGGTCCAACGCAAGTTTCGATGCCAAGTGTGTGGCAAGCTGACCGAGAAGAAAGTCCATCATCACGAGCCGACGTCATACGTGTCAGGCTGGCGCTTTCTTGGCAATGATGCCGTCAATATATTGGCGATTGCCTCGGCCGCGGCGATTAGTTTCCTCTTGCTGCGATGAGGGTAGTACAGTCAGTGAAGATGTTTCAAATGAATGTGAATATTGTCACAATATTGCCAAAGTGAAAACGGTTTCCTTAGTAGTGAGTGTTTGTGAATGATGTTACAATCTTTATGTAACAGACAAAACAAAAACATGAAACAGATTGTTCGAAGGGTGGAGAATCAATATGGAAACATTAAATCATGCAAAAGTAACACGCGTCGCGCTTGTCGGGGCCGGAGCGGTCGGTGCTAGCTTTGCGTACCAGTTGACGACAGCTAGTCTTTGTGAGGAACTCGTCATTATCGATATCAACAAAGCAAAAGCCGAAGGGGAAGCAATGGATTTGAACCATGGGGTCTCATTCGCCTCATCACCGATGCGGGTATGGGCAGGGGAGTACACGGACTGTGGTGCAGCAGATATCGTCGTCATCACTGCTGGAGCTCCGCAAAAACCAGGTGAAACACGGCTTGATCTCGTCGAGAAGAACGCGAAAATCATGAAATCGATGATCGGGGACATCATGGCGTCTGGTTTCGACGGCATCATCATCATCGCATCGAACCCGGTCGACATCATGACACACTTGGCTTGGAAATACTCAGGTCTACCGAAACACCGTGTCTTCGGTTCAGGAACGGTGCTTGATACGTCACGTCTTCGTTATATGCTCGGAGATTACTTTAACGTCGATCCACGTAACTGCCATGCCTACATCATGGGTGAGCATGGTGACACCGAGTTCGCGGCCTGGAGCAACGCCCGTATTTACGGGAAATCGGTTGAACAATTGCTTGAAGAGAACGACGAGTACACATGGGAAGACCTCGAAGATATTTACGTCAACGTCCGTGACGCGGCTTACCATATCATCGAGCGCAAAGGCGCGACATACTACGCCATCGGTCTCGGTCTGCTCCGTCTCGTTAAAGCCGTGCTCCGCAACGAGAACACATTGTTGACGGTCGGCGCACACTTAGATGGTGAATACGGCTTGAACGACATCCACATCGGTGTACCGGCGATTATTAACCGTCAAGGTGTCCGTCAAGTCGTGGAGATCGAGTTGTCAGAAGAAGAGAAACAGAAGATGCATCATTCAGCAGAAGTGTTGTTGAAAACGATGCAACCTGTCTTATAAGAACGACTTGTCGTTCGCTCATGACCGTAGCCGGCTCTTGCCGCTACGGTTTTTTGGTCATCCCGCTTTTCTTGACACGTTAGATAGAGGCTCTCTTTTGTCGGCAACGGTATATTGCTTTAAAATGAAAATAAAGAAGGAGGTGACCATTGATGACTGAACCGGCTTGTTTTTGGGAGGATGTGTATCGTGAAGTCGAAGCAGGAGGCCGAATTGAGGGCGTCTTAGAACCTTCGCGCGCACTTTTATTGTTCGACACGAAAGCGGGGGACGTCTATCACCTCTATATACGGACGGATCAGGCGTGGGCGAACCATGTCGCCATAGACATCGAGGCGGCCATGAACTCGTTTCGTTTGGCCCGCATCGGTCGTGAGAAGCTGAACGTCCACATATACGGCGACCCGCTCGTCGATGAAGAGCGGCTATCGTCGCTCAAGTTCCCGATTGCAGCGAAAGTGAAACTCGAGATGAGGCCATGCGCAGAAGCAGAAATATCGTATCGACCACGTGCCGTCGCCCTCGACCAACAGCGGAAGAACGAACTGAAGCAACGGTTCGCCTTTGGGAAACCACAGTTCGTCTATGGCCTTATGCTCGTGACGTTCTTAGTCATGTGGTTTGCCGAATCGATTGGTTCGACGCTCGATCCGAATACGCTCATTCGCTTTGGGGCGAAAGTCAATCCGCTCATCGACGCAGGGGAGTGGTGGCGCCTGGTCACACCAATGTTTCTTCATATTGGGTGGTTCCATTTCGCGATCAATATGTTCGCGCTCTGGTCGCTCGGTCCACTCGTCGAACGGATGTACGGCTCGCCCCGCTTCGTCACGATATATTTGTTAGCAGGTGTAATCGCTACGGTCGCCTCCTACGCGTTCAGTGAAGCCATCTCGGCCGGCGCATCGGGGGCACTGTTTGGCCTCGTCGGGGCACTCCTGTATTTCGGTCTCCGAGACCGTTCGTTATTTATGAAGACGCTCGGCCCACCGCTGTTTATTATGTTAGGATTAAACGTAGGACTCGCTTTCGTCCTTGGTGCAAGCTTGGACCATTCCGCACATGCGGGGGGGCTTGTCGGTGGGTTTCTGATGGCGGGAGTGGTCGGATTGCCGGATGAACATGTGAAAAAACGCCGCCTGTTGTTTACATTGGTCGTGCTCGTGGCATCTGGAGCGTTATTTTGGTTCGGCTATAATCAATGACAAAGGAGTAAGGATATGATTAAAACGTTGCAGCAACTGGTTGAAATTCCAAGTCCATCCGGCATGACGGATGAGGCGATCGGCTTCGTGAAGCAAGAACTCACGAATCTTGGCGTCGCTACAAAACGCTTGAATAAAGGGGCGCTCCTTGCGACGTTTGACGGGAAGTCTGATCAGGCGCGTCTATTGACGGCTCATGTCGACACGCTCGGGGCGATGGTGAAAGAGATTTTGCCGAGTGGTCGATTACGTTTGACACAAGTTGGGGGCTACGCCTGGACCGCGATTGAAGGGGAAAACTGCTTAGTTCATGCAGAGGCGGTCGAGCCGATTGAAGGAACGATTCTGATTCATCAATCAAGCGTCCATGTGTATAAGGACACGAATAGCGCCGAACGAACGGCATCCAATATCGAGGTTCGATTGGATGCTGATGTGCACTCGGCTGAAGAAGTGCGTGCCCTTGGCATCGAGGTCGGTGACTTTGTCTCTTTCGATCCACGCTTCCGTCAAACGGACACGGGCTATATCAAATCACGTCATCTCGACGACAAAGCATCGGTCGCCATCTTGCTCGATTTGGCGAAAGACCTTGTCGAGGCGGAACTACCACATCCCGTTCATTTCTTAATCTCGAACTATGAAGAAGTCGGTTTTGGAGGGAACGCTGGAATTCCGGAGGCTGTGATTGAATATATCGCAGTCGATATGGGGGCGCTTGGTGACGGACAGCACTCGGACGAATATACGGTTTCAATCTGTGCAAAAGATTCGTCTGGTCCTTATGATCTTGGGTTACGTCGCCAGTTTATCACGCTCTGTCGTGAACACGAAATCGCTTATAAAGTTGATATTTATCCATATTATGGATCCGACGCCTCGGCAGCAATCAGTGCCGGCTTCGATGTACGCCACGCACTCGTTGGACCAGGTATTGAGTCGAGCCATAGCTATGAGCGTACGCATATAAAATCGCTCGAGGCGACACGGGAGCTGCTCTATCGTTATGTGCTCACGACGATGGAGGACGGACGATGAGAAATTTTTATGATGTTCAGCAATTCTTGAAATCATTCGGGACGATTATTTATATCGGCGAACGCGACGCTGAAATTGGGCTCATGATGATGGAACTCGACGAATTGCATGCCGGTGGGATGATTGAACAACGGGAGTATGATACAGCCAAAATCATTTTGACGCATGAACTGAAAAATTCAATAGATTGACAGAAAAACCCCTAGTGCAAAGGTTTGCACTAGGGGTTTAATAGTGTAAACTATGGGATGAAAGCGATTTAATCGAGATGAGGAGTGGAACATATGAAGTGGTTATTAGGCATCGACATTGGTGGAACGACAGTGAAAATGGCCGTTCTCGATATGAACGGGATCATTTCCGACAAGTGGGAGATTACGACGGACATACGTGATAACGGGGTACATATTCCAACTGATATCGCTGCTTCATTCGAAGCTTATCTAGAAAAATCGGGTAAAGCGAAAGATGACTTCGCGGGGGCAGGAATCGGGGCGCCAGGATTCATCAACTTCTCAGAAGGAGTCGTCGAATATTCGCCAAACATCGGTTGGAAAAACTTCTCGCTCGTCAGTGAGTTCGAGAAAGCGGTCGGGTTGCCGGCCGTCTTAGAGAACGATGCGAACGCTGCCGCACTCGGTGAGATGTGGAAGGGCGCTGGTGAAGGTGCATCCGAGTTGCTCGCCATCACGCTCGGCACGGGTGTCGGTGGAGGTGTCATCACGAATGGAAATATCGTCCATGGTGCGTCGGGAATGGCTGGAGAGATTGGTCATATCACTGTGGAACGAGACGAGTCGAAAGCCGTCATGTGCGGTTGCGGACGCAAAGGTTGTATCGAGACGATCGCCTCGGCGACAGGCATCGCTCGATTGGCGCTCCAAAAGCGTAAAAATCGAACGACATCGTTGAACGAGTTGAAAGAAGTGACGGCACGCGACGTATTTGAAGCCTTCAAGTCGAACGATCCCGTCGCGACTGAAGTCGTCAAGGAGATGACCGAATATCTCGGCTTGACAATCTCTAATATCGCTAACACGTTGAATCCGAAAATGATCGTCATCGGTGGTGGTGTTTCGAAAGCACGCGAAGCGCTGCTCGAGCCGCTCGATGAGCAGTTCAAGCGGTTCGCCCTCGAACGCGTCTACACCTCGACCACGTTCAAAATTGCGGAACTCGAGAACGATGCCGGTGTCATTGGGTGTGCGTGGCTAGCCCGTAAGCATTTCTTGCCGACCCGTGTATAAGGATCATCCTGGCACGCCTGCGTTTTGACGCAGGCGTGTTTTTCATATGGAACGGGTATGGGATAATGTAAAATTTGTAATGGTACAGTTGATTTTTTGTTAAAAAAGGGGTAAGATTTGGACTTGATACTGGACTGTTATCGTACGTGAAATGGATAACAAGCCATTTGGACTTATAAAAAAATAGGGGCACCGAGTCCGTTGAACTCGTCACCCGTTGAGCAGAGGAGGAGGCCGTCCGATGAAGTCATCTCAGGGCTTTTCGAAGCTTACTATGCGACTGAATGACACGGTCCGCGCTTCGTTTCAAGAATATCGGTTATTTTGGATCTTTTCGCTATTACTTTGGACGAAGACGTACGTAGTTTACCAATTTTTCTTTAATATTCCGATTGATAACACCGCACAAGCATTTATTTTGTTGATCAGCCCGATCAGCTCCACTTTATTCCTATTCGCTTTCAGTTTCTTCTTTAAAGGAAATAAGCAGAAATGGGTACTGTACATGCTGTATGCTGCGGCATCGTTCATCTTGTTCGCAGATGCTGTCTATTATCGCGAATTCACCGACTACTTGACGATGCCTGTCATCTTGCAACCGTCGAACATGGAGACGTTATCAACGTCGTTCACGTCGTTGTTGGAATGGAAAGATTTGATCATCCTTGGGGACGTGTTCGTTTTACCATTCATCCTCTGGCGCATCAACGCGACTGCGACGGCTGCCTCTCACCGGAGAGCGCTCGTGACGTTCGCGACGGCGGTCGTCGTGTTCTTGTTCAATTTGTCGCTTGCTGAAACCGAACGTCCTGAACTGTTGACACGTTCATTCGACCGGGAGCTGCTGGTCAAAAATATCGGAACGTTCAACTTCCACGTCTATGATGCGATGCTTCAAACGAAGACATCGGCTCAAAAAGCGATGGCTGATGAGTCGGAACTCGCAAAGATTGAACAGTATACCCGCCAACACTACGCAGCACCGAACCCGGATTACTTTGGAAAATATAAAGGTAAAAATGTGATTGTCGTCTCCTTCGAGTCGGCCCAGAACTTTACACACAATATGAAAGCCTCGAACGGTGAGTACATCACACCGAACTTGAACAAACTGATTGAAGAATCTCACTACTGGCCGAACTATTACCATACGGTCGGACAAGGGAAGACGTCGGACGCCGAGTTCGCCCTCGATAACTCGCTTTACGGTCTTCCGCGTGGCGCCGTCTACTTCACGAACGCCGACAACGAGTACCAGGCGCTACCTGAATTGATTAAGGAAGATAACTATTACTCGGCCGTGTTCCACGCCAACAACAAATCGTTCTGGAACCGGGACTTGATGTATAAGAATATCGGTGTCGATCAGTTCTTCGATGAGAAGAGTTATGACCTCGGTAATCCTGAGGACATGACGGAATGGGGACTTCTCGATGATAGCTTCTTCGAACAGTCGATTCCGATGCTCGAAGAGTTGCCGGAACCGTTCTATGCGAAGTTCATCACACTGACGAACCACTTCCCGTACACGATGCCGAGCGAAGACTATGAGCTCGTCCCGAAATTTGAGACGAGTTCGACGACGCTCAACAATTTCCCGCAGGCGCTCGCGTACCAAGATTATGCCCTCGGCTTGTTCATCGACGAGTTGAAGGCGAACGGGATGTGGGATGACACGATTTTCGTTGTCTATGGTGACCATTATGGCATCTCAACGAACCATAACGATGCGATGGCCGACCTGCTCGGAAAAGAGGAGCTGACACCGTTTGACGTGGCTAAGCTACAGCAAGTACCGTTTGCGGTTCACTTACCAGGTCAAACATCGGGCAAAGTCCATGAGACGATTGGAAGTCATGTCGATATGAAACCGACGATTCTTCATTTGCTCGGGATCGATACGTCGGATACAATCGGCTTCGGAAGCGACTTGTTATCGGAAGACCGGACGAGCCGCGCCATCTTCCGTGACGGTACCGTTATCACTGAGGAGTACGTCTGGACACAATCGACATGCTATGACGCATCGAGTGGAGAAGCCGTCGAGGACGCCTCGCTCTGTGGGCCTGATAGTCAAGAAGCAGAAAAGATTCTCCAACTGAATGATGATTTAATCTATTCGGATTTGCTCCGCTTTAAAGAGCAGACCGAAGAGTAAGCGGCAGCGCCGTCCCGATTAGCCGGGACGGCGCTGTTTGTTATACAAAAAAAGACGACCGAGGTCGTCTTCACGCTACATGTCATTAGCTTGGGATTCCACCGTAAATCAATGTCGCGACGCCGAAGAATCCAAATACGAGTACAGTAATCGCGGCGAAAGCAAGTGGAAAGAATTGGCGCTTCTTAAACGAACGGGCCATTCCCCAGATTGCAACGAGTGCAACGATGAGCGAGATCCATCCAAATGGTTCATACAAATGCATGACGAGTTCCCCCTTTATTATACGTCATGAAATTCATAAAAATTTCACTGAAATATCATTATTATTTTATCCGATAATGTAGACGCTGTCGAGCAAAGAAAGCCTCCGCTACAATTTTGCCACAATATCGATTAGAATGAGTGTGGAGGTGTTCTAAATGAATATAGTAAGAATCACATCGGGCTTGGCCCAGGAAAATGGATACGTGCTCGAGAAAGACGGAACGGTGCTCATCATCGACCCGGGTACGGACGATCCAAAATTCTTTGAAGCGGTCGAACGCTTCGGTAGCTTGAACGCCATTTTATTGACACACGCCCACTTTGACCACATCGGTGGCATTGATGCCCTGCGTGATCGTTATCCCGTGCCGGTATTCGTCCATGAAGCGGAACGGACGTGGTTGATGGACGACGAGAAGAACGGGGCGACAAAATTTCACCTCCCGAGTTCATCGATGCGCCCGGCTGAACGGGTTTATCAAGGGGAAACGCTTGAAATCGGCGCGTTCACAATCGAGTTACACCACACGCCAGGCCATTCGCCTGGTAGCGTCACGCTCTACTTCCCAGCCGAACGTGTCGCCTTCTGCGGGGACTTGATTTTCAAACAGTCGGTCGGCCGTACCGACTTGTTCGGTGGCGACCAAGCCACGTTACTCGGGTCGATCGATCGGATGCGTCAGCTGTTACCGGGCGAGACCGTCCTCTATTCTGGACATGGTCCGAAGACGACGCTCGAGGCCGAGATTCGAACGAATCCCTTTTTCGAGCGATGAATAAAAAAAGATTGTCCCGCGAGGAGACAATCTTTTTTTACATTTGGAAGTTACTCCAATACGTGAAGACGACGAAGAAGACAGTCAAATATGCGCCGAATACGTATACATACGTTTTTTCAGTGAGCTTCAAGTAGCCTAGTGCGACGAAGAAAATAGTTTGAGCTAAAAAGACCAGACCCATTACGACGAAGTCACCACTATGTTCGCTACTGCTTTGATCTCCACCGAGTGCGCCCACGAAAGCAAGCGCCGCGATCAACCCAGTCCAAAAGCCTAGGACACGGAACATTCTCGCCATGTTAATCCCCCCATACGTGCATTATTCCATTCTCATTCACTATTTTACCAACACATTCAGAAAAATGCTATGAAAACGTGTGAATTGAGCAAAATAATCGTGAAAAATATGTGAAATAATCACGTCGGACAAAGTTGTACAAAAAAATAAAAAACTTGTACAAACTATGTACAAAACGGGTATAAGGTTGTATAATCAACTTACACACTACGAACGACTTGTTTCTCAACTCTAAAGGAGGTATTGAAATGGCAAATGAATTGATGTTCTATACGTACCCGAGCTGTACCTCATGCCGTAAGACGAAAGCGTTTTTACAAGAGCAACACCTCGAGGTGAACGAGCGCCATATTTTCCGGAATGCCCCGACGGTAGATGAATTGATGACGCTCTTGGCACTCAGTGAGAACGGTGTCGACTCGCTGCTCGCGACGAGAAGTCAGGCGTTCAAACAGTTGGACATCGATGTCGAAGACTTGAAATTAAGTGAATTGCTCAAACTGATGAGCGATAATCCAAAACTATTGAAACGCCCAATCTTAACTGATGGCAACGAAGTCATTGTCGGCTATGATAAAGCCACAATCGAAGCGTATGCCCGCCGTTTCGAATCAACAACTGCAAACGTATCCTGACACAAGTCCACTTTCCAATGAGTGGGCTTTTTTTTATGCTCTTATTGAGGTGGTGGAGATGAAACGAGTGATCGAGCGTGTCGTGGGAGCGGCGCGAAATTTCAATGCGAGCGATGTTCATTTTATGCCGTACGGAGACGAAGTGATGGTTCAAGTTCGTCACGGGACGTTCTTGCATCGGCTAGAGTCGATGACACGGGTTGACTATGAACGCTTGACATTACATATGAAATATTGGTGCTCGTTAACGGAGACGGATCATCGCGTGCCCCAGTCTGGCATGTACGTCGGGACAGAGGACGCGATTCGGGTCACGTTTTTACCTTCGTTCGACCATACGCTCATGTCGTGGCGACTCCCGAACGCCTCGTTTCAGTTATCGGAATTATTAGACGACAAGGATGTGAACCGCTTGTTGGGACTGGCTTCGCTCCGGCAAGGGCTGTTGTTGATTGGTGGTGCGACGGGTGCGGGGAAGACGACGGTGCTCTATGCTTTTTTGCAATGTTTGACCGGACGTCGGATTGTGACAATCGAGAATCCGCCGGAAAAGCAAGTGCCGGGAGTGATTCAGCTTGAGGTCAACCCGAAAGCGGGACTTGATCACGGCAACCTATTGAAAGAAACGCTTCGTGCCGACCCCGATGTCATCGTCATCGGTGAAATCCGGACGAGTGAGGAGTTGCGGGTGGCTCACGACGCGGCGCTCAGTGGGCATTTGACGATCGCGACGTTTCATACGGCGAGTGTCGAGGACGGCGAACATCGGCTTGAACAGCTCGTTGGAAAGATGGAGGTCGCCCGTCATTGGTGCATTCTGCACCGGGAAGAGGAGGTGAGTTGCTCATGGTCCGAGACCAGGTGAGTAAAGACTTGTTCACGATTCGCCGCTTTCTGAGGCTACAGGCACGCGGCGTCGGTTTGAAAAAGACGTTCGAAACACTCGAACTCCATGAACGGGGGAGAGCGAAACAAGTGATTCGCGACATGCGGCTTCGACTCGAGCAAGGTCGTCCGCTTGCCGAAGTGTTCTCACAACTCGTCATTGACCCGAGAATGCGCGAAATGCTAGTCACAGCGGAGCGGGGCCATCACTTTTTAGAAGGACTCGAGCAAGTGCTCGTCTTATCGACGATGCGCCGGAATTTGCAGCAAGAGCTCAAGCAGTTGGCTCGGTATCCGCTCGTGATTTTAACGATGTTGCTTGGGCTTGGGGCAATCTATGCACTTTATATTTTCCCGAAACTGTTGTCGATGGTGGACGTCGAGACGCTCGGTGGGGTAAACGCGATTCTGTTGTCCCGTTGGTTTTTCCCGGGACTATTCGTTTGCTTGCTCATGACCGGGGTGGGCCTCTACTGGAACGGGAGACGAGGTCGGCTCGTACCGTTACGTATCGTCGAACGCGGTAGACGGTTGTACATCACGTATTTGTTCGTCAGTGAGTTATCGCTCTTAAGCGAAGGACAAGGTTCGGTCCGCCATGTCATCGAACGTTTGTCTCGGGGTGAAGGGGAAGTCGCTGCCATTGCGAGACGAATCCATGAGCGCATGTCGGACGGTCTTGAACTCGAAGAGGCGGCCCGGCAGGAACGCTTGCTCGAGCATGAGGTCGTCAGTTTGTTCGGCGTCGGTACGGTGAGCGGTGAGCTCGGATCGATTATGACGATGCATCGTGACCTTGTATTTGAAGAGATGGAGTTGTATTGGAAACAATTGATTACCAAGGCCGAGCCGTTATTATACGGATTTTTGACGGTGATGGTGACTATGATGTTCTACACGATTTATTTGCCGGTCAAACTGATCATGGCCCAACTATAACAAGGAGGAACAACAACATGACACGATTCAAATCAGAACAAGGGTTCACGCTCGTCGAAATGGCTGCCGTCTTACTCATCATCTCGGTGTTACTGTTGCTGCTCGTCCCCTCGATGTCAGACGGGAAATCCCGGGCGGACAGTGTCAGTTGTGAAGGGAGCGTCCGCATCGTCGAGTCAGAGATCAACTTGTACTATGCAGAACACAAGGCTTATCCGGAGACGTTGGCGGTGCTTGAACGTGCCTCGACGGAGAGTCCGCTCGAGTATAGCTGCCAATCGATCGTCTATACGTACGCCCCGACGACAGGTACGTTGACGAAACAATGAGGCGAGACGGATATACGTTCGTCGAGATGGCATCTGTCCTCGTCATCTTGTCGCTCCTGCTTTTGATGACGACCCCGATTGTCCGCTCGATGGATCGATTGGCCCTGTTTGATTTTACCGAGGCACTTGTGAACGATATTAACGAGGTTGGTCAATATCCATACGTCGCCGCCGATGAATCGTGTGTGCCGCGTCTACGATGGTATATAAAAGAGCGGCGCTATCAAATCTCTTGTGGGATGACGCCGATCGCATCGCGCGTCGTGCCGGATGGTGTCGAGATGAGTCTCCCGGCTACGAGTGAAATCGTCTTCTCACGTACAGCGGCGACGTATGCAGGGCAGTGGAAGTTTTATACGGGAGCGACGATGGTGACGTTGAAGTTTAGAATGGGGACGTATGAACCGGAGGTGCTTCGCGTTGACGGACAATGAGCAAGGTGTCACGTTTTGGGAAATCTGTCTCAGTCTGGCGCTCCTCTTGGCGTGGGTCGGTGTCGTTGCACCATTTGTCGAGGCCGCGACGGAACGGGTCGACCGTCTTGAAACGACCGTTCGGCGCTACGAACGGTTACAAGGGGAGGTGTTGCGCGATGCAATCGAACCGAGCGGGCGCCAAGAAATATGTGACGAAGACCTGTGTCTCCCGACGCTTTGAGCGGGGATTCACGTTACTTGAGGTGAGCTTCACGTTGCTTTTGATTCCATTATTCGTCGGGTTGACGGTTCATTTTTTGGCGCTCGGACAAGCGTTTTACGAGCAACCGCGTGAAGCGGTGGCGACGACACCTCAACTGATTGTCCGAAGGCTTTTCGATAGCCGGGATTGCGACGTCGTGTCGGGACGTCTCGCTGGCACGTATGTACGACCGGACGACACGACGTGGTCCTGGACGCTCAAGCAGATCAATCAAAACTTGGTCATGGTCGGAGACGAAGGAGGGAATTTACTATTTTTGAGAGGAATCGAGACGTATCGGGTCGAACCGATAGGAGAGGGGTTCCGCATCCAATGGACCGACGCGACAGGTCCTCGCGAGAAGAGCGTGATGTGCATGCGGGCGGATACTTTGTGATGTCGACGCTAATCGTTTTGACGTGGTTACTCGGTGGGGCGATGTTTTGGTATACTGATATGGAACGGAGTACCGAACGGCTCGGACTCGATATTTTGGCGATCCGCTTCGAATCGCACGTCATGGTCGCTAAACGGTCCTGCGGACAGACCGCCGTCACGGTGACGAAACCGACCGGGACGATTAACTGTCGACCGCTCGGCAGTGGGGTGGTCGCGGTCGATATTCGCCTTGAGACCGGAGAACGACACAAAGAGGTGATTTATTTCGATGACTAAACCGTTTTATATCATCGGGTTTATGGGTACAGGTAAATCAAGCTTGAAACGATATCTTGAAAAATCGAATCACGTCGTCGATTTGGACGAACTGTTCGAAACGCAGGCACAGATGGACATCCCGACGTATTTTGAGCGTCACGGGGAAGAGGCGTTTCGCCTGCAAGAACGTAAGCTTTTGCAACAAGCGGACGCCGCGTATGTCGTGACCGGCGGCGGCATCGTCGAACGGGACGAAAATCTCGATTGGATGCGGGAACATGGCGTCGTCATCGCGCTCGATTTACCGTACGAGATGTGTTGGGACCGAATCAAGGACTCGGACCGGCCTCTCGTCCGGCACGGAAAAGTGGCCGTTGAAGCGTTATACGAACGACGTCGGCCGCTTTATGCGCGTGCCGATTACGTGCTCGACGCCTCGCTTAGTACTGAAGCGATCGCGCATACGTTATATCGATTGAAGGAGGAAAATACATGATTTGGATCAATCTCGGCATCATCGTGCTCGCGCTAGTCGGGCTCGGCTTGTATGGTTTTTTATTGTACCGTAACAAAATGAAGACAGATTTGCGGCGTGTCACCCGTTTGACGGAGCGCTTCCAGATTCGTGCGAACGTCATCCAAGGTCTCGTCAATGAGATCAAGCAACACGTTGATACGGTCAACGCATCGGTGAGGCAGATGAAGGCGTATTCCGTTAAAGTAAAAGACGAGACGATGGAACTGAAACAGGCGACCGTCGGACTGACGAAAGAAATCAAACGGACGGCGGGAATCGAAAGCCCAGACGTTTCCACTGAGAGCAAAATATGAAATAATGAGGATGAAAACGTTTTCGTTTTCAATCCTCTTTATTTTTGCCCAATTTAGCTAGGCATAGCCATGGAAAATTGATAAAGTGGAATAGAAAACGAAATATTTCGCGTAATACATTATTTACGTTCGGGATTGGGGGATAATATGGAGAAAGTATCGTTAAAACGTACGCCTTTGTATGATTTGATTTCCGTAAAGGCGAAGATGGTGGATTTTGCGGGGTTCGAGATGCCAATCATGTTCTCGTCGATTAAAGAAGAGCATCAAGTGGTGCGGAACGAGGTCGGTATGTTCGATGTATCGCATATGGGGGAGATTCGCATCGAAGGACCAGATGCGCTCGAGAACGTGCAACGTCTCGTCACCAATGATGTATCGAAATTACAGATTGGCCAGGCGCAGTACAACTTGTTCTGCTTGCCGGACGGTGGTGTCGTCGATGACCTGCTCGTCTATCGACTCGATGAAGATGCGTTTTGGCTCGTCGTCAACGCCTCAAACATTGAAAAAGACGTGGCGCACGTCCGCCAATATGTGGTTGGTGACGTCACAGTGAGTGATGAGTCTGACGCTTATGGTCAAATCGCGGTTCAAGGACCGATGGCGGAGCAAGTGCTCGGCCGATTGACGGACTTGCCGCTATCTGACATCAAATTTTTCCGTTTCATGACTGGTGACGTCGCCGGCGTGTCGACGATCGTCTCACGCAGTGGCTATACGGGTGAGGACGGATTTGAACTCTACGCCCGAGCCGAAGACGTGGCTGCGATCTGGTCGGCGTTAGAGCGAGAAGGTGTTACGCCGTGTGGGCTCGGCGCCCGCGACACGCTTCGTTTTGAGGCGTGTCTCCCGCTTTACGGTCACGAGCTCGATGAGACGGTCACCCCGTTCGAGGCGAACTTGAACTTTGCCGTCAAACTCGACACCGATTTCATTGGCAAAGATGCACTCGTGAATCAGAAAGAAGACATCCCACGCCGCTTGATCGGCCTGCGTCTGCTAGGCCGTGGAATCGCTCGTCAAGGCGCGACGGTCGAAGTCGACGGGGAGACGATTGGCGTCGTCACGACCGGTACGATGCCACCGACCGTGAATGAATCGATCGCTTGGGCCCGCGTTGATCGACGTTACGCGGACGCATCACACTTTATCGTTGAGGTTCGGGGTAAAAAAATAGAAGCCGAACGTGTGCCAACACCGTTCTATAAACGTAAATGATACAGGGGGATTCAGAATGAACAGAATGGAATTTCGCTATTTACCGATGACTGAGCAAGACGAGCGTGACATGTTGCAGACGATCGGTGTCGAGTCGATCGAGAACTTACTCGAGGATATTCCGGCATCGCTCCGTGAGACTGCCTCTTTGGCTGCGATCGGGGCCCCACTTCCAGAAGTCGATCTCGTCCGTCACATGACGAAACTTGCCGAGAAGAATATGCATACGAAATCGAACCCGAGTTTCCTTGGGGCGGGCATGTACGATCACCTGTCACCGAGCGTCATGAACCACATGCTTCTCCGTTCCGAGTTTTATACAGCCTATACGCCGTACCAACCGGAAATCTCGCAAGGTGAACTCCAAGCGATGTTTGAATTCCAAACGATGATTTGCGAATTGACGGGCATGGACGTGGCCAACTCGTCGATGTACGACGGCATCACAGCCCTCGCTGAAGCAACGTATCTCGCGAGTGCCCATACGAAGAAAAAACGTGTCATCGTCTCGGGCGCAGTCCATCCGGAAGCGAAAGACGTTATCCGAACATATGCTGGTGGTCCGGGACTCACGGTCGAATACACAGATGTGAGCGACGGGGTGACCGACATGTCGGGCATGGATTTAACAGACGCATCGTGTCTTGTCGTCCAATATCCGAACTTCTATGGACGTGTCGAAGATTTGACGGCCCTTGCGAAAGCGGCCCATGATGCGGGTGCCCTGTTCGTTGTGTCGAGCAACCCGCTCGCGCTCGGAGTCTTGGAGTCGCCAGGCGCACTCGGTGCCGACATCACGGTCGGTGACGCCCAGCCGTTCGGGATTCCGCAAAGCTTCGGCGGTCCATCATGCGGTTACTTTGCCGTTAAAAAAGCGCTCATGCGCAAACTTCCGGGACGTCTCGTCGGACAGACGGTCGATGAGGACGGCAAGCGCGGCTTCGTCCTGACACTTCAAGCCCGGGAACAACATATCCGTCGTGACAAAGCGACGTCGAACATTTGCTCGAACCAGGCGCTCAATGCGCTCGCGGCATCGATTACGATGTCCGCTCTCGGGAAATATGGGATTCGTGACATGGCGGTACGCAACATTCAAACGGCCCATTATATGAAAGAAGCGCTCAAGACTGCCGGCTATTCGGTTGTCGATGAAGGACCGATGTTCAACGAGTTCGTCGTCGACTTCGGGGTCGATGCGGAGCACGTGTCGCGTCATCTGCTCGAGGCAGGCATCATCGGCGGTTTGCCGCTCGGCTCGTATGAAACAGAGCGCCAGACGCAAATGTTGCTCTGTGCGACGGAGCTTCGGACGAAAGAAGAAATCGATCAATTTGTTGAAGTGGTTGGGGGGATGAAGTGATGCAACACGAACAAACATTAATTTTCGAAGTGTCACGTGCAGGACGAACAGGTTACAACTTGCCGACGCCGACTGTGCCGGAAGTCGATTTGGAGTCGCTCTTGCCGGCATCAATGATCCGTCAAGAAGCGGCGGAACTGCCGGAAGTGTCGGAACTCGATGTCGTGCGTCATTATACGTCGCTATCGACTCGGAACCATGGGGTCGATTCCGGGTTTTATCCGCTCGGGTCATGCACGATGAAATATAACCCAAAAGTGAATGAGGATATGGCCCGTCTGCCTGGATTTGCGCATATCCACCCGTTGCAACCGGTTGAATCGATTCAAGGGGCGCTCGAACTTATGGTCGACCTGCAAGAACAACTTGCTGAGATCACCGGCATGGATGAAGTGACGCTGCAACCGGCAGCCGGTGCCCATGGGGAATGGACCGGGCTCATGCTCATCAAGGCGTTCCATCATCATAACGGGGACATGAACCGGACGAAAGTGCTCGTTCCGGATTCGGCACACGGGACGAATCCGGCCTCGGCCGTCGTCGCCGGTTTCGATACGGTGACGGTGAAGTCGGATGCGCGTGGCCTTGTCGATCTCGATGATTTGAAGTCGAAAGTCGGCGCCGATACGGCAGCGCTCATGCTGACGAATCCGAACACGCTCGGCCTGTTCGAGGCTGACATTTTAGAGATTGCCAAAGTCGTGCACGAGGCCGGAGGTAAACTCTATTACGACGGCGCCAACTCGAACGCGATTCTAGGCATCGCCCGTCCTGGGGATATGGGTTTCGATGTCGTCCACTTGAACCTGCATAAGACGTTCACAGGCCCGCACGGCGGTGGCGGTCCGGGATCTGGTCCGGTCGGGGTGAAACGCGACTTGATTCCATACTTGCCGACGCCGATCGCACGTCGCGCCGAGTCTGGTTTCACGCTCGACTACGACCGTCCGCAGTCAATCGGACGCATCAAACCGTTCTACGGGAACTTCGGCATCAATGTCCGGGCCTATAGCTACATCAAGACGATGGGCGCGGAAGGGTTGACGCGCGTCTCGCGTGAAGCGGTATTAAATGCCAACTATATGTTCGCTCGTTTGAAGGACGCGTTTGATGTCCCGTATGATACGTTCTGCAAGCACGAGTTCGTCTTGTCTGGAAAACGCCAAAAAGCGCTCGGCGTACGTACGCTCGACATCGCCAAACGATTGCTCGATTTCGGCTACCACCCACCGACGATCTATTTCCCGCTCAACGTCGAGGAGTGCATCATGGTTGAGCCGACGGAGACGGAGTCGAAAGAGACGCTTGATGCGTTTTGCGACGCGATGCTCCAAATCGTGAAAGAGGCGGAGGAGAATCCGGAAATCGTTCAGACGGCCCCACATACGACGGTCATCAAACGGTTGGACGAGACGCTTGCCGCTCGGAAACCGGTGCTCAAATACGAACGACGCCAACCCTCATCAATCAATTGAATCGAAACCGCTCGCACCGTGCGAGCGGTTTTTTTTCTTCTTAAATTAAAAAACGTCCCTCCTCGGAGTGAGGAGTGGACGTATGCATCCGGGTCAGCCTTTTTTGACTTTCCCTTTCCAATTCTTGAAGCCACCGTCGAGCATGTAGATGTCGGTATAGCCATTTTTCATAAGCAGCTTGGCCGCCTGGTTCGAACGTGACTTGCCTTGGCAATACATGAGGATCGGTTGATCTTTGCGAAGTTCTTTCATGCGGAGTTTCAATTGTCCGACCGGGATGTTGCGGGCGCCGACAATGTGGCCTCCCTTGTACTCGTTCGGTTCACGGACATCGATCAATTGACCTTTACGAAGCGACGCACGAAACTCTTCTTGTTTCATTTTCTTCAAACCGCGTGCCGGCAAGAAACGCCAAACGATGTATGCGATGAGCGCAGCCCATAGGATGATGACGAGGATGGTTTCGATTCCCATTGATGTTCTCCCTTTCTCTATTAAGTTTCACCAACATCCATTATAAAGAATTTAAGGTCATGAGACAATGATTGACTGATGGATTTACCCGTTCTGCTTTCGGTTTCTAGAAGGTTACGTTAAAATAGAGGTTGCAGAACGGAACATAAGGGGAGGCTACGCCCATGCCGACACCGAGTATGGAAGATTACTTAGAACGAATTTATTTGCTAATGGTCGAGAAAGGATACGCCCGCGTGTCCGATATCGCCGAACATTTAGGGGTGCATCCCTCCTCTGTCACGAAAATGGTGCAAAAGCTCGACCGGGAAGACTATTTGATTTATGAGAAATATAGAGGACTCATGTTAACGAAAAAAGGCCAAAAAATTGGAAAGCGTCTCGTCGAGCGTCATGCGATGCTTGAATCATTTTTGCGCTTGATCGGTGTCGACGAGGCTCATGTCTACGAAGACGTCGAAGGGATCGAGCACCATTTGAGCTCGAATACGCTCGACTGCATGACCCAGTTCGTCGAATTTTTTGAAGATAAGCCTGAATTGATGGCCCAGTTTCGTGCGTTCCAAGAACTGAATCAGACGGACGATGAGTAAGCCCAAATGACCGCTCCGACGACTTGAATCGGAAGCGGTCTTTTTCTACGTGGATGTAACTGAAAACCGAACAATCACTTTTAAATTATGAAGTGAAGTCTATTTTTTAGCTCGTTTTATGATAGAATGGGTGCTGTTAAGACTGATAAGGGGGTGACGGCGAACAATCGCCGACATGATGGATATTCAAATCAAAGGGAAACTGTTTGACGAGGCACAGATCAAACAACGCGTGGCGGAACTCGCCGAACAAATCGAACGGGATGCGGCCGGGACACCGATCGTCCTCGTGGCGGTATTGAAAGGGTCGCTCGTCTTCGCAGCTGATTTGATGCGGCAAATGACGGGCAGTGTCCAATTAGACACGGTCGCGACGTCTTCTTATGGGAAGAAATCGGTTTCGAGTGGGAACGTCCAACTCCGTAAAGATTTAGATCTCGATGTCGAAGGGAAGTACGTCGTCATCATTGAAGACATTATCGATACAGGGCAGACGCTCAAATTCTTGTGTCAGCATATGACGTTGCATCAACCCGGACAATTGAAGATTTGTACACTTCTCGACAAGCCGGCTCGCCGACTCGTCACGCTCGACGCTGATTACGTCGGTTTCGAGATTCCGGATGAGTTCGTCATCGGTTACGGGATCGATTATGCCGAACAATATCGTAACCTTCCGTATATCGGCTTCGTCGAAACGGATTGATTTTCGAATCACGACAAAAAACGAACCAGTTCGCCCGTGGCGACCTGGTTCGTTTTTACATATTCGCTTTCTTTTTCTTCTTGCCTTTTTTTCCCTCGATGACGGTAAGGTGAGGGGCGTCACTACGATGCGTCGAACGGGTAGGGCGCTTCGAGAGCTTCGTCACGTTCGAACCGGGTTTTACTTTCTTTTTCGTCGTAGCGGATGGCTTCACTTTAGGGTTCGCACCTGGCCGTTGCATCCGTTTTTTTGAAGCCTGGGCCGTCTTCCGGTACCGTACATCCTCGGCTGAGATTTTAGGCGCCATGAACACACGGTAAATCACGTAGAAGATTAACCCGAAAATACCGATGAAGAGCAACTGTCTGAACAATCGACCGGGGTCGGTCGCGAGCATATGTCCGACTCCGATGAATCCTAAGATGAACACGATCGTGGCAGCGGTCGTTCCGATTCTTTGTCTGATCATGGTGCTTTCCTCCTCTTTATCCCTCTCTTTGCACGGCCGGTTGACCAAGTTCTGAACGTTCCCATGTTTCGAAAGCCTCGATGGCGACGCGGATTTGATCATCGTTCGGTTCGCGTGTCGTCAACAGCTGTAACGATAGTCCCGGCTTGCCGAGGACGGACAGGAAGCGATGTTCACGAAAACGGTTTGTAAATTGAAGCACCTCAAACGAGATGCCGATGACTACCGGTAACAAGGCGATGCGGCTGACGAGTCGAACCCAAAGCGGATCGATTGGGACGACCATATAGACACCGATGCCGACGAAAACAGTGAATAGAATGAAGCTTGACCCACAACGATAGTGGAGACGTGAGCTCGAACGGACGTTCTCCACAGTGATCGGTCGTCCGGACTCATAACAGTTAATAACTTTGTGCTCAGCACCGTGATATTGAAACACGCGGCGAATGAGTGGCGTCAAAGAAATCAAATAGAGGTAACTGAGTAGCAATACTAATTTTATTCCCCCTTCGAGGAGGTTTTGAATCACGTGACCGGACAAGGCGGGCACGCTTTGGAACATGGCGGCGAGGAGTGCCGGCGTGACGTTGAAAATGAGCTTGCCAAACACGTACGAGATAATCCCGACGATCGCGATCATGACGACCATCAAAATATTCTGTTTCTTTTCATCCGGCTTCGTTGCCTCGTCCTCGCTCGGGTCGACGTCATAACGATCACTGGCGAAATTCATGTGGGCGGAACCGTTTTTGAGCGATTCGTATAAGGCGACCACGCCGCGCAGGAACGGGACCTTCTTTAAAGATTGGACCCAAGGGACGAGGATACGGGGTTGCTGGAACGTTTCGATGGACCCGTCCTTCCGGCGGATGGCCGAGGCACTCTCGGCGCGTCCTTGAAACATGACGCCTTCCACAAGCGCTTGGCCTCCAACAGGGATCAGTGGTTTAGTTTTCATGGCATTTCCTCGATTCCTACAGTTATATAGTTGAATTATACCGTGATTCGTCCGAAAAACGAAACCAGATGAACGTCAATTGTCGCTACAACCGTTAAATTTGTTACAATAGAGGCGACTTGACGAACAGGGGGGGGAGACTTGTGCATATACTTGTCTTGAATGGGCCGAATTTGAATCTACTCGGAAGACGCGAACCGGACGTATATGGTGACGTTTCATTGAAGGGGCTGACGGCGGAGCTGTTACTCGCCGCGCCAGATGACGTCCAGTTGACGTTCGTCCAATCCAACCATGAAGGCGAACTGATTGATGCCCTGCACGAAGCGTATGATTATGCAGGGGTTATCTTCAACGCCGGGGCGTATACGCATACGTCGATCGCGCTCCGAGATGCCATCGCCGCCATCAAGGCCCCGGTCGTCGAAGTACATATCTCGAACGTGCATGCACGAGAGTCGTTTCGTCATGAATCCAAGCTCGCCGCCGTCTGTTTCGGTGTCATCAGCGGCTTTGGGTTGACGAGTTACACGCTCGCGTTGCAGGCATTGATCGAACATTGGAGGAATCGACATGATTGAACGGGTCAGCAAACTGCAAGCTCAGCTAGAAGCGAACGGAATTGACGGATTACTCGTGACGAAACGGGAGAATATTCGCTATTTGTCGGGTTTCACCGGGTCAAGTGGCGTCCTCGTGATCACAGCGAAGACGGCGAGCTTCATCACCGACTTCCGGTATACAGAACAGGCCGCGAGCCAAGTGAAAGGATTCGACATCATCGAGCATAAGACGTCGCTCATCAAGTCAGTCGCAGATGTCGTCGATCAGGAAGCGGTCGCGCGCCTCGGTATCGAGCAAGATGACATGACGGTCGGTCAATTCCGGACGTATGAAAAAGACGTCAATGCCGAGCTCGTCGAGACGTCAGGCATCGTCGAAAAGCTACGCTTGATTAAGGATGAGTCAGAGATTAAGATAATGAAGGAAGCTGCGGCGATTGCGGATGCGGCGTTTACGCATATCCAGTCGTTCATCCGCCCAGGCCGGACTGAAAAAGAAGTCGCGAATGAACTCGAGATGTTCATGCGGGCAAAAGGTGCCGACTCGTCATCATTTGATATGATCGTTGCTTCGGGCCATCGTTCGGCATTGCCGCACGGTGTGGCCAGTGACAAGGTCATCGAAGCAGGCGAGCTCGTGACGCTTGATTTTGGGGCTTACTATCAAGGCTACTGCTCGGACATTACGCGTACGCTCGCTGTCGGCGAAATCTCCGACGAGTTGCGCAACATTTATGACACGGTGCTTCGCGCGCAACTCGCAGGCGTCGAGGGAACAAAAGCCGGCATGACGGGCATCGAGGCGGACGCGCTGACGCGTGACGTGATTAAAGAAGCCGGCTACGGTGAATACTTCGGACATTCAACAGGACACGGCCTCGGGATGGAAGTCCACGAGGCGCCAGGACTATCGTTCCGTTCAGAGACGGTGCTCGAGCCGGGGATGGTCGTGACGGTCGAACCGGGCATTTATATCGCCGGAATCGGCGGATGTCGCATCGAGGACGATATCGTCATCACCGAGACTGGAAACTTCCGTCTCACGCAGTCGCCGAAAGAGTTAATTACGATTGAGGCTTGAGTCTCAGCTCATCTTAGGAGGAAATCAACATGGTATCAGTTAACGATTTGAAAACAGGATTAACGGTCAAAACATCGGACGGGTCGATTTGGCAAGTCATCGAGTTCCAACACGTCAAACCAGGTAAAGGCGCAGCCTTCGTCCGTACGAAGATGCGTAACTTGCGCACGGGCGCGATTCAAGAGACGACGTTCCGTGGTGGCGAACGCATCGAACGTGCGCACATCGAGCGTAAGCGTATGCAATACCTTTATCCGATGGGCGACACATACGTATTCATGGACACAGAGTCGTATGAGCAACTCGAACTCACGGGCGAGCAAGTAAAAGCGGCGCTTCCATACATGCTTGAAAACATGGAAGTGAGCATCGCAGATTACGATGGCGAAATTCTCGGCATCGAGCTCCCGACGACGGTCGTCTTGACGATTGTCGAAGCCGACCCAGGCGTCAAAGGCGACACGGCATCGAACGTGAAGAAAAACGCGACAGTCGAGACGGGCCACATCATCCAAGTGCCGCTCTTCATTGAGCCAGGCGAAAAAGTAACAGTCGACACGCGCACAGGCGATTTTACAGGGCGCTATAACGGGTAAAACAAAGGGTATCCATTCTTCGGAATGGGCCCTTTTTTTGTCGTTGCATTCACTGGTCTGACCAGTTATAGTAGAGTAGAGATTAGTACCAGGTATAAATAGGGGGTTATTTCATGCAAATCGAACAGATTAAAGAGCTGATAACATTGCTCGATCAGACGTCCGTCCACGAGCTGGAACTCGAGACGTCGGAGTTTAAACTTTCATTGAAAAAAGAAGCGGCCCCACAATTCGCCGCTACTCATACACCAATCGTGCACGCGGCCCCGGTCGCAGCGCCTGCGCCGGGCGTTGAGACCGAACCAGAAGCGGCCCCAACCCCTGCGCCGAGCAACTTGCGCACAATCACATCACCGATGGTCGGGACGTTCTATTCGCGTCCGGCACCAGACAAAGACGCATATGTGCAAGTCGGCGATCGCGTCGAAGCTGGACAAATCGTCTGTATTTTGGAAGCGATGAAACTGTTCAATGACGTCGAAGCGGAAATCAGCGGGGAGATCGTCGAGATCCTCGTCGCTGACGGCGATTTAGTCGAATACGGTCAAGCGCTCTTCAGCGTGAAGTGAGGTGTCTATGAAACTACTCATTGCCAACCGTGGAGAAATCGCGGTCCGGATCATCCGCGCCGCGAAAGAGTTGAATATTCCGACGGTCGCCGTCTTCTCGGAAGCAGACCGCGAGGCGTTGCACGTCCGTCTGGCTGACGAGGCGTATTGCATCGGACCGAACCCGTCGAAAGACTCGTATTTGAATATCCCGAACATCCTGTCGGTCGCGTGCGCGGTCGATGCGACGATGATTCATCCGGGTTATGGCTTCTTGGCCGAGAACGCCGAATTCGCCGAGATGAGCGAGGCGTGCGGCATCCAATTTGTCGGACCGAGCAGTTATGCGATTCGGAAGATGGGCATAAAAGACGAAGCGAAGCGGACGATGATCGAGTCGGGCGTACCGGTCGTCCCGGGATCGAGCGGTGTCGTCACTGACGAGGAAGCGGTCGAACTCGCCCGTGAAATCGGGTATCCGGTCATCATCAAAGCAACGGCCGGTGGTGGCGGGCGCGGAATCCGTGTCGCCTACGACGAGACAGAGCTCGTCAAAGGGCTCGCCGACACGCGTAAAGAAGCGAAGCAGGCGTTCGGTAACGGCGACGTCTATTTGGAGAAATATATCGAGTCGTTCCGCCATGTCGAGGTGCAAGTGCTTGCGGATCAATACGGCAACGTCATCCACCTCGGGGAGCGGGACTGTACGATTCAGCGTCGGATGCAAAAGTTGGTCGAGGAAGCACCGTCTCCGGCGATCGATGAGACGACCCGTCAAGCGATGGGCGACGCGGCCGTGAAAGCGGCCAAAGCGATTCAGTATTCGGGTGCGGGCACAATCGAGTTCATCTACGTCCCGGAAGTGAACGAGTTTTATTTCATGGAGATGAACACGCGGATTCAAGTCGAACACCCGGTCACCGAAATGATTACCGGCTTCGACCTCGTCCAAGCGCAACTCGAAGTCGCGCTCGGTCATCCACTCGCCATCAGCCAGTCGGACATCACGTTCAGCGGGCACTCGATCGAGTGCCGGATCAACGCAGAAGACCCGTTTGCGGACTTCCGTCCGATGGCCGGTAAAATCGATCAGTATATCGTTCCTGGCGGCATGGGCGTCCGGGTCGACAGTGGTCTCTATGCCGGTGCCGTTATTCCACCGTTTTATGATTCAATGGTCGCGAAACTGATTGTTCACGCACCGACACGGGAAGAGGCGATCGCGAAGATGCTTCGCGCGCTCGATGAGTTCACGGTATCGGGCATCCATACGACGATCCCGTTCCATCAACAAGTCATGGCCCACGAACGTTTCCGGGCGGGTGCGTTCGACACGAAATTTGTCGAAAAAGAAATGACGCTCACGAAATGATCCTGACCAGGAAGCCCGAACATTATTTGGGCTTCCTGGTTTTTTGTACTGAATTTATGGAGGCGTTATGCTAAACTATCAAAATGAAAGCATGCAAAAGGAGAGTATCTGAATGAAACGTCATGAAGCACGGGAAAAAGCGATTCAAACGCTTTTTCAAATCGAAGTATCAAAACTTGAGGTAGACGAGGCCATCGAATTTGCCCTCGATGGCATGGACTCCGATCCATTTTACGAACAACTCGTCGTGGAGACGTTAGAAAAGAAAGACGAGATTGACGAATTGCTCGTCGAAAACTTGAAAAACTGGAGACTCGATCGTCTCGGAAATGTCGAGCGGACGATTCTCCGCATGGCGACGTACGAGTTGCTCTACGTCGAGACGATTCCGGACAAAGTGACGATCAACGAGGCGGTCGAACTCGCCAAATCGTTCGCCGATGAAGAAGCGGCCAAGCTCGTTAACGGCGTGCTCGGAAACATCATCAAAGCGTAAAATAAAGAGAAAAACGCGTCAGGCAAACAGAGAAGACACCACACCAACTACAGAGAAACCTAAGACAACGGGGGATGAGAGAGATGGCAGTAGTGATCGACGGGAAACAAATCGCAGCATCATATCGGGAGACGTTAAAGGAACGGGTCAGCGCGCTGCGCGCGCGCGGCATCGTTCCAAAACTGAAAGTCATTTTAATCGGGGATGATCCGGCGAGCCACAGCTACGTCCGGGGGAAAGAACGGGCGGCGGCTGACATCGGCATCGATTCACAAGTGATTCGCTTCGATGACACGATTTCAGAACGTGAAGTGCTCGAACTCATTGATTCGATGAATGCGGACGACGCATTGCACGGGATTCTCGTGCAGTTGCCGTTGCCGAAGCATATCGATGAGAATCGCGTCATCATGCGCATCTCACCGGACAAAGACGTGGATGGATTCCACCCGACGAACGTCGGGAAGATGATGCTCGGTCTCGAGACACTATTGCCATGTACACCTCACGGGATTCTGCACCTCGTCAAGACGCAGATCGACTTGGTCGGTAAACACGTCGTCGTCGTCGGTCGCAGCCAAATCGTCGGGAAACCGGTCGGGATGTTGTTCTTGAACGAATCGGCCACCGTGACATACTGCCATTCGAAGACGAATGATCTCGGGTCGATGACGCGCCAAGCTGACATTTTGATTGTCGCTGTCGGTCGGGCCGGTCTCGTCACAGCCGATATGGTCAAACCGGGAGCAATCGTCATTGACGTCGGTGTCAACCGCGTCGACGGTCGTCTCGTCGGGGATGTCGACTTTGAAGGCGTCCGTGACGTGGCGAGCGCCATCACTCCAGTTCCGGGTGGAGTCGGTCCGATGACGATCACGATGCTCATGCACAATACGGTCGAGGTCGCCTCACGTGGCTAATCCGATTCAAGTCTCCGAAGTCGTCCGTTATGTGAAACGTCAACTCGACGGTGACCCGGTGTTGCAACACATCGCCGTCATCGGCGAGATTTCAAATTTCAAACGTTACGCCTCGGGGCACTGCTACTTCACCCTCAAAGACGAAACGTCCCGGATGAAGGCGGTCATGTTCTCACGTGACGCCCGAACGCTCAATTTTGAGCCGACGGACGGGATGAACGTGGTCGTCGTCGCCCGGGTGACGATGTATGAGTCGACGGGTGATGTTCAATTGTACGTCGAACTCATGCGGCAAGACGGCATCGGTATGTTGTTCGAGCGGTATGAGGCGAGAAAGCGTGAGCTCGAGGCGAAGGGCTGGTTCGCAGCGGAACGGAAACGTCCGCTGCCGGCCTTCCCAGAGCGCATCGGCATCATCACCTCGCCGAAAGGCGCGGCTCTCCACGATATCGCCACGACGCTTAGACGGAGGGCACCGCACGTGGCGATCACGTTCGCGCCCGTCGCTGTGCAAGGGGATCAATCCGCTCCGCAAGTGGCGAGTGCGATTCGCTGGATGAACGAACGCACCGATTGCGACGTGTTGATCGTCGGACGCGGCGGCGGGTCGATCGAGGAGTTATGGGCGTTCAACGAGGACGTCGTCGTCGAGGCGATTTACCACTCCGAGATCCCTGTCATCTCGGCCGTCGGCCATGAGACTGATTTCACGCTGGCTGATTTTGTCGCCGACGTACGAGCGGCCACGCCGACAGCGGCGGCGGAACTCGCGACGGCCACGATCGAAGCGCAACGGAAAGACGTGGAACGATTAAGCCGCGCACTCACGCGGGTCGTGACGACTCAAATGGCCTCGCTTCGCGAACGAGTCGAGCGCATGAAAAACAGTTACGGCTTAAAATCACCTCGTTATACGATCATGCAAAAACGTGAACGGTTCGCCCAAGCCGAGATTCGACTCGAACAAAGTGCCACGAAACAAGTGACGCACGCGCGGCACCGTTTCGCAGCATCGGCGCAACGTCTCGATGTCCGCAATCTGATGCAAGTGTTCCGAGCGCAAGACGACCGCTTCCGTCAATACGAAGGACGGTTGGAACGCATTCGACCGCTCGAGAGACCGACGGATCAATTCGCGCGGTTGGCAGGTCGATTGGAATCTGTCAGCCCGCTCGCCGTTCTCGCGAGAGGCTATACGTTCGTCGAACAGGACGGGACGTACGTGAAAGATGTCAAACAACTACATGACGGTGTGGTGACGATCCGATTTCGGGATGGCCATGCCGTCGCGGAAGTGAAGGAGAGACACGATGGCGAAGAAACAAGAAGAACTGACGTTTGAAGCGGCACTCGCCCGGCTCGAGGAAATCGTGACGCAACTCGAGACGGGAGAAGTCGCCCTTGAAGAAGCGATGACGCTGTATGAGGAAGGTGTCCGATTGTCGGCCCTCTGTCAAACTAAATTGACGGCGGCGGAACAAAAGATGGACGAAATCCTTGAACTCGACGGCACGCTCCGTGAAAAAGGAGGCGCAGTATGAGCATGCAAGTGCATCTACAGGCATGGAAAGAAGAGGTCGAACAGGCGACACGTCGTTTGCTCGACCCGTCTTTCATGCCGGAGCGTTTATTTCAATCGATGACCTATTCTCTCGACGCGGGTGGGAAACGGATTCGTCCGGCTCTTCTTTACGCCGTCCTCGATACATACGGCCGTCCACGGGCGCTCGGCCATGAAGCGGCTGTCGCCCTCGAGATGGTTCACACGTACTCGCTCATCCATGATGACCTTCCGGCGATGGATGATGATGACGTCCGCCGAGGCCGTCCGACGAACCATCGTCAATTTGACGAGGCGACGGCGATTCTCGCAGGGGACGCCTTGCTCACGGACGCGTTTCATCTTTTGGCGCGGGCCGATTTGGAAGCGACGAAAATCGTTGCCCTCGTTAAACGGTTCAGTGAGGCGGCAGGCAGTGCCGGCATGGTCGGTGGTCAGCTGGATGACATGCTTGCTGAAAAACGTACTGGCGTGACGTTGTCGACCCTTCAATCGATTCATGAACGAAAGACCGGGGCGCTTCTCGTGTACGCCCTTGAAGCAGGGGCGATTCTTTCGGATGCCTCGGAGACGGACCGCCTGGCACTCGGACGGTTCGGAAAACATCTCGGGATCGCCTTCCAAATCCAAGACGATATTTTAGATGTCGAAGGGGATGAGGCGCTGATCGGGAAACGAGTCGGCTCGGACGAAGGCAACGACAAAGCGACGTATCCAAAGTTGCTCGGTCTCGACGGAGCGAAAAAAGCGCTCGAACAGGAAGTCATGGAAAGTGAGGCCGCCTTGGCCGCATTGTCGGTCGATGCCCCGCGTTTACGGGAGCTTCTCGACTTCGTCGTACGACGCAATCATTAATCTCGGTGACACGATGAGCACATCGTGTCACCTTTGTTTTTGTGAATGTATAGCATCTATGGACACATTCTTGTAAAATATAAGGTACGAATCAGTAATAAGACAGGAGAAAGGATGGTCATCATGGACTTGACATCCATTCAAGACCCGTCATTTTTAAAAAGGATGTCGGTACCCGAGTTAGAAGCACTCGGCGCAGACATCAGACGGTTTTTGATTGAAAAATTGGCTGAAACGGGAGGGCATTTGGGGCCAAACCTAGGGGTTGTCGAATTGACGCTCGCCTTGCACCGTGTATTTGACAGTCCGAAAGACCAACTCGTATGGGACGTGGGGCATCAAGCATACGTCCACAAAATCTTGACAGGACGGACGAATCAGTTCGACACGCTCCGTCAATATAACGGGCTATGCGGCTTCCCGAAACGTTGTGAGAGTGATCACGACGTCTGGGAGACGGGACATAGCTCGACCTCCTTATCGGCCGCGATGGGAATCGCCATCGCGAACGAATTGAAGGGACGCTCGAACGACCGGGCGATCGCCATCATCGGGGACGGAGCGCTCACAGGGGGGATGGCGCTCGAAGCGCTCAATCATATCGGCGCCGAGAAACAAAACGTGATGGTCATCTTGAACGACAACGAGATGTCCATCGCTCCGAACGTAGGTGCGATGCACAACATGCTCGGCCGGATGCGGTCGTCACGTAAATTGAAGCACGCTCGCGAGGAAGTCGAGGCGCTCATCAAACATATCCCGATTGTCGGCAATTCGCTCGAACGGAGCGGAGAACGTGTGAAGGATATGCTGAAATCAGCGCTCATCCCAGGGACGTTCTTCGAAGAGCTCGGTTTCACGTACTTCGGGCCGACGGACGGTCATGATTTACGCGATCTGCTTGAGACGCTCGAGTATGCCAAGAAAATTGATGGGCCGGTCATCGTCCACGTCATCACAAAAAAAGGCAAGGGTTACCGCCCGGCCGAACTCGACGGTGTCGGTACGTGGCACGGCCTCGGGCCATACAAAATCGAATCGGGTGAAGTCATCAAAGGGAAAGTCAAAGGACCGAGCTATTCGAAGGTCGTTGCTGAGACGATCACAAAAGTCGCTGAGACGGACGAGCGGGTGACACTCATCACGCCAGCGATGAGCGTCGGTTCGAAACTCGATTGTTTTAACAAACAATTCCCAGAGCGCATGTTTGACGTCGGCATCGCCGAACAGCATGCGGTCACATTGGCCGGCGGACAAGCGACACAAGGGCTGAAACCAGTCGTCTCGATTTACTCGACGTTTTTCCAACGCGCCTATGATCAGCTCGTGCACGACATTTGCCGTCAAAACTTGAACGTCGTCTTCACGATCGACCGTTCCGGTCTCGTCGGAGCGGACGGGGAAACGCACCAAGGCGTGTTCGATATCGCCTTTATGCGTCACGTCCCGAACATTCGCATCTTGATGGCGAAAGACGAGGAAGAATTGCAGCATCTCGTCTATTCAGCGCTGAAATATGATGATGGTCCGATTGCCGTTCGGTTCCCGCGTGGCGAAGGGATCGGCACGCCGATGAGCGAGACGCTCCGCGAATTGCCGCTCGACGTCTGGGAGACGGTCGCGGAGGGGACGGATGTCGCCATCTTGACATTCGGCCCACAAGTGCAGGACGCACTCGAAGTCCGTGCTCTCCTCGAAGGGCATGTGAGTGTCCGTGTCATCAACGCTCGAACGATTAAACCGCTCGACGACGCCATGCTCTCCGCTTTATATGCGGAAGGCATCCCGCTCGTCACGTTAGAGGAAGCAGCGCTCGCCGGTGGATTCGGTAGCAGTGTGCTCGAACATGCGAGCGATGCCGGACAGTTCCCGCGTGTGCTCCGACTCGGTATTCCGGACCGCTATATCGAACATGGCGGCGTCAATCAGTTGCTCGAAGAAATTGGGCTCCGTCCGACGCAAATCGCTGACTCGGTTCAGCAGTTCGTTCAAGTGACAAATCGACAGAATGTGTGAGGAACTATGGAAAAACGAAAGAAAACTAGACTAGATGTGCTCATCGTCGACCGCGGCTTAGCGGAGACGAGAGAGAAAGCGAAACGGGCCATCATGGCCGGTCTCGTTTATAGTGGGACCGAGCGGCTTGATAAGGCGGGGGACAAGGTGTTCGACGACATCCCGCTCGAAGTGAAAGGTCAAGTGTTGCCATATGTCGGACGGGGCGGACTGAAGCTTGAAAAAGCGCTCCAAGTCTTCCCGTTCGACGTGGGTGGAAAAATCGGCATCGATATCGGCTCATCGACAGGCGGATTTACGGATTGTGCGCTCCAAAACGGGGCGACGCAAATGTACGCCGTCGATGTCGGCTATAACCAATTGGCATGGAAGCTACGGAGCGACGACCGCGTCATCGTCATGGAGCGGATGAACTTCCGACACGCCACTGCGGAACAGTTCCCGCTAGCGCCAGACTTTGCGACGATTGACGTGTCGTTTATCTCACTTCGGCTCATGATCCCACCGTTGAAGACGATTTTGAAGCCGGACGGGATCGTCATGGCGCTCGTCAAGCCACAATTTGAGGCCGGGAAGGCCGATGTCGGTAAAAAAGGCATCGTCCGGGACCGAGCCATCCATGAACGTGTCGTCGACGATATGGTCCGCCATTTCGCATCGGAAGGGTTTCATGTGGCAGGTCTTGACTTTTCGCCGATCACAGGTGGGGACGGGAACATCGAGTTCTTATTGTTCGCCCATTTTACCGGCGTCGGCGGAATTGATCCCGGACTCGACGTGAGTGCGGTCATCGACGCCGCCTACGCGCAATTGAAAAAGAACGCTTGAGCTGCAGACGTTTCGTCTGTAGCTTTTTTATGCGCGGATGCGACCGACTCGGGAAATCATCCTGCGAATGCTAGACCTTTTTTCGACAATACTTTAGAATGATACTGAGTATGTGAAACATAAAATGAGGTGTCAGCGAGTATGAATAAAGGACAGCGCTTGATTAAGATTCGAGAAATCGTGACCAATCGTGAAATCGAAACACAAGATGAGCTCGTCGACGAGCTCCATCGCTCCGGATATCCGGTGACACAAGCGACCGTGTCACGAGACATCAAAGAGCTTCATCTCGTGAAAGTGCCGCTCAACGACGGGCGCTATAAGTACAGTCTTCCTGCCGATCAGCGCTTCAACCCGTTCGGCAAGATGAAGCGGATCCTCGGGGACAGTTTCGTCTCGATCGACTCGGCTCAAAACTTGGTCGTCATGAAAGTGTTGCCGGGTAATGCGGATGCGATCGGTGTCTTGATCGACCATTTGTCATGGGATGAATTAATCGGAACGGTGTGCGGGGACGACACGATCTTGATGATCGCTCGTGACGAAGACCAGGCGAAACGAATCATCGAACGACTACTCGGAATGTTATGAGGTGAATTATCGTATGTTAGCAGAACTATCGATCAAACAATTTGCGATCATCGATGAACTGAATATCACGTTCAACCGTGGGATGACCGTATTGACAGGGGAGACTGGGGCCGGGAAATCAATTTTACTCGATGCCATCGGTTTGCTTGTCGGGGGCCGTGGTTCGAGCGAATTCGTCCGCTATGGACAAGACAAGGCGGAGATCGAAGGGCTGTTCAACGTCGAACCGGACCATCCGATCATCGATGCGGCGACCCAATACGGCATCGAAATCGAAGAAGGGACCGTCATTTTGCGCCGCGATTTACATAGCAGCGGGAAAAGCGTCTGTCGTGTCAACGGCAAGATGATGCCGTTGTCGACACTTCGCGAACTTGGACGGCTACTTGTCGATATTCACGGCCAGCATGAGCACCAACATTTGATGGATGCCGAATACCATCTCGGCATTTTGGATAGCTTCGCTGAAACCGAACTCGCTCCGCTTCTCGAGCATTATCGCGCCGCTTACGTCGACTGGAAGAACGTCGCCGATGAGTTGAAACGATTGAGTCAAAGCGAGCAAGAGTTGGCCCAACGCATGGACCTGCTCGCGTTCCAGACGAATGAGATCGAGGCGGCCGAGCTGAAGGTCGGTGAAGAGCAAGCGCTCACCGAGGAACGGAACGAGCTCGCCAATTTCGAACGGATTCATCAACACGTCCGCTTGTCGTATGAGGCGGTCGCGGATGAGGCGAAAGGACTCGACCAAATCGGCATCGCCATGCGTGAGATGGAGGAAGCCTCCGCGCTGTCGACATCGCTCGCGCCGATGGCGGAGACAATCTCAAACGCCTATTTTTTGCTCGAAGACGCAAAGTTCCAATTGCGAGATCAGCTCGATTCGCTCGAATTCGACCCGATTCGGCTCGATGAGATTGAGACGAGGCTCGCCTTGTTCCAACAATTGAAACGAAAATACGGGGCCACAATCGACGAGGTCATCACGTATGGGGAAAAAATCGCTAACGAGTTAAAATCGATGACGAATCGGGAAGAACATCTGCAAGAACTATCAGATCGTCTTGCCCGTCTCGAAGAGAAGGTCCGTATGACAGGAATGGCGTTATCGGCGGCCCGCAAACAAGCAGCGACCGAGCTCGAGAAAGCGATTCAGCGTGAACTGAAGGAATTGTACATGGAGAAGACCCAGTTCGAAGTCCGGTTCAAAGAAGGGCCGTTCAAAGCGGACGGACTCGATCAAGTCGAGTTTTATATGATGACGAACGTTGGCGAACCGTTCAAGCCACTCGCGAAAGTTGCCTCGGGCGGTGAATTGTCCCGGGTCATGCTCGCTTTGAAGTCAATCTTCTCTCGAACGGTCGGTGTCGCGTCCATCATCTTCGACGAAGTGGATACAGGCGTGTCGGGGCGGGTCGCGCAAGCGATGGGCGAGAAGATTTTCCGTCTATCGGTCGGATCACAAGTGCTCTGCATCACCCACTTGGCCCAAGTGGCCGCTATGGCGGATCAACATTTGTATATCACGAAAATGGAAACAGATGAGCGCACGAAGACGAACGTCTCGACGCTCGGGCATGCTGAACGGGTCGATGAGCTAGGACGGATGATTGCCGGGGCACAGATGACGGATTTGACGAAACGACATGTGGAGGAGCTACTCACTATGTCTCTCCAATTAAAACGGAAGTTTATCGAAGGGGTGTCTTAATTGATCACATTATGCATCGCGGATGACAATCGAGAAATCGTCGATTTGTTGACCCGCCAACTCGAGTCCGAAGACGACTTAACAGTCGTCGGGACCGCCTACGACGGCGAGGCATGTTTAGACGTCGTCAAGACACACCAACCGGATGTACTCCTGCTCGACATCATCATGCCGCATCTGGACGGCATCGGCGTCCTCGAACGGTTACAGACGGAATTGGCGAACGCCAAACCGGAAGTGATCATGCTCAGTGCGTTCGGCAAAGATGAAGTGACGAAGCAGGCCGTTCAACTCGGCGCATCTTACTTTTTGGTCAAGCCGTTCAACATTCAACAATTGATCACGAAAATTCGTGAACTCGCTGCCGGTTCGAGTCGAGAGTTCGAGGCGATGTCGCCAGAAGAACTCGACATTTCACTGTTGTTGCAACAACTTGGGATTTCACCGCGTATCAAAGGATTCAAATACATTCGTCAAGCTGTCGTCTATGTCCGGGAGCGTCAAGAACTGCTCGGATTGATTACGAAGGAACTGTATCCGATGATTGCGAAAGAACATGAGACGACATCTTCCCGTGTGGAACGAGCGATGCGCCATGCCATCAAAACGGCGTGGGAGAACGGGATGCGCGACCACGAAATGTTCGATGGGCGGCCGGAGCGCGAGCGTAGTCCGAAAAATTCCGAGTTTATTTCTTATTTTGTTACGTATCAATCATTTAAACAGCAATGAAATGATCAGGAGGTCTCCTCCTGATTTTCTTTTACTTTGTTAAAGAAAGCGCTTGCAAATCGAGAGGAACTTGTTATAATAAAGGTGTACCAAGTTACTTGGACGAGCGTCAGATGAACGCTTTCTAACATGTTCCGGAACAGGTTAGAGCAAGAAATCATCTCGGACCGCTATCCGTCAATAGCTCAGAGGTGTGAACGACATCTCAAATCGTCATCGTCCCGACGAGAGGTCGCGGCGCACGCTCATTTGCGAGGCGATTCCGGCATCAGTTCGAAGCTAGGGACTATGTCCGGGGAAAACGAATCGTTCAGTTGACCAAAAGGAGTGTTGTCAACCGTTGAACAGTTTATGGCAAGCGTTCGACTTCACGATGGATGGTTCGACATGACCCGATGAATATTCGTTAGTAACTAGAATGGGTACATTTCCGTTCACGCAAGACGGCAGTTACTAATTTCTTTCAAACTTCTTCATTAAGAAGACCATTGGACCTCATGTCACAAGATTGTAGCAAGTAGGAGAGGAGATCATCCGTAGTGATCACAATTCAATATGAATAAAAAGGTTCCGCACTTGAAATGAAGTCAAGTTTGGGAACCTTTTTTTGTGTTCAAGAATCTATTCGCGGTACTTTGCCTGTTTTCTTGTCACGATTGAAGATATAACCTGCGACAAAACCAATCCCGCCCATCGCGATTAACAGCCCGAACGTACCTTGGAGCATTGAGGCGGCTGCCACCGACTCGATCCAAGAGAATGGGACGCTCGTTTTGAGGAAGAAGCTGTCGCGGAGTAACTTGATGCCATAGACACCGAGCAGGCCAGGGATGATCAAGATCAGCAGTGCGATCATGCGCATAGGATCTCCTCCTTAACACTCATTATTTTAACAGAAAATACATACGTCGACACGGCCTTTTTTAGGAGGTTGCGAAATCAGTTTAGGTTCAGTAGCATGAATGAAGAAAGGTAAGATGGGGGATGTGAGAATGAATAAACGATTGATGATTGTCGGTGCGGGGAAAGGCGGGACCGAGGTGCTAAAGATGTTGCTCGACTCACCGCTCGTTACGGTCGTCGCCGTCATCGACCCGGAAGCAACGGCCGAAGGTGTGCAACTCGCGCGTAACCACGGCATCAAAACGGCTGGAGATTGGCGGGTGTGTGCCGATAAGCGCCTCGATTTCGTCATTGAGACGACGGGCCGCACTGAGACGTTTGATGAGTTAAAAGAACATTTCGTGGACGCGGTCGTCTTGCCTGGGGAATTTATTCGGATCGTCGTCGAACGCTTGAAGCAGAACCAACAGATGCTTGAGGCGATTATCGACTGTACGAGCGAGGCGATCTCGGTCGCCGACCATAACGGGAACACGATCTTGATCAATCCGTCCTATACACGGCTGACGGGATTTAAAAAAGAAGACGTCGTCGACAAGCCGGCGACAGCGGACATTGGCATGCAGGAGAGCGTCCATTTAAAAGTCCTCTCGACGGGGCAAGGCGTCCGTGACATCCGGATGCAAATCGGTGCGACACGCCGAGATATTCTCGTTAACGCCGAACCGATTATCGTCGAAGGAAAACTGCGTGGTTCGGTCGGCGTCATCCGGGACGTGTCCCAAATCCGGGCGCTCCGGGACGAGTTGCAGGAAGCAAAGACACGGATCCGAAACCTTGAGGCGAAATATCAGTTCGCCGATATCATCGCGACGAGCGAGAAGATGCGATTTGTCATCGAACAGGCTAGGCTCGCCGCCGTCACCCCTGTCACCGTGCTCATCCGAGGTGAGTCGGGAACAGGTAAGGAGTTGTTCGCCCATGCCATCCATGGCGAGTCTCCCCGCAAATATAAAAAGTTCGTCCGTGTCAACTGCGCCGCCATCTCGCCGACGCTCCTCGAGAGCGAACTATTCGGTTATGAGGATGGAGCGTTTAGCGGGGCGAAACGAGGCGGTAAGGTCGGGTATTTCGAAGAGGCCGATGGCGGTTCACTCTTCCTCGATGAGATCGGCGAGTTGCCGGTCGATGTCCAGGTCAAATTGCTACGTGTCTTACAGGAGCATGAAATCGTCCGAGTCGGAGGCACGAGTGCGATCCCGGTCGACGTGCGAATCATCGCGGCGACGAACGCCGATCTCGAACTGAAAGTGGCCGATGGAACGTTTCGCGAGGATTTATACTACCGGATTAACCGGATGCCGATCCATATTCCGCCGCTCCGGGACCGGCTCGAGGAAATCGAACCGCTCTGTGAGCGTATCGTCCGCAAGTTGAATCAAGAGTACGGCCGCAGCGTGCGCGGTGTGAACCTAGAGGCGACCGAGCTGTTGAAGAGTCAACACTGGAAAGGCAACGTCCGTGAACTCGAGAACGTGCTTGGTCGGGCGATGATTTATATGGCGAGTGCGGATCAGTGGATCACCCCGCACCATCTCCAACTCTCGACCCGTGTCACCTCGACGCGGCCGGTGGACGCCCTGTCTCTTAACGACGCCGTCGCTCGTTATGAACGGGATTTGATTGAACGGGCAATCGAAGAGGCCGACGGAAATAAGTCGGAAGCGGCACGTCGCTTACACATTTCAATCCGAACGCTGTATAATAAACTTGACCGTATGCAATAAATTACCTGCACATATTTTCATACTAAGCAAATAAATGCATGGTAGTCCACTAATTAAAGCGCTTTCAAAGTTGGCATCAAACTTGCATGGTAATAAGAGAAGACAGGCAAGGGGGGACATACATGAATTTTGAACGGATGCTCGAACAAGCGAAACAGCTGCACGGGCGAACCGTCTCGATTGCTGGGGCGGCCGACTTAGAAGTCATCCGCGCCGTCAAGCTCGCGACCGATCACGGATTATCTCGGTTTAAACTGATCGGGGATGCCCGAGAAATCAAACGGTTATGTGACGAACAGGGCATCGACGAGGATGCAGTCGACATCATCCACGTCAAGGGCGACAAAGAGATTGCCAAACGGGCGACGCTCGCCGTCAAGACAGGGGAAGCCGATGTGCTCATGAAAGGAATGGTCGCGACATCGACGTTTATGAAAGCTGTGCTCAGCCGCGAGGCGGGACTGAGGACGAACCGAACACTCAGTCATATCGCTCTGTTCCAAATCCCGAATCGAGAACGGCTGATCGGCGTGACCGATGCCGCGATCCACATCGCCCCGACACTCGATGAAAAAGTCGAGATCATTCACAACGCTGTTGCGGCGATGCATGACATTGGTTACGTGTCGCCTAAAGTGGCTGCGATCGGGGCGGTCGAGGTCGTTAACCCGCAGATGACAGCGACACTCGACGCTGCACTGCTCAGTCAGATGAACCGGCGCGGCCAGATCAAAGGCTGTGTCGTCGACGGACCGCTCGCGCTCGACAATGCCGTCGATATGGTCGCTGCCCAACAAAAAGGCATCGCTAGCGAGGTCGCAGGACAAGCCGATTTATTGCTCGTCCCATACATAGAGGTCGGCAACGTCCTTTATAAGTCGATGATGTATTTTGCCGGAGCGAGCGTGGCGGCCATCGTCGTCGGCGCGGCCGCACCGGTCGTTTTGACAAGCCGGGCCGATACGGCCGAGGCCAAGCTTTACTCACTCGCGTTCGCGCTCTTACATGCCAAAAAATAAACTTATGGAGGAATCATTAATGATGGAAACAAACATGGAACCACGCTTTCGTATTTTCGACGTCTTACAGGCGGAGGACTATGAGCAAATCGTCTTTTGTCAAGACCAGGCATCAGGATTGAAGGCGATTATCGCAATTCATGACACGACGCTCGGACCTGCACTCGGGGGGCTGCGCATGTGGAACTATGCCTCGGAAGAAGAGGCGCTCACGGACGTCCTCCGTCTCGCCAAAGGCATGACGTATAAAAATGCGGCGGCTGGGCTCAATCTCGGGGGCGGCAAGGCCGTCATTATCGGGAATGCGAAGACGGACAAGTCAGAGGCGATGTTCAGAGCGTTCGGTCGTTACGTGCAATCACTAAGTGGCCGTTATATCACGGCAGAGGACGTCAACACGACGGTCGCCGATATGGACTTCATCCACATGGAGACCGATTATGTGACCGGCGTCAGCCCTGCGTTCGGCTCGAGCGGTAACCCGTCTCCAGTGACGGCGTACGGTGTCTATCGTGGCATGAAAGCGGCGGCAAAATGGAAGTTTGGTTTGGACTCGCTCGCCGGCAAGACGGTCGCTGTCCAAGGCGTCGGGAACGTCGCCTACAACTTGTGCCGTCACCTGCATGAAGAAGGGGCACACTTGGTCGTCACCGACATTAACGAAGAAGCGCTCAAACGTGCTGAGACGGACTTCGGCGCGACGGTCGTCAAACCGGACGAAATTTATGCGGTCGATTGTGACATCTTTGCCCCGTGTGCGCTCGGAGCGGTCATCAATGACAAGACGATTCCGATGCTTAAAGCCCAAATCGTAGCTGGTGCTGCGAACAACCAACTCGCCGAGGATCGTCACGGGGACATGCTCGAGGAGCGCGGCATTCTTTACGCGCCAGACTTCGTCATCAACGCGGGCGGTGTCATCAACGTGGCCGACGAGCTCGAAGGCTATAACCGTGAGCGGGCGATGAAGAAAGTCGAACTCATCTATGACAACATGCAGCGCGTCTTCGAGATCGCTGAACGCGACGGGGTACCGACGCATGTCGCCGCCGAGAAGATGGCAGAGGAGCGGATTCAGATGATGTCGCGCTCGCGCAGCCAGTTCTTGAAAGTCGAAAAGAGTTTGCTCGGTGGGCGCTGATATGACACGACAGCTCATTCTCGCCATCAACCCGGGTTCGACGTCGACGAAGGTCGGCTTGTTTGACGGAGCGGACGAGATGTTATCTCGTACCGTCCGTCACGAAGCCGACGTCACAGGATTGTCACTTCCGGAGCAACTGCCATATCGTGAACGTGAAGTGCGGAACTTATTGGCTGAGACGGGCATCGCGGGCGAAGATTTGTCCGCGATCGTCGGTCGCGGCGGCTTGCTCGCCCCGATGACATCGGGGACGTACGCCGTCAACTCGCTCATGCGGGAAGACTTGGCGAGCGGTCGCTTCGGGATGCATGCCTCGAACTTGGGTGGATTACTTGCTTATAAACTCGGTGAATTATTTCAGGTACCGAATTTCATCGTCGATCCAGTCGTCGTCGATGAGCTAGGCCCGCTCGCTCGTGAGACGGGAATACCAGAGATCAATCGTCGCAGCATCTTTCACGCCTTGAATCAAAAGGCGGTCGCGAAACGTTTCGCAGCCGAAAATGGAAGCGATTACAAACAACTCAACTTGATTATCGCCCATCTCGGAGGAGGTATCACAGTCGGGGCCCACGCCAAAGGGGCCGTCATCGATGTGAACAACGGACTCGACGGCGATGGGCCGCTCGCACCGGAACGGGCCGGCTCGATTCCTGTTGGACAGG
Source organism: Exiguobacterium sp. SL-10 (assembly GCF_004337025.1). NCBI lineage: Bacteria > Bacillati > Bacillota > Bacilli > Caryophanales > Exiguobacterium > Exiguobacterium sp. SL-10. Next base: position 77,370 of record NZ_SJUP01000007.1, on the reverse strand, counting down.
TAGTAGAACTATGTTATAGTACCAGGTATAAAGAGTCGGAAATGAAACAGAAAATCGTCGGACGCGGAGGGCTGTTTGCCCACCTCGGAACGTTCGACGCGATCGAGATCGAACAGCGCATGGCAGATGGCGATGAACAGGCCGCTCTTCTTTACGAGACAATGGCATACCGCGTCGCCCAGGAAATCGCCAAACATGGCGCCACGTTACGCGGCGACGTCGACGCGATTCTGTTGACGGGTGGCATCGCCTATTCGACTTGGCTGACCGAGCAAATCAGTGCGCGCGTCGGCTATTTGGCGCCGGTCCACATCTATCCGGGCGAAGATGAGCTGAAGGCACTCGCCGAAGGCGCACTCCGGGCCATTCGACATGAAGAAGCAGTTCGAGAATATGAGGGGGATACACATGGCACGAGAATTTGAGATCGTCGTCATCGGCGGCGGTCCTGGCGGATATGTCGCAGCCATCAAGGCGGCCCAAGCCGGGAAAACTGTCGCAATCGTTGAGGCCGAGAAACTCGGCGGGACATGTCTACATAAAGGCTGCATCCCGACGAAAGCGTTGTTGAAAGCGGCCCACGTCTATCAGACGGCAAAACACGGGAGCACGTACGGTGTTGAGACAGAGGCCGTCACGTTCAACATGGAGCGGGCCCAGTCGTTCAAACGCGACTTGGTCGCGGGACTAGAAAAAGGTATTGAGCACTTGATGAAGCAAGGTAAAATCGAGGTGTTTCGCGGAAAGGCATCGATTTTGGGACCTAGTATCTTCTCGCCGCAGCCGGGAACGGTCGCGGTCGAAGACGAATCCGGGGAGTCCGAACTCATCTTGCCGAACCAGCTCATCATCGCGACAGGGTCGATTCCGCGCGAACTGCCAGGCCTGCCGTTTGACCATACACGCATCTTGAACTCGGACGACCTGCTTCAGTTTGAGCAGTTGCCAGAATCCATCGCCATCGTCGGCGGTGGGGTCATCGGTGTCGAATGGGCCTCGATGCTTATCGACCTTGATGTTGAGGTCACGCTGATTGAAGTCGGGGAGCGTCTGTTGCCGCTCGAAGACAAGGCGGTGTCACGGGAAGTCGAGCGACTCCTGAAAAAACGGGGCGTCCGTGTGTTGAAGAACGTCACCGTCGACCCGGAGCGTACAGAAGTAGCAACCGATGCTGTCTCGCTCGTGGTCGGCGAAGAGACGATCTCGGTCGAGTGTGTGCTCGTCTCGGTCGGACGGGTCGCCAATACGGAACATCTCGGGTTACAGAACACATCGATTGTCGTCGAGAACGGTGTCATCCAAGTTGATGAACAGTATCGGACGAAAGAACGTCACATCTTCGCCATCGGGGACTGCATCGGCAAGCTCCAGCTCGCCCATGTCGCCTCGGCAGAAGGTGTGAAGGCGGTCGAGACGATTCTCGGTCACGAGCCGACTCCGCTCGATTATGCGTTGATCCCACGTTGCGTGTACGGGGTGCCGGAAGTCGCATCGGTCGGCATGACCGAAGAAGGTGCCAAAGCAGCCGGGCATGAAGTGAAGACGGGCACGTATCGCTTCAACGGCCTCGGCAAGGCCCGCATCGAAGGACAGGCGGACGGATTCGTCAAACTCGTGTCGGACAAGTCAACGGACGACCTGCTCGGTGTGCATATCGTCGGACCAAAAGCGACAGAACTGATCACAGAAGGCGGACTCGCTCTCGTCTTGAACGCCACGGCATGGGAAATGGGCCAACTCGTCCATCCTCACCCGGCGCTGAGCGAAGCGTTCCAAGAAGCGGCACTGGCCGTTGACGGATTACCGATTCACGCCTAAGGAGGAAACAGAATGGAACAGATGACTGTGAATTCATATGAGGAACTAGGATTGACGAAACAAGACCTCGGTGCGATGTACGAGACAATGGTCCGTGCCCGTAAAATCGATGAGCGCATGTGGAAATTGAACCGTGCCGGAAAAATCCCGTTCGTCGTCTCGTGTCAAGGACAAGAGGCGGCCCAAGTCGGGGCGGCGTTCGCGCTCGAAAAAGGGACGGACTATATTCTTCCGTATTACCGTGATGTCGCCGTTGTCCTCCACTTCGGACAGACGGCTCGCGATTTGATGTTGTCGGCGTTCGCCAAGGCGGAAGACCCAAACTCAGGTGGCCGTCAAATGCCGGGCCATTTCGGTTCGAAACAGCATCGCATCGTGACGGGCTCGTCTCCAGTGACGACACAAGTGCCGCATGCGGTCGGTGTGGCGCTCGCCGCCAAACTGAAAAAAGAAGAGCTCGTCACGTTCGTCTCGTTCGGAGAAGGCTCATCGAACCAAGGTGACTTCCACGAAGGTGCAAACTTCGCGGGCGTGCATAAGTTGCCTGTGATTTTGTTCTGTGAGAACAACAAATACGCCATCTCGGTACCGCTCTCGAAGCAACTCGCTTGCGAGCGCGTATCTGACCGCGCCAAAGGTTACGGGATGCCGGGCGTCACGGTCGATGGGACAGATCCGATCGCCGTTTATGTCGCCGTGAAAGAAGCCCGCGCCCGCGCACTTCGCGGCGAAGGCCCGACGCTCATCGAAGCCGAAGTCGAACGTCTCGTACCGCACTCGTCGGATGACGATGACAAAGCGTACCGCTCGGTCGAAGAGTTGGCTGACCTTAAGAATCGCGACGGGAATCAATTGTTCCGGAAGCGTTTGATTGAAGATGGCGTCATGACCGAGGAAGAACTCGCAGAAATCGAGGCGAATGTCGATCGTGAAGTCAATGAGGCGACTGCATACGCCGATAAGGCACCATATGCGTCTCCTGAATCGACGATGGACCATGTGTACGAGGGGGAAATGTGATGAAAACGTTTATTGAAGCGATCAACGAAGCGATTCACGAAGAGATGGAACGCGATGAGAACGTCTTCGTGCTCGGGGAAGATGTCGGCGTTCGAGGCGGTGTGTTCCGCGCGACGCAAGGCTTGATTGAGAAGTACGGCGAGGACCGCGTCATCGATGCGCCGCTCGCCGAGAGCGCGATCGCAGGTGTCGGAATCGGGGCGGCCATGTATGGCATGCGTCCGATCGCCGAAATGCAATTCGCCGACTTCATCATGCCGGCGGTCAACCAAATCGTCTCCGAAGCGGCAAAAATCCGTTACCGTTCAAATAACGATTGGACGTGCCCGATGGTCATCCGAGCACCGTTCGGCGGCGGGATTCATGGCGCGCTCTATCACTCCCAATCGGTCGAGGCGATGTTCAACTCGACGCCTGGACTCAAAGTCGTCATCCCATCTGATCCGGTCGATGCGAAAGGATTGCTCAAGTCGGCCATCCGCTCGAACGACCCGGTCCTCTTCTTCGAACATAAACGGGCGTACCGCCTCTTGAAAGCCGACCTTCCGACCGACGATTATACGGTCGAAATCGGCAAGGCCGCCGTCAAGCGGGAAGGTGACGACATCACAATCATCACGTATGGTCTGTGTGTCCATATGGCCCAGGAAGCGGCGAAGACGCTCGAAGCCGAAGGCATCAGCACGCACATCCTCGATTTGCGCACGATCTATCCGCTCGACCAAGAGGGGATTGTCGAAGCCGTCAAAAAGACCGGGAAAGTACTCCTCGTCACCGAGGACAATAAAGAAGGCAGCATCATCGGGGAAGTTGCGGCCATCATCGCGGAGAAAGCGCTGTTCGAACTCGATGCGCCGATCGAGCGTCTGGCGGGACCTGACGTTCCGTCGATGCCGTATGCACCACCGATGGAAAAGTTCTTCATCGTATCCCCTGAAAAAATCGCGGAGCGGGCTCGTCAGCTCGCCGCCTTTTAAGGAGGGGTCATATGGAACAGTCAATTAACATGCCACAGCTCGGGGAAAGTGTCACGGAGGGGACGATTACAACGTTTCTCGTCAAACCAGGTGACCGCGTCGAGGAGTATGAGCCACTCGCCGAGGTTATGACCGATAAAGTAACCGCTGAGATTCCGGCGACAAGTGCCGGCATCGTGAAACAGATTTTAATCAGTGAAGGGGACACGGTCGCCGTCGGCACACCGGTCCTCGTCATGGAAGTCGAAGGTGGCGAGTCGTCGCCGGCGAAAGCAGAACCGGCACAAGTCGAAGCGGCACCGGTCGAGACGAAGCAAACGGTCACTGCAGCGTCGGCCGCGCCACGAAAACAGAATAACGGCCGTTTCTCGCCAGCCGTCATCCGACTCGCCAATGAGAACGCGATCGACTTGAACGAACTCGACGGCAGTGGCCTCGGTGGTCGCATCACGCGCAAAGATGTCCTCCGCTACTTGTCAGAAGGCCGTCCGGTCAAGCAGGAAGCGGCGACGCAGGCACCAGTCCAAGAGACGATGACACAAACGAAGCTCGACGTACCTGAGACGGTCGCCGCACCGGCTGTCACGGCGTCGGTAACGACAGCTCCTGACGTCTCATCGGACCGCGTCGAGTTGATTCCGACGGCAGGTGTCCGTCAAGCGATCGCCAACAACATGGTCCGCTCGAAACATGAGGCCCCGCATGCGTGGCTCATGATCGAAGTCGATGTGACGAACCTTGTCACGACCCGGGCTAAATTGAAAGACGAGTTCTTTAAACGGGAAGGCGTCAAACTGACGTTCATGCCGTTCTTTATGAAGGCGGCCATCGAGGCGCTGAAAAAACACCCGATGATGAACTCGGAATGGGCGGGCGACCACATCAAAGTCCACCAAGACATCCATCTATCGGTCGCCGTCGCGGCGAACGATGCCCTCTACGTGCCGGTCATCAAACATGCGGACGAGAAGAACATCAAAGGGCTCGCTGTCGCCCTTCAAGACGTGGCGGCCCGTGCCCGCGGCAACCGTTTGAAAGCGGACGAGATGCGCGGCGGCACGTTCACGATCAATAACACCGGTGCGTTCGGTTCGATTCAATCTGCGCCGATTTTGAACTACCCGCAAGCGGCGATTTTGTCGGTCGAGTCGATCGTGAAACGTCCCGTTTGGGTGAACGGGATGTTCGCGGCGCGTGATATGGTCAACTTGTGTATGTCGGTCGACCACCGCGTCCTCGACGGTCTCGTCGCCGGTCAATTCTTGCAGGCGATTAAGCAGTCGCTCGAATCGATCGACCCGGACACGTATACGCTCTACTGATTCACGTCCTGCCTTCGACCGAGGGCAGGATTTTTCGTATCAAAAAAGCCACGGATCTGTTTCCGTGGCTGCATGGTTCAGATGGAACGTTCAATCAACGTCTCGAGGTCGCTTCGGATGCGCTCGGGCGAGGCGAGCTCGGCGTTCGTGTAGCTGAGGCGGTGTGTCGACTCGTCGGTCCCGGTCAAGTCGGCGAACAGACTGCCGAGATTATGGACGCTCTTGTCGACTTGGATCAATAGGTCAAGGGAAGACTCCGTTTGAAGCATGACGACTTCAAGCTCATCGAGTTTGCGCCCATAGCTCGTCCCGTTCGGTGAATATTCGAGTTCTTGGGCGATCGGGAGGCGACCAGAACGATGGCGGGCCGGAAGCATCTCCGTATCGGCTTTTTTCAAGCGGAAGCCGATATCGTCAAGCACGTCGAGGACGACTTGTTGCGCGTGATTTGGTTTGACGAGAATTGAGTCCTCGTCTTTCGGATCGACGGCTTGAGCGATATCGAGCCCGGTCTCAATCCATGATTTCGACTGACTGACCGAAATCGGCGTGTTGAACGGCACGTCGATCGTGAACGGGATTTCTTTCACTTCTTCGGGACCAATCATGAACGGCGCCTCGTTCAACGAGATTTTTTCGATTGTGAACGTCGAGTACGTCGTCTTGTCGTTCACTTCATGTTTATAAAGCGTGTTGAAAAAGATGTAAATCCGGTCGACCGATTGTTCGATGTTGCCACCTTTGATATGGACGACGCCGTCGAGCTTCCCGCCTGGCACGCAAGCACTCTCGGTAAGTCGCGTATCGACCGTCGCGGCACCGATTCCGATCGATGATAATAACTTTTTGAACATACAATGATCCTCCTTTGACGTTTGCACGTGTTCGTGTAATAGTATGTACGAATACACGTGACTAAAAGTTTCGAAACTATTGAAAAAAAGGATGAACGCAGTGGAATATACAGCATTAACCGAACGGCTGGCTGATGTGATTCGCCAGAACGAGCTCGTCACGGCGACAATCAGCCAACCCCGTCTAAAATCGAACGATTTACGCCGGGTCAAATTGAAGCCGCTCCTGTTGAAAGGCGAGTACCATATACAGTTCGAATACCAATTTGAACGGGTGATGAAACATAAAAATCTCACACCGGACGAGGCGGTCATCGAACTCGATGAATTGCTCGAGACGTTCCGCCAAGGACAGTTCCAGTTGAAGGCGTCCGAGTTCCATTTTCAACTGTCTAAAAAGTTCAAAGTGACGTTCAAAGAGCGCGAGACGGCCGTCAAACAAGTGAAGCTGAGTCATAACCGCGAGAAGCAGTACGTGTTGCCGCTCGATGAGCCGGTACCGTTCCTGATCCGACTCGGCGTCCAGTCCGAGGATGGGAAAGTGAAGCGCCAAAAGTATGACAAATTCAAACAGATCAACCGCTTCCTTGAATTCATCGAAGACTCGATCAAACATTTACCGACCGACCGGACCATCCGAATTCTCGATTTCGGCTCAGGGAAGTCGTATTTGACGTTCGCCCTCTATCACTTCTTGCATGAAATGAAAGGCTATGACGTCCATATCACCGGACTCGATTTGAAGAAAGAAGTCATCGAGGAATGTGCCGGGATTGCGCGCGACCTTGGGTATGAACGTCTCGAGTTCCTCGTCGGGGACATCAACGAGTTCGAAGGCGAAACGGCGGTCGATATGGTCGTCACGCTCCATGCGTGCGACGTCGCAACGGATATGGCGCTCGCTCGTGCCGTGCGTTGGGGGGCGAAAGTCATCTTGAGCGTGCCGTGTTGTCAAAAAGAATTGAACCGTCAACTTGAGGCACCGAGCCTTGACGTCATGTTGCAGCATGGACTCGTCAAAGAACGGTTCGCGGCGCTCGCCACCGATTCGATTCGGGCCGAATTACTTGGACTCGTCGGCTATGAGGCGCAACTCCTCGAGTTCATCGATATGGAGCACACGCCGAAGAACATCCTCATCCGGGCCTATTTGACGAACCGGGAAGCGACCGCTGAAGCGCGGGCCCGCTATGTGGCCTTCAAGACGCTGTTGAACGCGACACCGTTCCTCGAAGGACAATTGAGCGATAGACTTGTCCTAACCGATCCACTAGACGTAAAATAAGAAAGAACAGACGCAAGTCGAAAGGGGAAACAATATGGATTTTCAATTATACTTTCAAGATGTAGTCGAACAAGCTCGCAATGAGGTACGCGCTGCAGGGTACACAGAACTCACGACACCGGAAGAAGTCGACGCGGCGTTAACGAAAGAAGGCAAAACGCTCGTGCTCGTCAACTCGGTATGTGGCTGTGCTGGTGGCATCGCTCGTCCGGCAGCAGCGTACGTGAATAAGATGGAAGGCGTCAAACCGGACCAGTTCGTGACTGTGTTCGCTGGTCAAGACCGTGAAGCGACTGACCGCGCCCGTGAATACTTCGAAGGTTACGCCCCGTCGTCACCATCGATCGCGCTGTTAGAAGACGGCAATATCGTCACGATGGTCGAACGGAGCACGATCGAGTCATCGACGGCCGAGGAGCTCGTCGAGCAGTTACAGACGTTGTTCGATATTTACTACGCCTAAGAAGTGAGCGCAGAGGCCTGGCCTTTGCGCTTTTCCTTAAGAAGGGAACGATGAGATGGAACCAGTCGTCAAAATCATGAGCGAGGCCGAATATACGATCGCCTTGTCGCGTGGTGAGATCAATGAACCGACCCTCCAGACGGAAGGGTATATTCGTTGTTGCACCCCGCAACAAATCGGTAAATTCGTGCGTCGGCACTATCATGGACAGCGAGTCGTGCTCGTCTCGTTCCATGTCGGACGTCTCGGCAGCCTGCTCCACTACGAGTTTGAGGAGGACGGGGAACGCTACCCCCACGTGTATAGCACCATCCCGATCGCGTCGGTCAAACGGGTGCAACCCTATGGCTCTCGCGACAACGGTACGGTCACTTATTTTGCTTACGAGCGAATGTGACCGTATTTTTTTATGTTTTATGCATGAATATACTTTACAAGTAATAATTATGTGTATATAGTGGTTGAAGAACAAGTCGGACATATGATGAGTCGAAGAACAGTTGAGCACCATTCACATATATGTCATAATTTTGTTAAAGTTCTGATAATTTCATCCTATGTGAAGAAAGGGACGATGAAGATGAAAAAAGGTTTTCTAGCATTATGTATCGCGAGTCTCGCCGCTTTTACGGTAGCTTGCGGGGCAGACGTGAACGAAGGAGGCACTACGTCGACCGACGAGGAGGATAAGGTCATCGTCATGGGCACGAGTGCGGACTACTTCCCATATGAGTTCGTCGATACGGCAAACGGCGATGAGATCGTCGGTTTCGATATCGATATCGCCAAGCAAGTGGCTGAAAACATGGGTTATGAATTAAAAATTGAAGATATGGACTTCGGTAGCCTGCTCGGAGCGCTCAACGCCGGTCGAGTTGACTTCGTCATGGCGGGTATGACGCCGACGGAAGAACGGAAAGAGAACGCTGATTTCTCAGACATCTACTTTACGGCGAAAAACTTGATCTTATCAAAAGGGGATGCCATCCAGACGCTTGAAGATTTGGACGGGAAGCAAGTCGGGGTCCAACTTGGTTCAATCCAAGAAGGGATCGCCAAAGAACAAATCCCGGGCGCAGAAGTTGTCGCCTTGAACAAAATCCCGGAAATCATCCAGGAAATCAAGACTGGTCGGATCGATGCGATGGTCATCGAGGACACGGTCGCGAAGAAATATCTTGATCAAGACAGCGAACTCACGACATTTGAAATCGTCGACGAGGAAGAGGCCGGTTCTGCCGCCGCCTTCCGTAAGGACGATGAACTCCGCGATCAATTCAACGAAGAATTGAACAAGATGATCGACTCAGGAGAAATCGAGAAGTTGGCTCAAAAATGGTTCGAACAAGAAGCAGCACCAGCTGAATAAAGATTGGAGAAGGCTGACTGAAAACATCAGTCAGCCTTTTTTAGGAGGAACTCACAATGGATTTTAGTCGGATTTATGATTCTATCCCGTATATTCTCGAAGGGATCCCGGTCATGTTTCAAGTCGTGCTCGTCTCGGCATTGTTCGGGGTCACGCTCGGGATCGTCGTTGCCACATTCAAAATCGTCCCGAACCGTCTCGTCAATTTTATCGGGCACGCCTATACGGCCGTGTTCCGTGGGACACCGCTCATCTTGCAACTCGCGATCATCCATTTCGGGTTGCCACAGTTGACTGGTTTCATCACGACACCGTACCAATCGGCTGTCATCGCCTTCTCACTCAATTCGGCAGCCTACATCTCGGAAATCATTCGGGCCGGGATTCAAGCAGTCGATAAAGGACAGTGGGAAGCATCGGACGCGCTAGGTGTTCCGTACGTCAAACAACTGCGGTCAATCATCTTACCGCAGGCGTTCAAAAACATCTTGCCGGCCCTCGTCAATGAGATGATCACGCTCACGAAAGAATCAGCGCTCGTCTCGACGGTCGGCGTACTCGACATCATGCGCCGGGCGCAAATCGTCGGTGGGCAAAAGGCAATCTACTTTGAACCGCTCCTGTTTGCCGGTGTGATATACTTTACAATAGTGATGGTGTTGACGTATCTTGGTCAACGTCTAGAAAAACGGCTTAGAAAGAGTGATGGCAGATGATACAAGTAAACGATTTATACAAACAATTCGGAGACCTCGAAGTACTCAAAGGCATAACGACATCGATTGAGAAAGGGGAAGTCGTCGCCGTCATCGGTCCGTCTGGTTCCGGTAAGTCGACATTCCTCCGTTGTTTGAACATGCTCGAGGTGCCGACAAGCGGTACGGTCAGCGTCGACGGCTATGAGTTGACGAAGAAAGGCGCCAATGTCTCGAAAGCACGACAAAATATCGGGATGGTGTTTCAACAGTTCAACTTGTTCCCGCATATGAACGTGCTCGACAACTTGACGTACGCACCAATCAATGTGTTGAAAGTGAGCAAGGCCGAGGCGATCGAACGGGCGAAAAAGCTCCTCGAACGCGTCGGATTATCAGAGAAGATTGATGCCTACCCGAGTCAATTGTCGGGCGGACAAAAGCAACGTGTCGCCATCGCCCGGGCGCTCGCCATGGAGCCGAACGTCATGTTGTTCGATGAGCCGACGTCAGCGCTCGACCCGGAAATGGTCAACGAAGTGCTCGACGTCATGAAAGGACTCGCCGATTCTGGGATGACGATGGTCGTCGTCACGCACGAGATGGGCTTTGCCCGCGAAGTGGCGGACCGCGTCCTCTTCCTCGACGAAGGCATCTTGATGGAGGAAGGCAAACCGGCCGACCTGCTCCTCAATCCACAAACCGACCGTGCGAAACGCTTCTTAGAAAAAGTCTTATAAGTGAAACGTTCCATCTGATATCAGAAAGGGAGGATTTCGATGAAGATCACATACTATGGCCACGCGACCGTACAACTCGATCTCGACGGGACGTCCGTCTTGATCGACCCGTTCCTGACGAGCAACCCGCATACAGACGTCAATCCGGCGAGCATCAAAGCAGATTATATCCTGCTTACCCACGCTCATTTTGATCATATCGAAGACGTCGAATTGATTGCGAAACAGACGGGTGCAACGATCGTCGCGACGCACGAACTGGCAACATACTATGAGAAGAAAGGCTTTTCGGTGCACGGCATGAATATCGGGGGCGGACATTCGTTTCCGTTCGGCCGTGTCACGATGACGCAGGCGTTCCACAGCTCGAGTCTTGATATGGGAGACGTCCCGGTCTATATGGGCATGCCGGGCGGGTTCATCATCGAGACGAATGCGCTCACGGTGTATCACGCCGGGGACACGGCACTATTCTCAGATATGAAACTATACGGTGAACGCTTCGAGATTGACGTCGCCTTCCTTCCGATCGGAGACAATTTCACGATGGGGCCGACCGACGCGCTCGATGCGGCGCACTGGCTTCAAGCGAAACGAGTCGTCCCAATCCATTTCGATACGTTCCCGCCGATCAAACAAGACGCCCGGGCGTTCTGCGATCAATTGCATCAACGCGGTCTCTTGATCGAGCCGAATACGACGATTGAGATTTGATGTTGCATCCAGCAATACTCGAAACTGAACGGTACGTGGCGAAGCTGCATGGCGGAGACCATACCGGCCACGACATGGCCCATCTCGACCGTGTCCGCCGTTTGACGACGCATCTCGCGGAAGGAGAGGCGGTCGACGGTCTCGCTTTGACGCTTGCTGCACTCTTACATGATGTCGAGGATGAGAAGCTCGGTCGTGACAAAGGTCTCGTCGCAAGTCATCTCGACACGTTGACACTCGATCCCGATCAACGGGCTCACATTCTGACGATGATTGAAGAGGCGTCCTTTTCAAAAGGACGATCCCCGTCGTCACGCGAGAGCGCGATGTTGCAAGACGCCGACCGGCTCGACGCGATCGGGGCAATCGGCATCGCCCGGACGTTCCAATTTGCCGGCGCACGGGGCAATAGCCTCCACGGCGAAGATGACCCGAAAAGCGCGGTCGCTCACTTCGAGGAGAAGTTGCTCCGGCTCGCGAATCAAATGCATACGGAGCGGGCGAGACGAATCGCCCGGGACCGCCACGCGTTCATGGTTACTTTTTTGGACCGGTTCGAAGCGGAATGGACGGGGCAAGACATATGAAACGGCCGAGGAATCCCTCGGCCGTTTTTTGGTTAGAATGGATGTTTATTGAGCCAATGGCCGCCGTCGAGCGAGATACATTCTCCGTTCAAATAGCGCATCTCGTCCGACGCCATCCAAAAGGCGAGGTCGGCAATCTCTTCCGGTGTCCCGAACCGTCCGAGCGGCACATTACGGCGGATGCGTTCGACTTCCTTGACGTGGACGGCGAGCTTGTCGGCTCCACCTGTTCGCTCGATTGGACCTGGACTGATCGCGTTCACGCGTGCCCCGAACTGATACCCCCATTCAACGGCGAGTGTGCGCGTCAAATTGAGCACACCGGCTTTGGCGGCAGCACTTGGTGCCACACCGGCCCCCGCTTGCCAGGCGTAGGAGGCGACCATATTGATGATCGAGCCGTCACGCAGTTGCTCCCGTTCCCAATGCTTGCCGAGCGCATGGGTGCAGTTGAACGTCCCGTTCAAGACGATATCGATGACGCTCGTCCAGCCGTTTGGCGTCAAGTCGAGCATCGGGCAGACGAAGTTGCCAGCCGCGTTGTTGACGAGCGCATGCACCGATCCGAACCGTTCACTGATTTGGTCGAGTGCTTGCGTGCACGCCTCATAGTCGCGCACATCGTGCTGGACGGCGATGGCTGCTCCGGCCCCGATGGCCTCGAGCTCACCCATCGCTTCTTGCAGCCGTTCCTCGTTCCGGCCGCTGATGGCGACGTTCCACCCTTCTGTCTTGAATTTTAGCGCCATCGCTTTGCCCATCCCCGATGAGCCGCCCGTGATCCAAATCGTTTTCATACAAATCCCCCTTTGAAATGAATGGTCGTTCATTTAGGTATTCGCTCAGCGAAGGGGGGATTCCTGCAAAAAAATGACGGCCGCTTGGGCCGTCATTGGAGCTGTTTTAAATAAGACAATCCAAGGTCGCGGTCGATGCGATACATCGTCCCGGCGACTTTCTCGCCCCAGTACGGGTCCGAGGCGTAAAAGACGTTGACGCCTTCTTGTTTATTGCCAGGGAACGGTCCCCGCTCATAGGCGCCTGTTACGTACTTTTCGGCGAATAGTCGCGCCGCCGCATCGATGCTCGCCTCGACGGATGGGTAAGAGGCCGCATTTCCGCTCGGATCGTTGTCGGTTGCTTGGAAGCCGAACAAGTTATTTTTTTCCCGGGCGATGGCAGACGTACCGAAACCGGACTCGTGTCCGGCTACCGCCATGAGGAACAAGGCGTTGATGCCGAATTCGGCCTCGGCGTCCTTGAAGGCGTCGCCTTTCCCAGCAAGCGGGCTATCGTCGAGTGATTCGAGGAACTCGTCGAGCTCGCGAGCCGAATACGGTGCCTTCGACGCGATTGAAGCGAATTGATACGGCGAATCGAACACGTCGCGTACGTCTTCCGTGTAATAGCGGTCGGACGACTGTTGCGGCGCCGGTCCGACGAGAAACGTCCCGGCCAAATTGCCGTTCGCCTCGACGGTATGGAACACTTGTCCGTCCTGCATCTGATAGAAGCCGCGCCGCTCGACGACGGCGTCCGGGTAAAGCGTCATGTCGGCCGGCTTCACGTAGACGTCGGCCCCAGAGATATTTACCAACAAATGCTTGTCGCCCGTCTGCATGAGACGGAGACGTGTTCCACCGGCGACATAGGACTGCCGTTTCTTAAACTCGGCGTCCTGATATAGGTTTGTGATTCGGTCGGTCGGGGTGACCGCGATGCCGGTGCCCGTGAAATCGATGACGTCGCCTGACGCATCGAGTAGGGCGCGGTTGCCCCCGCGTTCCATGTAGGCGCGCGCCTCATCGAGCGATTCGAACGTCCGGGTCGAGACGTCCCCGTTGTCATAGGTCTGAACGGTATACGACCCGCTCGGACGGTCTTGGAGCCATAGGAAACCTAAAACGGCGAGGGCGAGCGTGAGCAGCGTGGGAATCACGCCACGTTTTTTTCTTTTCAATACGATCACTTCCAAACATATGGATTGCCAAACGGAAGAAACTAGTGAACAATTTTGTGAGAGAGGAGGAGATTTTATGAAAATCGGATCACGTACGCTCAAGACGGCAGCAGCAGCTGGAATCGCCATGCTCATCTCCGAGACGATTCATCTCGATTACTACGTCTTCGCAGCTATCATTGCCATCCTCAGTATTCAGGAGACACGGAAAAAGTCGTTTCGGGCTTCCTATGAGCGGGTCATGGCCAGCCTGATTGCGATCGGCATGGGGGCATTGATGTTCACCTTGCTCGGTTATTCACCGGCGACGCTCACACTTTATTTTGTCATGTTCATCCCGCTTGTTCAACAACTCAAACTGCAGGACGGCATGATCACGAGTGTCGTCATCTTGACTCATTTGTATACGGAAGGACGGTTCTCGTTCGATTTGTTCGTGAACGAGCTGTTATTGATCGCTATCGGCGTCGGGGTCGGGCTCGTCGTCAACATGTATATGCCGACACTCGATAAAGAAATCGAACGCATCAAGGACAACATCGACCGCGCCCTCGCTGTCCATTTTTATGACGTGGCGGCCTGTGTCGAGACGGGCGTCTATAACGACCATTCGATGATGCTGTTGAAGACGCGGGATTATTTGAAACAAGGGAAAGACCTCGCGCTCCGTCGGATGGGGAACTCGATTGGGAAGCGGAACGAAGACATGGACTACTTGTATTTCCGGATGCGGGAACGGCAGTATGACATCTTGAAGCGCATCGCCGAGAACTCCCGTGAGATCACGATGGTCGTCAATGAGGCCAAACCGGTGGCGACGTTCCTCCGACGTGTCGGGGATAATGTCAATCCACGGGCCGATGCTTCGACGTTCTTGAGGGAGCTTGAGGAGACCATCGACCATTATCGAAAAAACGTACCTCTCCCCACGTCACGTGAGGAATTTGAGGTACGTTCGTCGCTACTAAATATTTTGTCGGACGTGAAGAGCTACTTGATTTTGAAAGAGCGGTATATCCTGTTGTTACAGGAACATGGCCACCCCGGACAAAAACGTGCTCAATAAAAAGATGGATACGATGACGACGACACCGATTTGAATGATGCGTTGGCGCTTTTTCTGTTTCTTACTCATGACGTTCCTCCAAATGTGTTTGTCCTCATTGTACAGAATGGAAAAGGTTCGTGCAAACGGCACGAGTTTGTTATAATAACCTAGAAATGTTTGGATGGAGGGATGTTTTCATGGTAAACGAGAAACGAGTGCTTGACACATTTTTACAACTGGTCGGGATCGATTCAGAGACGAAAGAAGAAGCAGTCATCTGTGAGCATTTAAAGGCGGTCTTCACAGAGCTCGGATGCGACGTCTATGAAGACGATGCGTCGACGAAAACGGCTCATTCAGGTAACAACTTGATCATCACGCTACCGGCGACAAAACAAGGCGTCGACCCGATTTATTTCACGGCGCATATGGATACGGTCACACCAGGTAAAGCGATCAAGACGAGTATTCAAGACGGTTACGTCGTGACGGATGGGACGACCATTCTCGGGGCGGATGATAAAACCGGTTTGACGGCGATGGTCGAACTCGTTCGCGTATTGACGGAACAAGCGATTCCGCACGGTCAAATCCAGTTCGTCATCACGGTCGGCGAAGAATCAGGTCTCGTCGGGGCGAAAGTACTCGACCTCTCGAAAATTGACGCGAAGTTCGGGTTCGCGCTCGATTCGGACGGTCCGGTCGGCGACATTATCGTCGCAGCTCCGACTCAGGCGAAAGTGAACGCTAGAATTTACGGTAAGACGGCACACGCCGGTGTCGCTCCTGAAAAAGGGGTCTCGGCCATTCAAATTGCTGCGAAGGCGATTGCGAAGATGAAGCTCGGACGGATCGATGACGAGACGACTGCGAATATCGGACGTTTCGAGGGCGGTCGTGCCACGAACATCGTCTGTGATTACGTCGAGGTGCTTGCTGAAGCGCGATCGCTCATCCATGAGAAAATGGAAGCCCAAGCCGAGTCGATGAAACAAGCTTACATGGAGGCGGCAGCTACACATGGTGGCCGGGCCGAAGTCGACATCGACATTATGTATCCAGGCTTCAAGTTTGAAGAAGGGGACGAAGTCGTCGAAGTCGCGAAAGCGGCGGCTGCGGCTATCGGACGTCCGACCCGTATTTTACATTCAGGCGGTGGTTCAGACGCGAACGTCATCGCTGGGGGCGGGATTCCGACCGTCAACCTCGCTGTCGGTTATGAAGAGATTCATACGACGAACGAGCGGATGCCTCTTGTCGAGCTATACAAGTTGGTTGAATATGTCGTTCAAATTGTCGAGCACGTCGCGGCATCGAAAACGAAATGAAAAAGAGCCGACGTGATGTCGGCTCTTCCTATGTGTTCGCGTGATTATGCGGCGAACTCCAACGATTCCAAGACGAGTTCGTCTGAACAGTGAAGTTCCATCGCTATGTCGTGAATGTGGATTGAGGTGCCTAGTTCTTGTTGGTGTTTGCGATTCATTGAAGTCGCCCGTTCCCGGATCAGTTCATAGATCGAATCGGAATGTTCAACTTTATTCATCACGGATCACATCCTTTATCAACGATTGCCTACAGTATAGCATGGAATGGACTAGTAGAAAGGACAATATTATTTGTCAACAACCCACCACTTAACGAACTGACAGTCCGTTTGAAGCGGGGGCTTGCGTCCGTCGAGTCCTCGACGGCGCCTCTACCCTCGTAGAGTACGGTTACGCTCGTTCCTGCCCGGTAGTGCGGACGGCGCTCGTGCACCTCCTACCTTCGCGTGGCGGAACATCGGGACGGTCGACCTCGCCCCTGCCACGGGAGTCATGCTCCCGTGGCACCTGCACCGATGTGTTCGATGCCTTTCCGGTACAGGTTCATCGCGCGCACCTTCTCTGTGGCGGCACGGATACCGGTCAGGTCCTCCAGCACGAACAACGTGCTTCTCGGATGCCGGTAGACGAGTGCCTTCGTGACCTGATGGTTCACATCGGTCACATAACGGTTTTCTCTCGAGCCGAGCTGTCTCAGCCGCTTGCGGGCCGACGGGGTCTGCCGTCGTTGCAGCTGTTTGCGGGTGGCTTTGAACGTGCCTCGCTTGTGTTTGACTGTATGCCCGTCGTAAAAGGTGGTCTCGCCCTGGCTGTCGTACGTGACCGCCAGGAAGTTGATGCCGAGGTCCACGCCGACGACGTTGGTAATATGGGCGTCGTCGAGTTCGGGGAACGCCTTCGTCACGGGGATGTGCAGGAACCATTTCCCGTGTTTGTGCACCAGTTTGGCCGTGCCGAACCGCCACGTCCCGTTGAAGTACCGTCTCATGCCCTTGCGCGCATAGTCCAGCTTGATCCGGCCGTCCAGCGTGTTCACGCTGAACCGGTCCCGGGTGAGCGAATAGTCGCGATTCCAGACGAGGTCTTACTCGGGGCGCTTGAACTCGACCCGGGACCACGCGTGCCCGTTCGACCTCGCCGACTTGTACCGTGCTACCACCGTCTTCATGACCGACTGGGCCATCTGGCTCTTCAGGCCGAAGCGTTGGCGGATCTCGGCATAGTGCGAGTCGTTGAGACTCGCCTGATCCAGGTCCCTCGTCTCGAAGACGTGTCCCGACAGCCAGTCACAGGCCGACCGGTACGCGTCCATCGTTGCCCTCAGAGTAGCGGCTTGAGAGTCTTGGATGTAGATTTGTATTTTTGCAGTGATAGTGGACAACGTGTTCACCACCTTTCAATGGGAGTAGTATTATTTTCCCGTCATGAATGGTTTAAAAACTAAGTTGTAGGAGGGAGGAGGCAAGGTAGGAGCCGGGGATCGATGGCGGTGCCGTTCATGGGGTCGGACGTGCCCGATTCGACCCCGGCGGCAATTCCTCCCCCCACTTATCGTCGGGCTGTGCCCGGGACACGATTGAAGTAGGGGTATCCTTGCCGATTAAAGATGAAGTTACAATTTTTAGGAACCGGATCTGGCATGCCCTCGAAACAGCGGAACGTTTCTGGTCTGGCGCTCACGCTTTCGAAACAGACGTGGCTCATCGATTGCGGGGAAGCAACTCAGCACCAAATGCTCCACACGAAAATCAAACCGCGCAAAGTCTCAGCCGTTTGGGTGACCCACCTCCACGGTGACCATGTGTTCGGCCTGCCCGGTTTCTTGTCGACGCGTTCAGCGCTCGATGGATCGAGTCCGCTCACGTTATACGGCCCGAAGGGAATCAAGAAGTGGCTCGAGTTGACGATGAAAGTGACCGGGTCGTATCTCGGTTATGACTTGACGATTGTGGAGTATGAGGACGGCGATACGTTCGAACAGGACGGTCATCTTGTCACGGTTAAAAAACTGGAACATCGTTTCCCGTCGTACGGCTTTCGGATCGAGGCACCTGAACGGCCGGGAGCGCTTCTCGTCGATAAAGTGAAGGCGCTCGGGATTCCGAGCGGTCCGATTTATCGGACAATTAAGCAGGAAGAGACGTTCGAGTTTGAAGGGAAAACCTATCTGTCTAAAGAATACGTCACAGAAGCGGTCCGTGGACCAATCGTGGCGATTCTTGGGGACACGGTCCCATGTCCGAACGCCGTCTCCCTCGCCGAAGGGGTTGATGTGCTCGTCCACGAAGCGACGTTCATGCACGGAGAGGCAAAGCTCGCCCGTCAATACGGTCACTCCACGACGGTCGAGGCGGCGACGCTCGCGAAGACGGTTCAAGCCGACTGCTTGATCGTCACCCATATCTCGGCCCGCTATCAAGGGCGGGATGATGAATTTTTAGATGAAGTCCGGACCGTGTTCGAACATTGCTTAGTCGCCAATGACTTCTTCGAGTATACAGTGGGGGATTAACGTGACGATACAACTATACGTATGGCTTGGTTTTTTTGTCATTAGTACGTTGCTAGGTTTACGCTTGAATCAACTGAAAGAACCCGAACCGAACTTTTTCTTTAAATTTTTATTTTTCTCTTTACTCGGAATCGTGTCGTTTCCGATTGGAGGGTTCCACATCCCAATCGGTTTTCTCATGTCATTCTTATTTTTCCCGAAACGGAACAGTCGCTATAAATGGTATGGCGCCCTCGTCGGTTTCTTTTTCTTCATTGTTCTTTTGTTCGTCCCATTGTTTGATCAATCTGAGTTTCGGGCGGAGTCGCAACAAATCGGGGCGGTGTCGATTCAAGACGAGACGTTTGACCGGATGACGGACAATATTTTGCGCCGCATCAATAGCGATTCAATCAAGCTCGATCGGAGCAAAATCGTGTTTACTGAGTCCGGTGATTTGCGCTCTCTCGAGTATTTACTCATGGTCGAGCGCGCGAACTCGTTTCAACAGATTCGAATCAACTATGACGAGTCTGGAGAGCTGACATATCGCCAAGTCGACGAGCTGAATACGGATTCTGGTGGAGCGTTTTTCGAGAAGCTGGTCGACTTTGAACACATGCTTGATGCCGTACGTGAAACGCCTTGGTCAGAATTTGCGGACCGAGTCGATGCACCGCTTCTCCAATTCTCGTTTGACGGTCTCTACGACATGTACACGTTCGAGAACGAGTCGATGCTGATGATCAATCGAGACCGCAGGCTCGTCAAGTTCTGGTTGCAACGCGAACCTGTGCTCGCGAACAGCATCCAATTATCGGGACTGACACGAGAGGGCCGAACGACGGGTGAAAAATATACGATTCTTTACAATTATTCTATCCATCAACGAGAGGATTTGACCGACCAATGAAAAAACTATTCCTGATGAGTTTACTCGTCCCACTTTTGACCGCATGCGGCGGGGAACAATCGACAAACGGAAATGCAGCTTGTGACGTCGAACCGACGATTTCCGTATATGATGCTTCGACCGAGGAGACGTTATTCAATGAGAAGAGCGTCTGTTTAGAGGACGGGGCGACGGTACTCGATGCCCTCGAAGCGACCGAACTCGACATCGAATCGGTCGGCAGCGGGGAAATGACATATGTGACGGGAATCGACGGTATCGAAGAGAAGTCGGCCGGTCAAGCGTCAGGCTGGGTTTACGCCTTTAATGGAAGCCCGGGCGACGAAGGCGCCGGGGCCAAAGAAGTCGAATCGACCGATATCATTCAATGGCGTTTCGAAGAAGATGCGATTTCTTTCTTCGAATGAGGCAGATTGGGAGCGCAGACATCCGGTCACGCTCCTTTTTTTCTTAGTGGCCCATCTGTATATTTTGACATACTTGAATGACTCGTCCTGGTTCCTGTTTGGACTTGTCGTCTTGTTGCTCCTCGAACGGCGGTTTCCGCTGGCGATGCTCGGTGTATTGGCTGCGTTCGTGCTAATCTCGTTAGCACCGATTGTTTTCGGGTGGAACGTTTCTCTCAAGGGGATCACGAATCAATTGATTCCATTATCCGCATTTTTGTTCGGCATGATCTGGGTGAACCGGTTCATGCGCCTCGAGCGCTTATTGCCGTTCTTGAACAAATGGCCGCGCTCGACACGATTGCTCTATGGAGGATGGGCGCTCGTCCCGACGATGGAACGGGCGGTCCGTTTATCGTTGGCCAGTCATCCGCGACGTGACTGGCAAGAGGCCGTCGTCGTTGGCATCGACAGCCAACGCCTCGAGCCGGTATATGTGACGAATCGGATGAGACGCTTCGAACGACATGACTGGGTCCAATGCCTCGTCCTCACTGGTTTCGGGGCGACAGCGGTTATGGTCACACCGGTCGTTTGGTTACTATATCCATATTTGACGAAGGGAGGGGTGCGCGATGCGTTGGTTATCCTTGGCAGACGGACATGAAGAATTCGAGGAGTGGGTGAGGGAAGAACAAGCGCGAGTCGTTCGCCTCGACACCCCGCTTGCCGGAAAAGTCGCATCGCTCATTTCTGGGAGTGATGCCCTGCGAGGAGCCGAACTGGCTGCTCTTCTCCAAATCGATCATCTGTTTCATAAGCGATTCGACGAGTGCTCAAGTGGGGAACGGCAACTCGTCCGCATCGCTCACGCACTCGCCGATTCATCCGAGGCGCTCGTCTTGATTGAACCGTTTCAACATTTGGATCGGTTTCGGGTCGAGCACTTGACGATGTTGCTCAACAGGTTGACCGGGCTCGGCGTTCGAATTGCATACACGGACAGGGCGCGCGAACATACCCCGTCCGACGCGTTTCACGTCAATCCGACCATGAGTCAGCCCCAACTTGTCGTGACGGACGTGTCCTATCGCCATCCGTTGCAGGCTTCCTATGCGGTCGAGCATGTATCCTACGAGGCGAAGCAGGCGGGACTGACCATCTGTATCGGAACGAACGGGAGCGGGAAATCGACGTTGCTCGAATTGATTGCCAAAAGCGTGCGTCCCTTGTATGGGAAGGTCAAATGGGCCGAGCGGCCGGTTTATTTACCGGCCGAGCAAGAGTACGGTCCGTTCCCGCATGCGGCGAATCGTCGCGTCGCTCAACTGCAGGCCGTCTTTGCCTCCGAAGCTTCGCTGTTCTTGTTGGATGAGCCAAGCGTGGGCTTGACCGAGCAAGAGCGCTCTCAGTTTGAACGAGCGTTAACCGAGAAAGCTGTGACGGCACATGTTTTGTGTGCGACACATGATGAGCAATTGATTCGGGCGGCAGACCGAATCCTTTGCCTGTCGAACGGGGCACTCGTCTTCGATGGAAATCGCAGCGACTATATGAAACGGAGTGCGTTATGGTCACATATGTCATCGTCCTCTTGATTGCAGCGGGAGTCATGTCGAGGTTCGAACGAATTGACGTCCCAATTGCCGTCTTGACGCAAATTCTCGCCCTCGCGGTCATCGGTCGCTGGCTGTTCGTGGCCATACCGAATGTGCAACCGTCGACGGCACTGCTCATGCTGACGGCCCTTTATTTTGGATTTACGAGTGCGGCGATGTTGGCATTGTTCGTCCCGATTTTATCAGGTCTATTGCTTGGGATCGGTCCGTTCGTCCTCTTTCAATTTTTAGGATGGCTGATCGTCGTGGCCGTCGTCACGTTCCTGAAGCCGCTGCTAAGGCGCTCCAGGTTGTTTCTTGCCGTAGTTGGTCTCGGGGCTGGTTATTTGTTCGGTTGGACGGCAAACTTGTCCTTCGCCGAAGTGATCGGGGTCGACTTCGTCAAATTGCTCGTACTCAGTTTGCCGTTCGATACGGCTCATGGCATCGGAAATGCCGTCTTTCTTGTCTTGTTGCATGACCTGTTCATCCGCATATTTGTACGAGAAGACGGGTAATTAATAGGTATCACACCGAGTGAGGTGACGCGTGCATGAGCGGATACGTCAATCTAGTTGAAATCGGTTGGTTCCTTTTCATTGGACTGTTGTTTATGGGACTCAATTTATTGTTGATGTCCCGTCGTCTCATTCGAACGCGCTACGGGATGCTGAGCATTCTCGGAGCGAGTGTATGGCCTGCGCTGATGATTGTCCTGTCCGTCCAAGGGGGACGCGTCCTAGACGGACTGACCGAACAAGCGGTCACGCTCGAGAGCGTGTTGTCTTGGGCGGTCGTCGTGGCGACGGTTCTGATGGTGTGTATCCCAGCTGTTTCGCTGATTCGACGAATGGTTGGGTTGGCCAGGAATTGAGATTTCAATACATGTGAAAGGAGGAGGTCCCACATCGGGAACCTCCTCCTTTCTTGTAGAATCTGGTCGTCAGGCCGTCGGTACATCTTCTGCCCCGGCGTCCGACGGTTTTTGGAACCGTCGTAAAATTTCTAAGCTGACCGCCCGTGGCATGAGTTTGGCCGCAGCGACGAGCAACTGATTGGAAACACCAGGAACGATCACGCGCTTGTTGTTCATGACGCCCTTGTATCCGAAGTAGGCGACAAGGTGAGACGGCATTTTCGACACCATCATTTCACTTCCGGCCCGATTGAAGAAGCCGGTATCGGTTGGACCAGGGCAAAGGACACTCACGTTCACGCCTGTCCCTTTCACTTCGGCATGGAGTGCCTCCGTTAGCGATAATACGTACGCTTTCGTCGCGTAATAAACAGCCATGTAAGGACCGGGCTGGAATGCGGCGACTGAGGCGACGTTCAAGACGTAACCGTGATTCCGTTCGACCATGCCTGGTAAATAGGCTTTCGTCAGCTCAGTCAAGGTGTTGACGTTCAAGCGGACCTCTTCTGCCTCGGTCTCGGCGTCGAGGTCGATGAACTCACCGGCTGTCCCGAAACCTGCATTATTGATTAAAAAGTCGACCGTCAGTCCGGCGTCTTCAATCGCGCTCGTCAACCGTTTTGTGGCCTCATGTTCAGATAAGTCAAGCGCGAATACGTGCACATGGACACGGTACCGTTTTTCGAGTACTTTTTTCAATTCGTGCAGACGGGGTTCATTTCGAGAAACAAGAATACAGTCAAATCCGTCACGAGCCGCTAAGACGGCCAGGTCGAGGCCGATCCCAGTCGAGGCTCCTGTAATTAATGCGGTTTTTGTCAAAATCGTCCACTCCTTCGATATAAAAAGTCATACATTGTTACTGATTTCTTCACGAGTTGTTAAATTCCTGCCCGGCCACCACATCAAAACGTGTGCTAGAGTATAGCAAGAATATGTGATTAGACTCACAAAGTGAGGAGAAAAAACGAGATGATGATTCAGCTAGTGACAACGGCACAAAGCGTCGAGCAAGCAGAGGCGCTAATCATGGCGGGCTCCGACCGCATCTATATCGGAGATTCAAAATACGGGCTACGCCACAAAGGTGACTGGTCGCTCACGGCTGTGCGAGAAGTCACAGCCGTCGCCCATCGATACGGCAAAGAAGTGACGGTCGCCGTCAATAATTTGATGCATAATGAGCAAATCGAGACGCTCCCTGAATATTTACAGGCACTCAAAGCAATCGGGGTCGACAGTGTGACGGCCGGTGATCCAGGTGCCATCCGCTTAATCCGTAATGCCAATATCCCCTATTGGTATGATGCTCAAACGCTCGTCACGTCGGCACGCCACATTCAGTTTTGGGGGAAGCGTGATGCCATCGGGGCAATTGCGGCCCGTGAAGTGACGCTGACCGAACTCGGAATGATTCAACAGCAGATCGGGTTGCCGGTCGAGGTGCAAGTGTACGGCCCGACGTGCATCCATCATTCGAAGCGGCCACTCTTGACGAACTATTTCAATGAAATCGGTCGATCGAATGATCAGTCGGAAAACCGCGAGTATTACGTCAGTGAACCGTCGGATGCGGACAGCCGCTATCCAGTTTATGAAGATGAGAACGGCACGCACGTGTTTTCTGAAGATTTGACGCTCATGGGTCAACTTCCTACGCTTTTGAAGGGCGGATTGCACACTTGGAAACTCGAAGGGTGGCACGCGGGAGATGCGTTCGTCGACATCGTCCGCCTGTTCGACAAGGCCCGCTCAGATTTATTGAACGGTCGGTTCGAGCGCCCCGTCATGGAACGATGTCTAGCTGAGCTCCAACCTGAACAGTTCCGGCTCGGGACCGGACTGCTGTTACGAAATCCAGAAGAGATCAAGTGAGGGATCAAAGATGAAAAAACGTCCAGAATTATTAGCACCAGCCGGTAACTTGGAAAAATTGAAGATGGCGATTCTTTATGGGGCCGACGCGGTCTTTATCGGAGGACAACAGTTCGGGCTCCGCTCCCGGGCCGGTAATTTCGGGTACGACGAGATGGCCGAAGGCGTCGCGTTCGCCCATGCGCACGGCGCAAAAGTATACGTCGCGGCGAACATGGTGACGCATGAAGGAGACATCGATGGTGCGGGCGAGTTCTTTTGTACGCTTCGTGACATCGGTATCGATGCCGTCATCGTGTCCGATCCGGCCATGATCGAGGTATGTCTCACGGATGCACCGGGTCTTCCGGTCCACTTGTCGACGCAGGCGTCGGCGACAAACTATGAGACGCTTCGCTTTTGGCAAGAGGAAGGGTTGGAGCGGATTGTCCTCGCACGGGAAGTGTCGATGGAAGAAATCAAAGAGATGAAACGGCAAGTCGATGTCGAAATCGAGACGTTCGTCCACGGGGCGATGTGTATCTCCTATTCGGGACGTTGCACCCTATCGAACCATATGGCGCTCCGCGATGCGAACCGTGGTGGGTGTGCCCAGTCATGTCGTTGGAAGTATGGGTTCTTCGAGGCGGACGAACTGTTAACAGAAAAAATGGTGGAACGAGACGAGGAACCGTTCTCGATGAGCTCGGTCGATTTGGCGATGGTACGCCACATCCCAGACTTGGTCGATGCTGGCGTCGATAGCTTGAAAATCGAGGGACGGATGAAATCGATTCACTATGTGGCCACCGTCTGTAATGTCTATCGTCAAGTCATCGATGCCTACTGTGACGACCCCGAGGGCTTCGCGTTTAATCCGGCTTGGGAAGAAGAGATTTGGAAAGCGGCGCAGCGAGAGCTCGCGACCGGATTTTATTACGGCGTCCCGACCGAGAACGAGCAACTGTTCGGCAAGCCGCGCGCCATCCCGCAATATGCGTTTGCGGCACGCGTCATCTCGTATGAGCCATCGACACAGATGGCGACACTCGAGCAGCGGAACCATTTCCGACGCGGGGAAGAAGTCGAGTTCTTCGGTCCTGGCTGCGTCCGGTTCTCGCAGCGGATTGATGAGTTGTACGATGAATCGGGAGAAAGACTCGAGACGGCGAACCAGGCGATGATGACGGTGCGCGTCAAAGTCGAGCAACCGGTCGCGACCGATTTCATCATGCGCAAGCGAAAAGCCGGCGTTGTGAGTACCCCGGTGCCGAGCCCGGTCTGACACATCCGGCAAGACAACATAGTCGACCGTTCCATCCAATCTTGCTACCCTGTTAACATAGACGACAAAGGGGATGGAAGCATGAATCAAAATACAGAGCAACTTCGAACCGATCCAATCGGACGTTTGCTGTTCAAGCTGTCGTTACCAGCGATGATCGGCATGTTGGTGACGGCGCTCTATAATATCATCGACACGATTTTCGTCGCCCGCGGCATCGGGGCGTCCGCCGTGGCCGCCATTGGGATTGCCTTTCCGATTCAAATGATTCTGATGGCCGTCTCGAGTGCGGTCGGACTAGGCGGGGCCTCGATTAGTTCACGGAAACTTGGCAAAGGTGACGATGCGGGTGCCGCTGTCACATTCTTGAACGTTCTCGTCCTCGTCGGGGTATTCGCCGCCTTCGCGGTCAGTTCCGCGTTTTTTATGTTGGATGAAATTTTGACCGTGTTCGGGGCGACGTCGGCGATTATGGAACTGAGCAGTCAATACTTATCCGTTGTCCTCATCAGCTCACCGTTCTTCATGTTCACACTCGCGGCGAGCGCGATGGTACGGGCCGAAGGACAAGCGCCTTATCAGATGAAAGTGATGCTCACGACCGTCGTCGTCAACTTGGTGACGACACCGCTATTCATCTTCACGTTCGATTGGGGCATTTACGGGGCGGCCTGGTCGACAGCGCTCGCCCAAGTCGTCGGGTCGGTCCTCATGCTTCGGTTCTTCTTCGCGAAAAAAAATCGCCGGACCGAGCTCGACTTCCAATGGCGGAAGTTTCGACTACGGTTCGGCGAGTTAAAAGAGATTATGGCGATTGGGTCGTCCTCATTTATCATGATGGTGTCGCAATCGATTTTATTCGTCGGCGTCAACGTCATGCTCGGGACATACGGTGGGACCGAGGAACTTGCCATCTTTGCGATTATCAATAAATTCATGGCGCTTGTCGGGATGCCGATTATGGGCATCGTCCAGGGCATGCAGCCAATCGTTGGGTATAACTTCGGGGCCAAACAATTCGACCGGATGCGGGAGACGATTTGGACGGCAATGCGGGCTGGAATTGCCATCGCCGTCATCATCTGGTTGACGCTCCAGTTGATTCCGGAACAACTGATGCGCATGTTCACATCTGATGCGAACTTGATTACGGGAGGGGTAACGGCAATCCATGTGTTGTTTGCCGTCTCGTTCCTCCCGAGCGTCCAAATGCTCGTCAACGGCATTTATCAATCGCTTGGGAAAGCCCGCGTCGCGATGTTCTTGTCGCTGTCGCGGCAGACACTCTATACGATTCCGCTCGTCTTCATCTTACCGAATTTCTTCGGCGTGTTCGGTGTCTGGCTCGCGTTCCCAATCGCTGATGCGATGACTTTCCTGACGGCGGTCGGGATGGCGATTTGGGATCGGAAGCTATTGTTCCGACCTGCTGAGGAAGAAGTTGAAGCGAGAGTGACCAATTTATGAACTGACGTCCGTTCTGGTGGAACGGGCGTCTTCTTTTAGGAACAAGTAAATCCCGCCGAGCAAGACGGCCGCGCCGACCCATTGCATCACACCGAGACGCTCCTCGAAAAAGGCGAATCCGAACAGCATGCCCCACAGCGCCTCGCCAAGAATGGTGATGCTGACGACAGTGGCGCTGACGCGAGCGAGCGCATAGTTAAACAAGTTATGCCCTAAAATCGTCGGGAAGAAGGCGAGGGCGAGGAAGTACCACCAGTTGACTGACTCGAAGTCGGTGAACGTCGTCCCACGTATGAGGAGCATGAAGCAGAGAACGAAAGTCGCGACGAGATAGACGCTGAACGAGTATGTATTCGTGTTCATCTCGGTCCGCACCTGTTGACCGACGAGCCAATAGCCGGCGATGAGCAGAGCGGCGATTAACGCGAGCAAGTCCCCGAACAGCGCTTCACGTCCAAGTTGAATATCACCGGCCGCGACAAGCATACCTCCTAAGACAGCGATGAGCGCGAACGCTAAACCTTTCCGGGTCGGATTCTTTTTAAAGATGATGGCGTTCCCGATCAAGACAAAAATCGGGCTCGATGTCACGAACAGCGTCGAACTCGCGACCGTCGTATAATCGAGCGATAAAAACCAAAGCCAAAAGTGAAACGCAAGCAGCGTCCCGCTGAGTAGTAAGGCATACCGCGTCATGAGGCGTGTCCGGATGAGTGACTTGAAATCGACGAACGGCAACAACATCAGACACGTGATCAGCATCCGGTAAAATGCGGCCGTTTCGGCCGGTGCGGACGTCCATTTGACGAACAAGACGCTCGTCGATAAGAAAAAGACGGCAGCGAATAAGATAAGATAAGACAAGAGACATCCCCCTTTGTGTTGTACATACTCTTCTAATGATATTATAGAAGAGATAGAAAAATACATTCTTTCTCGAAAGTGTCGTTCCGACGAGATATTTCGGATGACTGTGAAAGTAGGGATCTTATGAGATTAATCATTGCGGAGAAACCGTCGCAGGCACAAAAGCTGGCTGCGCCGTATCCATCAAAAAAGAAAAAAGACGAGATTGAAATATCTTCTTGTGCCCGTTTCCCAGAAGGTGCCATCGTCGTCTGGGCGGTCGGACATTTATGCGAGCTTCAAGAACCGTCTCATTATAAATCGGAATGGAAATCGTGGAAATATGAGTCGCTTCCGATCGTCCCGGACCGATTCGACTATCGCATCTCGAAAGGCAAATCGAAGCCGTTCCAGACAATCAAGAAGTGGCTGCACGATCGTTCGATTACCGATATCATCATCGCGTCCGATGCGGAGCGAGAAGGGGAAGCCATCGTCCGTCTCATTTTACGGCTCGCTGGTAATCAGAAACCGTTGTCACGTTTATGGATCTCGAGTTTGACGGAACAAGCGGTCGACCGTGGTTTCGCCGAACTGCTACCGGGCGATCAGACCGTCCCGTATTATCATGAGGCAATGAGTCGTGCCTGCGCCGACTGGCTCGTCGGTATGAACGCCTCAAGAGCATATACGACATTGTTGAAGACGATCGGCATCGAGGACGTATTCTCGCTAGGACGTGTCCAGACGCCGACGCTCGCCTTGATCGTCAATCGCGAACGTGAGATCAAACAGTTCGTCCCGGAACCGTTTTTCGAGGTCGAAGCGACGCTCCAAAAAGGGCGGGGCACGTTCAAGGCGAAATACACACTCGGCAAGACGACGAAACTGAAGACGCGTGAACAAGCCGATGCGGTCGTCAGCCGAGCGACCGGGACAGCGACTGTCCGTTCGATCGATAAGGAAGATAAGACGGAGCAGCCGCCGTTTTGGTTCAGTCTATCCGGTTTGCAGGCCGAGGCCGGCAAACGGTTCGGGTTCGGGGCGAAGAAGACACTCGATATTGCCCAGAAGCTGTATACGAAAGGGTGGATTAGTTATCCACGGACGGATTCTAGTTTCGTCACACCAGACGAGGCAACGCTGTTCCCACAGACGAAAGCGCGCCTGTTGAAGTCCGCGGCCTACGCTGGATTGAAAGACGTGTTGACTGAAAACCCGTCCCGAAACAGCCGCTATGTGAACGCGAAAAAGGTCAGTGATCACTACGCGATCATTCCGACCGAGGCGTGTGGCGATGTGACCCGGCTCAGCGGGGACGAAGCGAAGCTGTACGATTTGATTAACCGACGCTTTCTCGCGGCGTTCGCCCCGCCGGCAAAGCTTGAGAAGACGACAATCGACCTCATGGACGGAGACGACCTATATCGGGCGAAAGGGACGGTCGTCGTCAGCCCAGGGTACCGACAAGTTGTCGAGATGAAGTCCAAAGATGTCGAGCTCCCGGTACTCACGGTCGGTGAGGCGTTGACCGAAAAGAAAGTCGAAGTGTTATCGAAACAGACGGAGCCGCCGAAACGATATACGGAAGGGGCACTCATCATGGCGATGAAAGTCGCCGGCAAGCAGCTTGACGATGAGGAACTGATTCATATTATGAAAGAAGTCGAAGGGCTCGGCACCGAGGCGACGCGGGCCAATATTATCGACGGATTGAAGAAGCGAGGTTATGTCGACCTTCAAAAGAAAGAGCTCGTCCCGACCGACAAGGGCCGTCTGTTGATTGATGTGCTCGGTGACAGCATTCTCGCCTCTCCGGCCATGACGGCGAAGTGGGAGAAGCGGCTCCACGAGATTGGACAGGCATCGGCGTCCGCTGCCGAGTTTATCGAACAGGCGAAGAAGATGTCGGTCCATCTCGTCGAGGAAGCGAAGGCACGGGTTGAAGCGGCGAACCCCGAGGGCTATACGATCGAAGCGAGACGTTTTGGCAAGAAGTCAGCGGCAAGGCCAAAGGCCGCCTCGTTCGGCGTCTGTCCGAGTTGCGGCAAGGGACTCGTCGAACATCCGAAGTTCATCGGCTGTAGCGGCTACCGCGAAGGCTGCAAGTTCACGATGTCGAAACAAGTGCTCGGTGTCGGAATCGCGAAAGATGAACTGAAACAGATGATTAACGGTGGTCAGTCAAACGTGCATACGTTCAAAAAAGGGGACAAGACGTTCGACGCCAAGCTCTATCTTGAGAAAGGAGCGCTCCGGTTCGAATTTATATAAAAATAAGAGCCATCCGTCGGGGATGGCTCTTATTTTTTCTGCTGTTCATCTTCGGTGATGCGTCGGTTAATCTCCTCGTAATCGAGCACGATGTCGTCTTTGTTGTCTTTATAGGCATAGCCCTTTTGAATGACGACGATTGAGGCGATCAAGACGAGCAAGATGATCAAACCACTCACAGCGAATATCCATCCCATGTTGCATTCCTCACTTTCTTATTTCTAGTATGCCAAAAACGGAAGGGATTCTCCATCTTTCGGGTACTTCGAACTGTCACAGCTTTGAAATACTTAATGATGCGATTAGATATGATACAATAATATACAGAAAAACACTGACAGAGAAGGTAGGGATGACTATGGCGATTCTGATTGTGGACGACGAACCGGTGAACACGATGGTTCTCGAACAATTACTGCATCAACATGATTATGAGACGATTTCGGTCTCGAGTGGTGAGGATGCGCTCGCACTTCTGATGGATCCACAAGCCCCGTCGCTATATGATCTCGTCCTGCTTGATGTCGAGATGCCAGGAATCTCTGGAATCGAGACGTGCAAACGAATTCGTCAAATGACAGGTTACGAGGAATTGCCCGTGATCATGGTATCTGGTCGGACCGAAGAAAAACAGATTGCAGAAGGACTCGACGCCGAGGCGTCTGACTATACGACGAAACCGATTAAAATCACGGAACTGCTCGCGCGAATCCGTTCGGCGCTTCGTTACAAAGCAGCCGTTGATGAACGGAAAAAATATGAGGCACGGCTTCAATATGACCTTGACCTCGCGCAAAAAATTCAACAAAGCGCATTGACTCCACCAATCAGCAATGATGAGATAGACGTCCGTGCTTTATATTTGCCGTCTAAAAAACTGGCCGGGGATATGTATGCCTGGTTCCAGGTCGCGCCTGACCGCTACGGCGTCATCATCTTTGATGTGATGGGGCACGGCGTGTCGTCGGCGTTGATTACGATGGGAATCCGTTCGATTTTACCGGGTCTCGTCGGCAATGTGCAATATCCGGTCGATGTCATGACGGAGCTGAATCGCCAGATGACGTTCTTGTTCTCAGGCGACGACATGCAGAGCTACTTCACGGCCGTATACTGCTA
Source organism: Exiguobacterium sp. SL-10 (assembly GCF_004337025.1). Lineage (NCBI taxonomy): Bacteria > Bacillati > Bacillota > Bacilli > Caryophanales > Exiguobacterium > Exiguobacterium sp. SL-10. Next base: position 46,041 of record NZ_SJUP01000007.1, on the reverse strand, counting down.
TATCGATACGTCAAAGCGTCAAATCGAGTTCGTCAACGCCGGGCATCCGCCTGTCATCGTGACGTCTAAAACAGGTGTAACCCGCCTCGAGACGACCGGGGTACCGGTCGGTATGTTTGAAGAGCCGAACTATGAGTCGAACGTGGTGGATATCGAACCGGGCATGACGATGCATATGTATACGGACGGATTGATGGAATGTTACAGCAAAGATATCGATGACGGTATTCGTTGGCTTGAGAAGGACATCGCGTCCTATGGCCTTGACTACGCGCGTCACGTCGCGGAACAACTCGTCCCGAAAATCGAGATTGACGATGACCTCTGTCTCGTCACGGTCAAATTGATGTGAAAAAGATGGTGTCGCCCGTTGTGGCGACACCATCTTTTTTTAAAAATAACGCTTACGCCATAAGATATAAAAGGCGAGGCTTGAGAATCCGACCATCATCGCGAGCGCGATCACGAATCCGATCGACTGGCCTTCCCAAGGGACTTGGACGTTCATCCCGAATATCCCGGAAATCATCGTCGGGATACTGAGCACGATTGTGATTGAGGCCAAAAATTTCATGACGAAGTTGACGTTGTTCGAGATGATCGAACCGAAGGCGTCCATCTTGATGCTGATGATATCGTTATAAATCGACGCCATCTCCATCGCCTGGCGATGCTCGACAAAAACATCTTCGAGCAACTCTTCATCTTCTTCGTGCTTCTCGAGACTCGGTGTCTTGACGATCCGATCGAGGACGCTATCGTTCGCTTTAAGTGAGGTCATGAAATAAACGAGCGACTTCTGTAAGTTCATCAATTGAAAGATTTCCTGATTTCGCATCGAACGTTGCAACTCTTGTTCGAGCTCGTCCATGCGTCGATCGATTTGGCGAAGAAAACGCAAGTACGTCATGCTGACTCGGTGCAAAATCTGGAAGACGAACCGGCTCCGATAGTTTGTCCGGAACAAACGGGCTTTTCCGTTGGCGAACAAGTTGAGCACGTCGAGGTCACGTGAACAGACAGTGATGAAATGTCGTCCGGTGACGATAATACCGAGTGGAATCGTGTTATAGGCACGTCCTGTGTCATCTTCTTCGACGTACGGGACGTCGATAATCATAAGGAGTCCCTCATCATCTTTTTCAAAACGTGGTTTTTCTTCAATATCAAGCGGGTCGTAGACGAAGTCTTCAGGAATGCCGGAGGCGGCGATGACTTGATCGGCCTCATCTTTCGTCGGATTGACGAGTTGAATCCAGCTTCCTTTGTCAAAGTCGTCGATTTCGTCGACACGCCCAGATGCATCGGTACGGTAAATCGTTAGCATAATGTTCCTCCTACCTTAGCTCAACCTAATTATAGGTAGGCGATTGAGAGAGTGCAATCGGAAAAGGAGGAGTTTTTTTGTTTTTTCTCGAAAACATGCTACAGTGGGAAAGAATGGTAGTAGGATTGAGTCAAAGGAGGGATGGAGTTGTCACAAACGCCCCAAAATGCTCTGTTTAACGAAGATAAGTTGGCGGAGCTCCATCAAATTGCTAGCGGAAATAAAGAATTCTTGAAAAAGATTGCCGATACGTATGTGCGCCAATTCGAGGCGAAATTCCCTGAATTGAAACAGATGGTGCGTGAACAAAATCACGAAAAAATCGAACAACTGGCCCACTTGTTGAAAGGAGCTTCCTATTCAGTCGGGCTCGACGAGATGGCCTCTCGGTTCCATCAGCTTGAAATGGCTGGGGAGACGAACGAGACCTCGAACCTCGAACCGATTCTCGATGAGATTGAAGCGGATATGCGTCGCTTCGATGATGAATGGGACGCCCATCTGAACGAGTTACCATAAAAAAACGGGATTTCGCCACGATGCGAAGTCCCATTTTTCAATTCAAGCTAAAAATTCGTCGAGTGTGGAGATTAACATGCCGATTTCTGGCTTCGTGATTTGCGCGTTCGCACCGACTGCATCGCCTTTATGTTTCAAATCATCCGAGATGAGTGACGAGAAGATGACGATTGGTAGCTCGGCGAATTGATCCATCTCACGGAGCCGTCTCGTCAAATGCAAGCCGTCCATTTGCGGCATCTCGATGTCGGTGATGAGCAGGTCGCAATGGACGTCGCTCTGTTCGAAAGCATCGAGCGCTTCTTTCCCGTTGTTGAAGATGGTCGTGTTGAAGTAGCCTGCTTCGTCGAGCGTGTCGATGATGAGTGTCCGCAACATCTCTGAGTCTTCCGCAATCCATACGTGTTTGTTCGACCGTTCCCGGGCACCGAGCCGTTTGACCGATTCACGGGCCATGATGTCTTTACGGGAAAGCTCGAGAGCGATTCGCTCGTAGTCGAGAAGGATAATCATCTGGTCTCCTGTTTTGACGACCCCGTTCGTAATGCCTTGCATGCCACGCGCGAGATCGGACGGCGTGTCGATCTGTTCCCATGAGATTCGTTTGATTTCTGTCACTTGGTCGACGCGGAGTACTGATTTTTCTCCGTTGAATTCACAGACGATCAAGCGGTCATTGTCTCCAACTTCACGCGGATGATTGATGACCATCGGTAAATCGATGACGGTCATGACTTCACCGCGAAGTTCAATGAGCCCCATAATGGCTTCCGGGGTGCCCGGTAGCGGGGTGAGCGGAAGCATCGTGATAATCTCCCGTACTTTCATGACGTTGATCCCGAAAATGAATGGGCCTGATTGGAAAATGACGATTTCTAACTCGTTCGTACCTGCCTCAAGTAAAATATTATGATCCATGCTCACTGGTGGTCCCTCCTAGTTCACGTACTCTCTTCCTTACTATCGGCCGAATGGAAGAATATCTTCAGCTGAAAATGGCAAAGTTGAGGCGGAATTGACAAAAAATTGACGAGTAACCGTTTACATTACACAAACTGAATCTTTATAGTTGTTCAACCGATTTGATTTTGCATACAATGGGGGTGGCAACGAGATATCAAAGCTTACTCAGGAGGCAGATAGAGATTATGAGTATGAACACGTATCCATATTTAATCAATGGACAATGGCAGGAATCGACATCGAACGAAACAATCGAACTCGTGTCACCTTATACAGATGAAATCGTCGGGCACGTCCAGGCGATGTCTCGCGACGAAGTCGATGAGGCAATTCACGGCGCGAAAAGCGCACAACAGGAATGGGCTGCGCTTCCGGTCAACAAGCGTGCCGAACTGTTGTACGCTTGGGCAGACAAACTCGAAGAGCGCGTTGATGAGATCGGTCAAATCATCATGCGTGAAGTCGGGAAAAACTTGAGCGACGCGAAAAAAGAAGTCGTCCGGACAGCGGAAATCATTCGCTATACGGCAGAAGAAGGACTTCGCTTCACGGGTGGTTTCATGCAAGGCGACTCATTCCCTGGCGGCTCGAAAAACAAGATGGCGATCATCAAGAAAGAAGCGCTCGGTGTCGTCCTCGCGATTTCACCGTTCAACTACCCGGTCAACTTGGCGGCAGCCAAAATCGCTCCGGCGCTCATTACCGGGAACGCGGTCGTGTTTAAACCGGCTACCCAAGGCGCCATCAGTGGTGTGAAAATGGTGGAGGCGCTTCAAGACGCTGGTCTTCCGAGCGGTCTCTTGAACCTCGTCACTGGTCGCGGATCGGTCATCGGCGACTATTTGACATCACACCCTGGCATCGACATGATTACATTCACCGGCGGTACTGGTACGGGACAACACTTGTCACAACAGGCATCGATGGTTCCAGTCGTGCTCGAACTTGGCGGGAAAGACCCGGCGCTCGTACTCGAAGACGCGGACCTTACACTCGCGGCCGATCAAATCATCAGCGGGGCGTTCTCGTATTCGGGACAACGCTGTACGGCCATCAAGCGTGTGTTCGTGCTCGAGCATCAAGCAGACGAACTCGTTGGTATGTTGAAAGAACGTGTCGAGAAGCTTACGGTCGGTTCACCGGTCGATAATAGCTTCATCGTCCCACTCATCGACAAAAAATCAGCGGACTATGTCCAAGGCTTGATCGATGACGCCGTCAACAAACAAGCGACGGTCGTCCATGGAAACAAACGCGACGGCAACCTCCTTCATCCGACGCTCCTCGACCATGTTACGCGTGAGATGCGCGTCGCTTGGGAAGAGCCGTTCGGACCGGTCTTGCCAGTCATCCGCGTCAAGTCACTCGACGAAATGATTGAACTTACGAACGAATCGGAGTTCGGTCTGCAAGCGAGCGTATTCACGCAAAACGTAAACAGCGCCTTCACGGTCGCCGACAAGCTCGAAGTCGGTACGGTTCAAGTGAACGGTCGTACGGAACGTGGCCCTGATCACTTCCCGTTCATCGGTGTGAAGCAGTCAGGCCTCGGTGTTCAAGGGATTGGACGCAGCCTCGAGACGATGACACGTGACAAAGTCACCGTCATCAACTTATAAGTGATTGGAGAGGAGAAATCCTCTCCTTTTTTTGTGTGATTGAAATCCTTTCGAATCGACAGGTATAATGAGTGAAGATAGGTGGAAGGGGTTGTGGGGACGTGGCGAACTGGATTTCAAGCCAACTGGCAAGACTCGATATACCGACGCCGTTCGAGGTCGGCAACGTGAATGTCTATGTCGTTGAGCATATGAACCGTTTTTTCATGGTCGATTGCGGACCGGATACGGAAGAAGCGTGGGTTTCTTTGACGGCGCAATTGGCCGAGCTCGAACTGACGCTCGCGGACATTGACTTTTTATTTCTGACACATCACCATGCCGACCACGCGGGGCAGGCGTGGCGTTTGCGTGACGCTGCGATTCCCGTATACGGACATGAAAAGCTCGTTCGCTATTTGGAACAGACGCCGAACTTCATCAAACGGGGCAATCAGTTCTTACATGACTTGGCGCACTGGTTCGGCACGCCGGAAACGATTGTGAACAAATTACCCGATTATCGGGAGGCACTGCGTTGGATCGGCCCAACGACTGTCACGATGACGTTCGCTGACGGGCAGGACGTGACGAGTGACGGGGCGTGGAAGACGATTCATTTGCCTGGCCATGCGAGTGACCAGCTCGGACTGCTCGGCCCTGGCGGTGTGTTGATTGCAGGCGACCATTTGATCGATACGGTCGAACCGAACCCGCTCATTGAACAACCGTACGAGGAGGAAGGCTTCGCCTCGCCAGTCGTCCTGTATCTCGACTCGCTCCGTAAACTGAGAGATGTCGACTTGAAACTCGTCGTAAGTGGGCACGGAGAACCTATTCAAAAACCGCGACCGTTGATTGAGACACGCATTGCCCAACGTTATGAACGGAGTGAGTTGCTTCTCGTCGATTGGGTCGACGGGTTGAGTGTGTTCGATTGGTCGATGCGTCTGTATGGACGGAAGATGCGTCGAGCGATGCCGCTCGTCTTCAGTGAAGTGTTCGCACGCTTGACGTTGCTCGAGGAGCGTGGCCGTGTCGTCAAACGATTGACGGACGGGAAATGGATTTATATGAGAGCGGAGGAATTTGTGGAATGAGACATGTTGTGATTACGGGTGCGTCGAGCGGCTTAGGGGCTGCGCTGGCGCATTCTTTTTATGAATCGGGTGCCCGCTTGACGTTGATTGCACGGAACGAGGAGCGGTTACGTGAACTAGGGTTAAAGTTATCGGCCGATTGGCTCGTCGCCGACGTCTGTACCGAATATGACACGCTCGTGGCGCAAGTCGAACGTACATATGGAGCAATCGACATCTGGGTGAACAATGCCGGAATCGGCGAGTTCGACCGGGTCGTCGACCAAACGACCGACGTCATCGAGGAGACGATGCGTTTGAACGCGACCGCCCCGATGCTGATGGCCCGTGATTGTGCACGAACGATGCGACGTGGCAGTACGATCATCAACGTCTGTTCACAAGCAGCAAAAGTACCGACCCCGAAGTCGGCCGTTTATGCCGGATCGAAGGCGGCATTACTCCAGTTCTCGAACGCTTTACGATTAGAACTGAAACCGGATGGGGTACACGTGTTGACCGTCAATCCGGGACCAATCGCGACCCCGTTCTTTCTTCGGGCTGATAAGAGTGGACGTTACGAGGCGAGCGTAAAGGCGATTATGCTTGACCCCGATCGCCTCGCGAAACGTGTCGTTGCGGCGTGTGAGTCGTCGAAACGCGAAGTGAACGCCCCGTGGTGGATGGAAATCGGAGCGAAACTGTACGCAATGTGCCCGGTTATGTTCGAACGGGTCGCAAAACGGGGATTTGACAAAAAGTAAAAGAGAGGAGAGGGGGAAAGACGATGCACCGTTTAAAACAATTGGGCCTGCTCGTTTCGCTCGTGTTTCTCGCTGCCTGCGGAACGACGCGAGCTGAGATCGCACCGACATTCGAAGAGGCAGCCGAAGAAGCGAAGCAATCGACGGTCAATTTTTATATGTGGGGAGGCGATGACGGCATCAATCGCTACATCGATGAGTATGTCGCGCCTCGTCTGAAAGAAACGTATGACCTTGACTTGAACCGCGTCCCGATGGACACGGCCGAGTTTGTGCGTCAATTGTCACTCGATAAACGTGCGAACCGTGAGGAAGGGACAATCGATCTGATGTGGATCAATGGGGACAATTTCCGTAACGCCGCCGAGACAGAGTTGCTCCAAGGCGACCTGCTCGACAAAATCCCAAACGCCGCGCTGTTGAACGAGGAAGCCCAGGCCACTGATGCGGGCACCCCGACGAACGGGCTCGAGGTCGCCTGGGGGAATGTGCAGTTCGTCTTGCACTATGATGCGGACAAAGTGAATAATCCGCCGACGACGTTTGACGAATTACATCGATGGACCGAAGAAAATCCGGGTCGTTTCACGTATCCTGAAGTAACAGACTTCACGGGCAACGCGTTCGTGCGCCATCTGCTCTATGCCGAATATGGGGACACGGTCCGTGACGGTGAGATCCCAGACGCGTTTTGGGAAGAACTTTCGACCTGGTCACCCAACCTTTGGAAACAAGGGACGACGTATCCGAAGTCACTCGCCCAACTCGACCAGCTGTACGCTTCGGGTGAGGTCTGGATGACGATGGGCTTCAATGAACGCCGAGCCGAGGCCGAGCGCAACGCCGGAGTATTTCCGGACGGGACGCGTGCGCTTACGCTCGAACACTCGATCGCATCGACGCATTTTCTCGCCGTGCCGTTCAATGCGAAAAATCCGAACGGGGCGATTGTCGTCATCAATGAGCTACTGTCACCGGAAGCCCAGCTCGCCAAACAAGACGCGACGTATTGGGGGGACGGGACGTCGCTCGATTTGACGAAACTCGATGCGACCGACCGTGACGCATTCTTGAAGCTCGATGAAGGGGTGACCTATCCTGATCCGCAGCGTCTCGCTGAACGTTCGATCCCCGACTATGGGCCGGCCGTGATCGATCTGATTCGTGAGGAGTGGGACCGTGTCGCGAAGTAGTCTATGGCTGAGTCTGGTCGTTTTGGCACTACCGTTCACAGGTGTCACCTTTCTGATTTACGAGACCGTCGGCTTCAACTGGTCTGAGTTGAATGACGAGGCGTGGCGTGCGAGCCTGGCGGTGACGTTGTACGTGACACTCACGTCGACGCTCCTCTCACTCATGATCGGGACATGGCTCGCCCGGACCATCTATATGAAGCGTTCGTCGTGGCTCGCTTCGCTCCTCAAATGGCCGATGTTTGTCCCGCACGTCGCTGCGGCCTATTTGTTTTATTTGTTGTTCTCGGGTGGCTTTCCGGTATATGGCCTATTTGAGGCGAACGAACGGAATCATCTCGTCGTCATCTTGACATACGTTTGGAAAGAAGTTCCATTCGTCTTTTTGATGGTGGTCGGCACATACGGTCAACTGAATCACGGGTACTTAGATATGGCCAAGACACTCCAGCTCAAGCCGCTCGAACAATTCAGAGTGGCCGAATGGCCATTCCTCGTCAAACCGCTCCTCGACTCGTTCTGGGTGCTCGTGGCGTTCATCTCGTTCGCCTATGAAGTGCCGGCCCTGTTAGGGGTCACCTTCCCAGAGCTGCTCGGGGTACTCGCTTACGAGCGATTGACGACCGGTCTGTTTCTCAATGCGTTCGAGTCGTATGCGGTCGCACTCATTTGGACGTTGTTCATCTTCACCGGCGTCGTCGCATCTTACGTCTTGACGGCTAAACAGCGACGGCGAATTGAGCGGGGGGTGCGACGATGAGTCGTATTCTCGTCGCTTTTTTGATTGTATTTCCATTTATTGGCTTGTTTTTGACGTTCCCCACGTCGCTTTCTTGGGACGAAGCGATTTTGAATACGATCGCGTATGTAATCAGTATTGCGCTTGTCAACGTCTGGCTCGGGGTGGGAACGGCCTGGTGGCTCCTGTTTACTGAGTCGAGGTGGAAGTCATGGGTCGAGTGGTTGACATTCCTCCCATTGTTCATCCCCGTTTTGGCGAGCATGTTCGGTATGTATATCGCCCTTGCCCAAGTCGGGCTCATCGGAACGTATACAGGGGTCGGGCTCGTCCTGCTCGTCACGACGTTACCGTATTCGATTCGACTGGCATATAACGCGATGTACGTGATTGGGAGGCCGCTCCTCGAACAGGCATTGACGTTTGCGCCGCTCGCTCGAATCGGGTTCGTGCTGTTGCCGCTCTTGAAAGAGTCGGTCCGGACGATTGTCTTATTCTCCACGGTCATCGTCTTGAGCCAGTTCGTGCTCGTCCAATTGATTGGAGCCGGACTCATTCCGACGGTCACGACACGGCTCTATCAGGCCTACGCAGGCAATGACGTCTCACAGGCGTTACAGAATACGTGGGTGCTCGTCTCGTTGCCGGTCTTATTTTATATCGGACTCGGCGGGATATTTAGCATCTGGATTAGATTGGTGAAGGGGCGTTTGCAATGAGCTTAGTATTGTCAGGAATACGAAAACGTTTTAAAGACCGCGATGTATTAAGCGGGATCGATCTTACCATTCCGAATGGGGAAATCCATGCTCTTGTCGGAGTGAGTGGCTCCGGGAAGTCGACTCTGCTCCGCATCATCGCCGGGCTCGAGACGCTAGATGCCGGGACAGTGACGTGGGAGGAGCTGCCCCTTCATGGGGTTCCGCCTCACTTGCGCCGGATTACGATGTTGTCTCAATCTCCGCTCTTGTTCCCTCATCTAACAGTTGGGGAGAACGTGACGCTTGCAACTCCGAACCGGTCACGAGAAGAAGCGGAAGCGTGGCTCACAAGAGTCAAGCTTCCCGGCCGATACGACGCTGAGGTTCACGAACTGTCCGGAGGAGAACAACAACGCGTGAGCTTTGCCCGAGCGCTCGCGGCTGCGCCGCGGCTCATTCTGCTCGATGAGCCGTTCACCAACCTCGACCCGGGCCTCAAGTCCGAGTTGCAGCGACTGATTCGTGACCTCGTCCGTGAACTCGAGTTGACGGCGCTTCTCGTCACCCACGATCGAGAAGAAGCGATGCTCGTCGCCGACCGCGTGACGTTGCTCGAGACGGGTCACGTTCGCGTGACCGGTACCCCGGTATTATTGTCCGAGACGGAATCGACGTTCGGTGACTTCGTCGAATTGGGTGGTGCATTCTACCCGTCGACCGAGATTGACGTGTCGACAGAGCCGACGTCTGATTCGCTTGTGCTCGTCCGCCCGTTTATTCGCTTCGGACACCATTTTGGCGAGTATCGTCGCTCTACCGGAGAATACGTCATCTTGCCGCGGAACGAATCGTTCGAAGTGGGTAAGACGTATTATTTGCGACAGAAACAAGGAGGAATTTGATGTTAGACACTTACGGTAGCCGCATCGTCCGCCCCGTCATCGAGCGTTTGGCCGATCGGCTTTTGAAATGGAAATTCACCCCGAATGAGGTGACGGTGCTTGGGGGCATCATCGGTGTCTCGGTCGGTCTGTTCATTTATAACGATATGTTATGGACGGCCGTGTTGCTGTTATGGATTTCGGGTCTCTTCGACGTCCTAGATGGGACGATGGCCCGCCGTTCTCAAAAGACCGGGTTCGGCACGGTGCTCGACCTCGTCTTCGACCGCATCGTCGAGATTGCTGTCGTCATCGCGCTCGCTTTACGACATCCGGAACATATGCCGATTTTTCTTCTTTTGCTTGGCTCGTTCGTCGTGGCGATGACGTTGTTCCTCGCGGTCGGGGCGAGTAGCTCACGTCGTTCAGAGAAATCATTTTATTATCAGCCTGGCATCTTGGAACGGACCGAATGCTTCATCTTGTTCACACTCATGATTCTTTTCCCGACGTGGATCGGCGTCATCGCGACGAGTTTCCTCATCCTTGAAGTGTTCACGATCCTCCAACGATTGATGGAAGCAAGGCGGATATTACGATGAAACCGCGTCTCGTCCTAGTCGGGCTGGGTCATGGTCAGTTCGAAATTCTCGAGCATCTCGATCGACTTCGTGAATACTATGAAGTGTCTTATATCGGCGGTCGTGAGGCGATTTATACGGGTGCGTTCCCCCAAGTGATCGCCGGCGAGATGGCGTCGGCGACGACGCGTTTGCGTCGTGACATCGCTCCCGTCGCCGAACGGCTCATCGCACTGGACCCAGACGCACGACTCGTCGAGACCGAACACGGCAACATCGCATATGACTTCCTCGTGCTCTCGACCGGGGCGAAAAGTCGTGGGATTGGGACAGGGCTCAAACCGATGACGAGAAATATGTTGGACGAGATTGTCCAGAGTGATGCAATCACGATTGTCGGCGGGGGCAAAGCCGGTGTCGAGCTTGCCTTTGCATGCATCAGACGGAAGCGACACGTGACGCTTTATGCCCGTGATATCTTACCTGATCTGTCTCATCACGTCGGTCGACAGATGGCGCGGCGTCTCGTACAAAGTGGTGTGACGCTCATGCTGTCGTCGTTCCAACCAGGGACGAAGGCAGAAGGACTCGTCTTGGATGCTACCGGTGTCGGCCCCGATGACTGGTGGGCGGCGGCTGGACTTGCGGACCATGATGCGTTCATCGAGACGACAGCTGACTTACGACACCCCGTCTATCGCGAGATTTACATCACCGGGGACATGGCGGCCCGATTGAACGGCGGTGTCGATGCCGTCCGTTCGGGGCGGCACGTCGCCCGTCAACTGCTCGGTACATCACGCCCGTTCAAGTCACGGACGTCGCTCAATATCTTGTTGACGACCCCAGGACGAGCGCTCTTGACGTTCGGGAAGCTGACATGGCACGGGCGTCTGCCGTATTGGCTAAAGCGTAAAATCGACCGCCGTCACGTCGAACGATTCAACTAAAAAAAGACGACCACGACGGTCGTCTTTTTGTTCAAGCGTTCAATGTATCGAGGAACGAGCGGATTTGCATCTCCGTCTTGGCATTTGCCGAGTGGAGGTGTTCTTGTTTCACGCCTTCTTGATAGAACAGAAGTGAGGGGATGCCTCGTACTTCTTGCGTGTCCGACAGTTCAGGCAACTCGTCGCGGTCGACAACGTACCAGTTGAACTGTGGGTAATCTTTGACAAGTTCGTCGACGTACATATCGAGACGACGGCAGTCCGGACACCATGATGTCGTGAAGACGACCATGCCGTTATCTTGGATGGCGTCTTGGAATTGTTGATCAGATTGAATCGGTTTCATAAAATCTCTCCCTTCATATGTATTGTCTGTGTATTCGCGATGAGCGTCAACCGATTGGCATTCTCGGTCGCACGTCAATATGTGATACACTTATAAAAATAGAACCGCAAGGGATAGGTGATGGTTATGGCGTTACGTCATGCACTACTCGGGTTATTGACCCATCAACCCGCTACCGGCTATGCCTTGAACGCGACGTTCAAAGCACAAATGATTCATTTTTGGCACGCCCATCATACACAGATTTATCGCGAACTGTTAAAGATGGAAGACGAGTCACTCGTCTCCTCTGAACACGTCGCTCAACATGACTTACCCGATAAAAAGATTTATTCGATTACCGAGGCGGGGCGTCAAGAGCTGATTGACTGGCTCCGGCAACCGACCTCGTACCAACCGAAGATGAAAGATGAGAACTTGCTACGGGTCAGCCTCCTGCAACTACTCCCACTCGACGAGGCGATCCGTTACGTCGAGGAGACGAAAGCGCATCATGAACAAGTCGCTCATCAGATTCGGGCGTTTCAAGCAGTGCACCAGTCTGAGGCGGACACGCTCGGTTATTTATTGACGAGCGAGTACGCCATCCGAATGATGGAAAATTACGCCGGATGGGCCGATTGGGCCATCGAGCAGATGAAACAGCGAGACAAACATGCGACCTGACGTTCAGGTCGCATGTTTTGTGTACGGATGGATCGGTAGCCGCGCTAGCAGGTCGTCGAGTTTGTGCGAATCGACCCCGTAATCGTTTGCGGCGATCAAGTCGTTCAATTGATCGACTGAAGACGCGCCCGGTAGGACGACGGCACACGTCCGCTTCGAGGCAGCGAGAGCGTACGCTTGAAGCGGGTCTGGAATGGTCGGTAACAAGGCGCGCAACTCCGCTTCAGTCCAAGATTCAAAGCCTTTCTCCGCCAAACGGTCAGACCATTCGTCTGTAAGTAAGCCTTTGGCGAGCGGACCGCGCCCGACGATCGGGATGTCGAGCTCGAGCGTTTCGATGCGACGGTCGAGCAACGAGTATGGCGTCATCAAAACGTCAAGTTCACCGTGCTCGAGCCAATAGCGGATCACATTCGGTCGAATCGAGGATAACCCGATTTGGCGGATGATGCCAGCTTCTTTTTGCCGACGCATGAAATCGATTGTCGCGTCCAGGTCGTCGTCCATCGTGCCACCATGAACGTAATATAAGTCCAAGTGACCCGTCTGTAAGCGTTCGAGAGAATCGTGTAGTGCTTGTTCTAAATAGGATGGGGCTGGATTCCAACGCATTCCGTCTCCTGTCCATTCATTCCCGCCTTTACTCGTCAAAAATAAGTCGTCCCGGCGTCCGGCGAACGTCGAACCGACAAGACGTTCCACTTCAAAGTGATCGTATACGTCGGCCGTATCGAAATGCCGAATTCCAGCGTCGTAGGCGGCCTCTAGAATCCGACGACCTACTGCCTCGCCATGTTTCAAAATTGACATTGTTCCTAGTCCTAACTCTGTCATTGATAATTCCTCCTTGTTCCGTCTGACGATATGAATCATAATTACAGTATATAGGAAAAGGTGAGGGGTACATACAATGGAAGAGAAAACGATTGAACGGGAAGTCATTTACGAAGGAAAGATTTTTAACGTGGAGAAACACGTCGTGTCACTACCGAATGGAGGGACGTCGGTCCGCGAACTCGTCTATCACAACGGGGCCGTGGCCGTACTCGTAGTGGATGAAAACGACCGGATCGTTCTCGTCGAACAGTATCGGAAAGCGTTCGAATCGATGTCGCTTGAAATCCCGGCCGGAAAACTCGAAGTTGGGGAGGAGCCGCTCGCGAGCGCAAAGCGAGAACTTGAAGAAGAGACCGGCTATACGGCCGAGACACTCGAAAAAATCTTCTCATTTTATGGGGCACCTGGTTTTTGTAGCGAACGGGTCGACGTCTTCGTCGCGCATGGCTTGACGGCCGGGGCGATGAACCTGGACGAAGACGAGTTTCTACAAGTCCAACGTTTCACGTTTGAGGAAGCGGTGGCGTTACTTGCGAACGGGCGGATCACCGACGCGAAGACGATTATGGCGATTCAATGGTGGCAATTATCTAAATTGAAATGATTCTAAACTGGAGTGACATATGTTACACTTACATAGGAATCATTTTAATTTGAAAAACCGAACAAACTTCGGTATGCTTTGAATAGTGAATTATGCAAAGAGGGGGCGCCTTATGGAAACGCGAATTGAACGGATCAAACAGCAATTGAGCGCCAAAGGATATAAATTGACACCGCAACGAGAATCAACCGTCCGGATTCTACTTGAGAATGAGACGGATCATTTGAGTGCGGAGAACGTGTTCATGCTCGTCAAAGGCATCGCTCCGGAAATCGGGCTCGCGACGGTTTATCGGACACTCGAACTATTGACCGAGCTCGGTGTCGTCGACAAAGTCAACTTCGGTGACGGCGTCGCCCGCTTCGACCTCAGACCAGAAGGCGCGAACCATTCGCACCACCATCTCGTCTGTGTCGAGTGCGGTTCGGTCGAAGAAATCATGGAAGACTTGCTCGTCGACGTCGAGAAAAAAGTCGAAAGCAAATACGAATTTTTAATCAAAGACCATCGCTTGACGTTTCACGGCATCTGTAAAGTATGCCAAGCTAAAGGCGTCACGCTCGAGGGTCATAAAGCAGTCATCAACGGATAAAGCAAGACAGGCAGCCCCTCAAAGGCTGCCTGTCTTTTGTATGTCGTCACGTCGTCAAGTAACGGGACAAGACGGTGGCGATCCCGTCTTCATTGTTCGATGTTGTCACTTCCGTGGCGATGGTCAAGATGTCCTCGACGGCGTTGCCCATGGCGACGCCGATGCCGGCATACTCGATGATCGACCGGTCGTTATGCCCGTCACCGAACGCGATGACACGGTCGCGGCTGATCCCGATGTTTTGGAACACATGGTCGAGCGCCCGGGCCTTGTCGATGCCGAGGTCTGTGAACTCATAGTACATGGCGGCCGTGAACATGCCGGTGACGCGGTCAGTGAACGGTCCGGCGAGCGAAGCGGCATGCGCCTGCAGGTAGTCAGGTTGTCCCGCGACGAGAATCTTATAGACGGGGAAATGGATGGCGTCGGCGAGACGGGGTGCTTCCCGTAATCGGAACCGACCGCCGCGCGACTCATACTCGATAATATTGAACGGCTCACCGTTCAACTCGAGCATGCCGTTGAAGACGTCATTGACGTACATGTACGTCTCGTCATTGATCATCGGAATGACGTCGAAGCCGGTCAAATGATTCAAAATGGCACGTGCGTCGTTCGAATGAATCGGCTGTTCGAACAATGTTACATTAGTCGCCGCATCCGTGACGCACGCCCCGTTCGAGGAGACGATGAGTCCACCGTACTCATATAGCCTGAGTTCTTCGGCGAACGGTTCGATACCCCGTTTCGGCCGGCCGGAGGCGAGTACAACTTTTTTGCCTTCCGCCTGGAGGTCGAGCAATACCTGTTTCGTGCGCGGTGAAATCATCTTTTGGTCGGTCAATAACGTTCCGTCGAGGTCGAGTAAAATCGCCTGAATCATCGTCTCATCTCCTTAAATCGTTAATTCAAGTTTGTTTTGTTCGGGGTCGAGCAGGACACTTTCATAATAACCGTCTCCTGTCGTCCGCGGTCCGTCGATGAGCGGATACCCGTCGGCTTCAAGTCGTTGTGTCAACGCATCGACCGCCTCTTTGCTACCAAGCGCGAACGCGATATGTGCGTAGCCAATCGTCTCGCGTGGTGTGCCTTGGACGTCCGGGCGCCGCATCAACTCGAGCCGGCATGTCGAATCAGGAAACGTCAGAAAATAGGATTCGAACTGTTTCTGTTCGTTCCTATACTTGTCGTTCGCAGTTGCTCCGAGGTACGTCTCGTAGAAGCGGCGCATCGGTTCGAGGTCGTTCACCCATATGGCGATGTGTTCGATTTTCATGTGAGTTCCTCCTTTGATAGTTGGTGCATGATCACGTTCAAGCGTTCCGTGTTCAAGAGCATCCCGAGCATGATCAAGACGGTCACGAGCGGAAATAAGCCGAGCGACGTCTGAGACACGATGAGTCCGAACAGCGGTGGCAGGAACGTGCTGCCCGTGTAGGCGAACGCCATCTGGAAGCCCATCAACCGTTTTGCCCGTTCCTTGCCGAACCGCTGCGGCGTCTCATGGAGCATGCTCGGGTAAATCGGGGCCAAGCCTAGCCCGATACAAATCAATCCGACCAACATCGTTCCGGTCGCCGGAATGAGAAACACGAGACTACCGATTAAAGCGAGGGTTTGCCCGAGCCGAATCATTTGTCGATTCGTGAAGCGGAACGAGAGGAACCCGCTCAGGAAGCGACCAAGCGTGATGCTGCCGTAATAGATGGACACCCACGTCGCGGCCGTCGCGACAGAGAACTGTTTCATCTGGACGAGGTAACTGCTGGCCCAGAGGCCGATGAGCGCCTCAATCCCGCAATAGAGCAGGAACGTAGCCAGCGCATACGAGAGGCCTTTCGGCATCTTTCGTTCGAGCGCGGTCACGGCCGTCTCTTGTCGTTCGAGCGTGAAGGGCTCCGTTTTGTTTTCGCGCTTCCAGAGCGGGAACGACAGGAGCAGGAGGAAGGCGAGCGCGAACTGAATCAACGCGACAATCAAATAGCCGTCACGCCAACCGCTCTCCGTCAAGACGCCGGCCATGACGAGCGGTCCGCCCGTCGCTCCGACGCCCCAGAAACAATGGAGCCAGTTCATATGGTGCGCCTTATAGTTTTCTGCGACGTAATGGTTGAGCGCGGCATCGACCGCCCCGGCACCAAGCCCGAGTGGAATCGATAGGACGAACAGCCAAATCAAGGACGGGGCCGCGTAAAAACCGAGCAGGCACAGTGCCGTCACGAGTCCGGAGCCGAACGTGACTTGCTTCGTATCGAACCGTTCGAGCAATCTACCGCTAAGCAGACTCGATAAAATCGTGCCCGCGGCAATGGTCATAAAAATCCACCCGGCCATCGAGATCGGGGCGTTGAACTCGACGTGCATCAACGGCCAACTGACACCGAGCAAGGCGTCGGGCAGGCCAAGACTGATAAAGGCAATGTAAATCACGGTCAATAATAAAAAGCCTGTCATGGTTCACCTCTTCAAATCGATTCAAGGATTAACCCGACGCAACGTCGAGCCAAGCCTGCGAAATAATCTTCTTCCCATATGCCGATCAATAAATCCGGGGTGTGAGCCGCCGGAATGTGACGCTGGCAGGAGTCCCTAATCCCCTCCAACTCGGTATCGACGAGATCGACGTCCGAAAAAATGATGGCGTGCGGATTGAGCGTCGCGGTGAAGGTTGCGACGAGCCGACCGAGCGCATCGAGCGCGGCGTCTGACAATGGGGCCGGGGCCGAGCGCTCACTCGCTATCCGGTCATGAAACGTCGAGTCGTCATAAAGCGGTAGAAATGAAATCTCTCCGCTGAACCCGGTCTTCCCGCTGATGAGCTGTCCGTTGATGAGAATTCCGGCACCGGGTCCGTTCTTTCCTAGATAGATGTAGACGATTGACTGGTCTCTGGTGAGTTCGTGCGAGTGTCCGTACCCATAGACGGCCGCGTTCATGTCGTTCTCGATGACGGCAGGGCGAGCGGTTCGTGACTCGACCCAACGTTTCAAGTCGAGGTGTGCGAACGTCGGATAGTCCGGGGCGAAGATGATCGTCCCGTCCGCGACGGCCGCCGCGACACCGATGGAGATTGCACTCACGTCGGAGGTCTGGTCCAACTGTCGATCGAGCACCGCACCGAGCGCACCAAGGTGGTCCCCGTCTAGAATGATTTGCGTCCCGTCGTCAATCGTTGCGCCCTTGCAATCGATGAGACGATAGCGGACGACCGTCTTCTCGACGTATAGCGTCAATCCGTGCGTGAACCGCTCATTATAGATGTAACGTTTAGCAGGGCGTCCGCCGCGTGAATCCTCGAATCCGTGTTCGAACACTTCGCCGGCCTGCATCAACTGCTCTAACTGCTTCTTGACGGTCGGAAAGCTGAGCCGGGTCGCCTCCGAGATGGCGGCGACGGTCGAATGATTGGATAGAACGAGCTGACGCCGCACGGCGATCATTAAATCTGTAGTAGTATGCCCCATAACCGACTCCTTCCTAACTTTTTAAATTGGTTTAATAAGTCGACTTGAGTGTACCAAATCGTGACGAGATTCGTAAGCCCCCAATCGGAAGGAAAACGTAAAAACCTCACCAAAATCTGTCACAAAAAAGCTTAAAAAAAATGAGGTCAGACGTCTTCACAACGGTTTACATAAGTGATATGATGAAAGCGTATTCAGGTGTAACGAGGAAGGAGGGGGATGTCATGCGTTCGCAAGTCGAGTCATTTTTGCAGTACATGACGGTTGAAAAACGAATGTCCACGAACACGAGACAAGCCTATGCGAGCGATTTGACCCAGTACTTATCGACACTGACCCAACTCGGGGTGACAGAATGGAATGAAGTCACGCGGGCACACATCGTCAAACATATGGAAGAGTTATCGCAAGCCGGTCGGGCTGCTTCATCACTCCGACGGGCCGTCAGTTCAATTCGAACGTTTCATCATCATTTGAAGATGACAGGCGGGGCAACGACTGACCCGGCGCTCTATTTGGAGACGCCGAAAGCGGAACGGCATTTGCCGGACACGTGGTCACAAGACGAAGTCGAGCGGTTGCTCGACAGCGTGCCGACGTCAGACCCGCTTGCGCTCCGCGATCGGGCCATGCTCGAACTGCTTTACGGTACGGGCATGCGCGTCAGTGAACTTCTTGGGCTCGATTTGGATGATTTACAGTTCGAATTGGGGTATCTACAGTGTGAAGGCAAAGGCGAGAGTGCCCGGATCATCCCGGTGTCATCGGTCGCCCAAAGTTTTGTCGAACGCTATATCCAGCAGGCGCGTAACGGGCTCGGTGGTCGGGAGACCGAGGCGTTGTTCTTGAACGGGCGTGGTGGTCGGCTCAGTCGTCAAGGATTCTGGAAGATGATCAAACGACGGGCCAAAGAGGCCGGCATCCAAAAAGAGATCACGCCACACGTGCTCCGTCATTCGTTTGCGACACACTTGCTCGAGAACGGTGCCGACCTTCGGGCCATTCAACAGATGCTCGGACATGCAGACCTCTCTACGACTCAAATCTACACACATGTCAATAAGGCACGACTCCACGATGTCTATCGAAAACATCACCCGCGTGCGTAACGACACTAAAGGAGGAACTTTTTGTGAAGAAATTTAAACGTATTTTCTTGGTCGTCATGGACTCGGTCGGAATTGGGGAATCCCCAGATGCCGACCAGTTCGGTGACGTTGGTTCGGACACGCTCGGGCACATCGCCCGTGAACACGGTGGCTTGAACATGCCGCACATGGGCCGCCTCGGTCTGGCGAACATCAAGCCGATTGAAGGCATCGAAGCGTCGACGACACCGAGCGCCTACGGACGCATGGAAGAAATCTCAGCTGGGAAAGACACGATGACCGGTCATTGGGAGATCATGGGTCTTCATATCGATACGCCGTTCCGCGTGTTTGAGGAGTTCCCGGATGACTTGATTAATCGTCTCAAAGAGTTCAGCGGACGCGACATCATCGGTAACAAGCCGGCTTCGGGCACAGAAATTTTGGACGAGCTCGGTGAAGAGCACGTCAAGACAGGTGCCTTGATCGTCTACACATCGGCTGACTCGGTGCTTCAAATCGCGGCGCACGAAGAAATCGTCCCGCTCGACGAGTTGTATCGCATCTGCGAATATGCCCGCGAAATCACGCGCGAAGATCCGTACATGCTCGGTCGCATCATCGCCCGCCCGTTCCTCGGAACACCTGGCGCTTGGGTCCGCACATCGAACCGCCACGACTACGCGCTCAAGCCGTTTGGTCAGACGGTCATGAACACGCTTGAAACAGCTGGGAAAGATGTCATCGCCCTCGGGAAAATCAGCGACATTTATGACGGCGAAGGCGTCACAAAAGCGATTCGGACGAAGTCGAACATGGACGGGATGGACAAGCTTGTCGAATCGCTCGATGAAGACTTCGAAGGACTTTGCTTCTTGAACCTCGTTGACTTTGACGCACTCTTCGGTCACCGCCGTGACCCAGAAGGCTATGCGATCGCGCTTGAAGAGTACGACGCCCGTCTACCGGAAGTGATGGAGAAATTGCGTGAAGATGACTTGCTTATCATCACGGCCGACCACGGGAACGACCCGACGGCACCAGGGACGGACCATACGCGTGAATACGTGCCGCTCATCGTCCATCATCACGGCTCGACAGCGGTCGACCTCGGGATTCGAGGAACGTTCGCCGATATCGGCGCCACAGTGGCGGATAACTTCGGCGTCGACGCACCAGCACATGGAAACAGTTTCTTAAACGAAATTTGAGGAGGTACTACTCATGGTAAATTGGAACGAAACAAAGGCATTTTTACAGGAACGCATGAACGGAACACCAGAAATCGGACTCATCCTCGGCTCAGGACTCGGCGTCCTCGCTGACGAGATCGAGAACGCGGTCAAAATCCCTTACGAGGACATCCCGCACTTCCCGGTATCGACCGTCGAAGGACACGCTGGACAACTCGTCTTCGGTGACCTCGAAGGAAAACGCGTCGTCGCAATGCAAGGACGATTCCACTTCTATGAAGGCTACTCGATGGAACAAGTCACGTTCCCGGTACGCGTCCTCAAATTGATCGGTGTCGAGACGCTCATCGTCACGAACGCGGCTGGTGCTTGCAACGAGTCGTTCAACCCGGGTGACTTGATGATCATCACGGATCACATTAACTTCTTCGGCACGAGCCCGCTCATCGGCAAGAACGCGAGCGACTTCGGGACGCGTTTCCCAGATATGTCAGAAGCGTATGATAAAGAGCTCGTCACATTGACAGAAGGTGTCGCTGCAAAACTCGGCCTCTCGATTCAAAAAGGCGTCTATTTCGGGAACACAGGTCCGACATATGAGACACCGGCTGAAGTCAAGATGGCACGTCTTCTCGGCGGCGATGTCGTCGGCATGTCGACAGTGCCTGAAGTCATCGTGGCCCGTCATTCGGATATGCGTGTACTCGGCATCTCGTGCGTGTCGAACATGGCAGCCGGGATTTTAGATCAACCACTCAACCACGAAGAAGTGATCGAGACGACAGAACGCGTCCGTCAAGACTTCCTTTCACTCGTACGCGGAACGATTCAAAGCATGTAACCATTACCCAACTAGGAGGACGAAACTTATGCGCATGGTCGATTTGATTTTGAAAAAACGTAACGGTGGCGAATTGAACGAAGAGGAGATTCGCTTCGTCGTCGAAGGCTTCACGAACGAGACGATTCCTGATTATCAAATGTCGGCACTCTCGATGGCGATTTTCTTTAACGGCATGACTGAGAAAGAGACGGCGGCCTTGACGATGGAGATGGTCAAGTCTGGTGACGTCATCGATTTGTCGAACATCCAAGGTAAAAAAGTTGATAAACACTCGACCGGAGGTGTCGGTGACAAAATTAGCTTAATCGTCGCTCCACTTGTCGCGTCAATCGGCATCCCAGTCGCGAAGATGAGCGGTCGCGGTCTCGGCCATACAGGCGGGACGATCGATAAGCTTGAATCGTTCCCTGGCTTCAACGTCGAGTTGACGGAAGAACAGTTCACGAAGCAAGTAAACGATATCAAGATGTCAATCATCGGTCAGACAGGTAACTTGACGCCTGCCGACAAACGTCTTTACGCACTCCGTGACGTAACGGCGACGGTCGATTCGATCCCGCTTATCGCGAGCTCGATCATGTCGAAGAAAATCGCGGCCGGTGCCGATAGCATCGTCCTTGATGTCAAGACAGGTTCAGGCGCGTTCATGAAGTCGTTCGACGACGCGAAAGCGCTCGCCGAAGAGATGGTCGCCATCGGGAAGAACGTCGGTCGTAAAACGGTCGCCGTCATCACAGACATGGACCAACCGCTCGGTTTTGAGATCGGGAACGCCAACGAAGTAAAAGAAGCGATCGAAGTGTTGTCGGGCAAAGACGTGAACGACTTGAAGACGATTGCCCTCACGATCGCCGGCCACATGGCGGTGCTCGGCGAGTTCTATTCGACGTTCGAGGAGGCGTACGCTGACCTTGAGAAACGGATGGCGGACGGTCATGCCCTCGAGGTGTTCCGTCAGTTCGTCGCGGCGCAAGGTGGCGATGCGTCACTCGTCGATGACTTGTCAAAACTTCCACAAGCGAAGTATGAGACGACGTTCGTCGCGAAACAAGCGGGTTATGTCGAGTCAATTATTGCCGACGAAGTTGGCGTAGCGGCGATGCTCCTCGGAGCAGGTCGTGCGACAAAAGATGATCAGCTTGACTTCGCAGCCGGTATCACGCTCGAGAAGAAGGTCGGCGACAAGGTCGAGGCCGGTGACGTGATTGCCGTGCTCCGTTCGAACAAAGAAGACATGGCGTCCGCGCTCGAGCGGATGGACCATGCGTATACGATCGGTGCGACAGAGCCGACGGCGCGTCCACTCGTGCATGCGGTCATCCAGTAAGTAGCAAGTCAGAACGTCTGTTTCCACAAAATAGTGGAGACAGACGGTTTTTTTTGATAGAATGGGCAATGTGTGAGTGAGAATGACTATATGAACATAAAGGGGTAACTTTTCATGAAAAAAGGATCTATGAAATTAGAGAACGGTGAAATGATTGAATTCGATTTGTTCCACGATGCGGCACCAATCACGGTCGACAACTTTGAGGAACTCGCCAACAGCGGCTTCTATAACGGGTTGACATTCCACCGGGTCATCCCAGACTTCGTCAGCCAAGGCGGCTGCCCAGATGGAACAGGCATGGGCGGTTCAGGTAAGACGATCCCATGCGAGACGTCGACATCGTTCCCGTACAAGCATGAAGCAGGTTCACTTTCGATGGCGCACGCTGGACGCAACACAGGCTCGTCACAGTTCTTCATCGTCCATGAGCCACAACCGCACCTCGATGGTGTCCACACGGTCTTCGGAAAAGTGACATCTGGCCTTGAGCACGCGGTCAAACTTCGTCAAGGTACGAAGATGGCCGAAGTTAAAGTTTGGGACGAGAATTGATTTCTGCCTAAACGTTATGGCACAATGAGCCATGTCTCTCACGTGTTCACTTAGTGAAACATGAATGACTAAAGGTGGTGAAACCAGCAATGCTGGTGAAATACAAACAATCGTACGAAAAGACGGCGATGGGCTTGCTCGCGTTCTCATGTAGCGATAAATCTCCGCTCGCCTTGCTCGAACTCGTTCGGTCCTACGAAGAAGACCCTGCCAAATTCCTTTATCTTTGGAGAGTCGGGGAAGACTTCGTCGGGATCATCGGAATGGAGCAACAAGAGACGACGATGTTCATCCATCATATCGCGCTGTCTCCGTCATTCCGCGGCGAGAAGCGTTCTTACGAATTACTCGATGAGACCCGGAACTTATTGCCGCTCGACTTGACGCTCGTCGGTCAAGGCAAAACCGGGGACCTGCTCGATAAATGGAACCAAGTCGTCATTTAAAAAAAGCTAGGCTCAGCGCCTAGCTTTTTTGCGTGCCTCGAGCGCCTGGAGCCGCTCGGTGACGACCGGTGTTCGGTCTCGATACATATGTTTATGGACGAGCTCGTCAAACGTGAGCGTAGTCGGTTCGAAGGTCGGTTTCAAGCGCTCGATGCGTTGTCGTGTCGTGTCATCGAGCGGAAGCACCTCCGGGAGCGGCCAACGTTCCAAGTCACGAGCGAACGCTCCGACATCGATTCCGACTGTTTCAAGGTCGGTCACAGCCAGACTGAGCTTTTGTCGCAACGCCATGATGCTTTTTTTCGCCCCGGACGTATTGCCACGGCGGGCATGATAGTGGGCGACGGCATATTGAATCAAGACGGCGTAGCCCAAATTGCTTCGGCCCCCGTCTTGCCATGCTTCCTCTAGCACTTCATGGCATTCAAAATAATCGGCATGGCATTCAAACAATAACGTATACTGGATAAAAGGCGTCGACATCAAATATCTCCTTTCGTGGTCACGGTACTACAAAACATGTTATACTAAAGCGCAAAAATGTAAATGGCAGGTGTCTCTATGGAAGCGTACAACGTCAAAATCGATACGTTCGAAGGCCCGCTCGACTTGTTGCTCCACTTAATCGGTAAGATGGAGCTCGACATTGCGGACATCTCTGTCTCCGAGGTCACGGACCAGTATGTCGCCTTTATCCGGACGATGCAAAAATTTGAGCTCGATGTGGCCAGTGAATATTTGGTCATGGCGGCGACGTTGCTCCAATTGAAGAGCAAGCAGCTGTTGCCACCGGTTCCGGTCGAAGAGGATGACATTCCCGACTTTGGGGAAGAACCGACCCGGGAAGGGTTGATTCGGCAGTTGATTGAATATAAGGCATATAAAGAGGCTGTCGTGTTCATGCGCGAGCAAGAAGAGTCTCGACTCGAGCTATATAGCCGTCCTGGTGAGGATTTGACCCGGTATATGTCCGATCTCGTCCAACCGTATGACGGACCGCTCAATTTCGCGGACTTGTTGCACGCCTATTCGAAGATGGTCGAACGCAAGCGGTGGAAAGAACGCCGCAAAAAGACGATCAAACGCGAAGAGCGGACGCTAGAAGAGCAGATGACGCGGTTGCACGAACACGTTTCAGCGGAAGGGACGACCTCGTTCTTCTCATTTTTTGAGGAGCGCCCGGACGTGTCGGACCTCGTCGTGACGTTCATGGCACTGCTCGAGCTGATTAAGTTGCGCGTCGTCACGACTAAACAAGAAGAACGGGACATTCAAATCTCGTTCGTCGAATCGTCAAAGGAAAGGAATGAAGCCGTTGTTGTCTTATGAAACGATTATTGAGAGTCTATTGTTCGTCGTCGGCGAAGAAGGGATGGAAGTGCGGGCCCTCGCGAACACGCTCGACATTTCTGAAGCCGCCGCTCGCGAACAGTTGAGCAAGCTAGAAGTATCGTTCAAAGACTCCGGTCGTCCGTTCCAATTGATTGAATCGGCGGGCGTGTATAAGCTCGTGACGATTCCTGAGGTATCGGAGTACATCCAACGCTACGTCGGGACGATGGCCGAACAAGCGTTGTCACGAGCCGCGATGGAGACGCTTGTCATCATCGCCTATAAGCAACCGGTCACCCGAGCCGATATCGAGGAGGTTCGGGGCGTCAAAGTCGAACGCGTCATCCATACGCTGTTATCAAAAGGGTTGATTGAGTCAGCCGGCCGAGCCAAGACGATTGGCCGGGCCAAGTTGTACCGGACGACCGAGCATTTCCTAGACCATTTTGGATTCAATTCACTCGATGAATTGCCCCCATTAACGTTTGAAGACGAGCTATCGGACGAAGGCGATCTGTTCTTCGGCCAGCCGTCTGCGATTACGCAAGATAGATTGGAGAATGAATAAATGGAACGTTTACAAAAAGTGATTGCCCAAGCAGGTGTCGCCTCACGGCGTAAAGCTGAAGAAATGATTTTAGACGGTCGAGTACGCGTCAACGGGAAAGTCGTTCGCGAACTCGGGACGAAAGTCGGACCAAAGTCTGAAGTCGAAGTCGACGGTGTAAAAATTGAACAAGAAGAGCACGTCTATTATGTGCTTTATAAACCGAGCGGTTATGTCTCGACGGTCGAAGACGATAAAGGACGGAAAGTCATCACTGACCTCGTCCCTCCTGGATCACGTGTCTTCCCGGTCGGACGTCTCGACTATAACACGACGGGACTCATCATCTTGACGAACGATGGAGAGTTCTCGAACATGATGACCCATCCGAAGTTCAAAATCCCGAAACGCTATGTCGCGAAAGTGAAGAACATTCCTTCGTACATCGCGATTAAACAACTCGAGTCGGGCGTCGAGCTCGATGACGGATATAAGACGGGTAGTGCCCAAGTGAAGATGAAGACGGTCGACCATAAGAAAAACTCGGCCATTCTAGAAATCGTCATCTCTGAAGGTCATAACCGTCAAATCCGCCGCATGCTCGAAGCGGTCGGTTCGGAAGTCATCAAATTGAAGCGCGAACAGTTCGGTTTCTTGACGCTCGACGGTCTCACGACGGGCGAATGGCGTGAACTGTCACGCAAAGAAGTATCCAAGTTGCGTGAACTTGCCAACCCGACCGTACCACCTGTACAACGAGGCAAGAAAAAGAAAAAATAACAACTAAAAAATCGTCCTGAGATAGGATGATTTTTTAGTTTGTGGAGATTGTGTGACAAAAAGATGAAAAAAGTCTGTTAATGTGCGTTTTTGGTGTTTTTTCAGTACAATAACAACTGAAGGATGGTGTGAACTCATGACGAAAGAAACAAAGTCGGGTGATCGCATGAATCAGGCGATGGCCCATAAGAAAAAACGGTCATTTTGGCGACTCATGATCATGACGATGGTCCTGTTCGCAGGAGCGGTCGTCATCATGCAATTGTTTGAACAGGCCGGCAACGACGGACGGGTTGAGGCCGGCGACGATGCGCCGAACTTCAAGCTCGTCAGTTTAGACGGGACGACGATGGTCGAGCGTGACACGTATGAAGGAGAAGGGCTTCTTCTCAACTTCTGGGGCACGTTCTGTGAACCGTGTGAGAAAGAGATGCCGGTCGTCCAGGACAACTATGCGGCCCTTCAAGAAATGGGTGTCGATTTTTGGGCGGTCAACGTCGGTGAAACGCCGCTTCGAGTCGATAACTTCGTGAATGACCTTGGCGTCAAGCTCGATTATCCGATTTTGATGGACACGCGCAGCGAAGTCGAGAAGGCGTACGGGATTTATAACTTGCCGGTCACGTTCGTCATCGATGCCGACGGAAAAGTGATTGAAAAGTATGAAGGTGAACTCACGAAAGAGAAACTGATGGAGTTGGCCGAGAAGTCATTGTAAGCGAACGGGGGGCGCACATATGCTAGATATGAAATACGACGGCGCCGATTTACGATCGAAGCGTCGTCCACGGTCATGGATTGACCGGGTGTGGAGCTTTTTTGCATCAGTCAAGGTCGGTCTTTGGCTCATCGGACTCATCATCGTCGGGTCGGCAGTCGGAACGATTTTCCCGCAAGAGATGTATATTCCGCAACAATTGCCGGCAAGCCAGTATTACACGGACGAGTATGGGACACCGGGGACGATTTATTACA
Organism: Exiguobacterium sp. SL-10; assembly: GCF_004337025.1. NCBI lineage: Bacteria > Bacillati > Bacillota > Bacilli > Caryophanales > Exiguobacterium > Exiguobacterium sp. SL-10. Next base: position 19,150 of record NZ_SJUP01000007.1, on the reverse strand, counting down.
CGTTAGGCTTTCATAACCTCTATACATCGTGGTGGTATATCACGTTGATCGTCATGCTGACGTTATCGCTCATCGTCGTATCGATCGATCGGTTTTTCCCGTTGTATAAAGCATTAAAATACCAGCCGGTCCGACGTACCGATCGCTTCATGCGCGGCCAACGCCTGATTGGAGAAGGTAAAGGCTCGGAAGAACAAATTGATGCGTTCGGCGACGCTTTAAAAGCGAAGCGCTATCAAGTGAAGCGTGACGGGGATGCCTTGCTCGCCGAGAAATACCGCTTCGGTCGTTGGGGCCCATACGTCAACCATATCGGGCTCGTCATCTTCTTCATCGGGGCGATGCTTCGCGTCTTCCCGGCATTCCATACGGATACGCTCGAATGGGTGCGTGAAGGCGATACGGTTCCGCTTGAGGCGACGGATGACGAATATTATTTACGTAATGACCAATTCATCTTAGAGATGTATGATCCGGAAAACAACGCCGAAGATGCGAAGTTTGCCGAGGCGATCGAGAAAGCGGGCGCAGTCCCGAAAAACTATGAGACAGAATTGACACTGTTCAAGAAGACCGGGACGAACGAGGACGGATCGCCGCAACTCGAGGAAGTCGATACCGGTTCGACGAAAGTAAATCACCCGTTCAAATTTGAAAAATATGAGGTATATCAAGAACAGTATTCGAGTCGACCGGAGTTCTTGTCGATGTCATTCAACGTCGCCGATAAAGAGACAGGTGATGTGTATGGACCGTTTACGGTCGATTTGACGAATCCGGAGACGACGTATGATCTTGGTGGCGTCACAGTCAAACTGAACGACTTGTATCCGGACTTTGAGGTCAAGGACGGTCAGCCGAACACGAAATCGCCACGGGCGCTCAACCCTGCCTTCTTTATGGCAATCGACACACCGGACGGTACGACTGAATCGAACTTGATTGGCATTCGATTGAACGTCGCCGACGAGGATAACCGCTACGTGATTCAATTCGCCGGGACGGAAATGGCGAGTACGAGCGGTCTGCGCGTCAAGAGTGACTCGACGTATCCGGTGCTGATCGTCGGTGGAATCATCTTTATGGTCGGGATTGTGATGGGCATGTATTGGCCGCATCGTCGCATCTGGATTCGTCGTCACGGCGAGACGGACGTGCTCGTTGCCGGTTTCACGAACAAGAACCCATCTTCGCTTAACCGCGAAATCACACCGCTCTTAGAGAAACATGGCCTGCCGATCTGGGAAGATCAGGCACGGTTTGAAAAAAAGACAGACGACAACTCAACCAATGAAAGAGGGGAATCATAATGGAGTGGATTCAATGGAGCAGTCGTTTGCTCTTCATCGCGTTCATCCTGTACGCTGTCGCAACCGTGTTGTTCACGATTGCGGTCAGCGGGATGCGCAAAGACCGCAACGTCAACCGCGTCGCCTACGGCAAGTATGCGTTCATTTTGGCGGTCATCGGTTTTGTCGCCCAAACGGGATATTTTATTTTACGTTGGGTCGGGGTCGGCTATGCGCCGGTATCGAACCTGTACGAATACACGACGTTCTTTGGCATGATGATGGTGCTTGGCTTCCTCGTCGTGTACGGGATTTATAAAAATGATGTGCTCGGGTTGTTCGCCATGCCGGTGGCGCTTCTCGTCATCGCCTTCGCCTCGATGTTCTCGAGCGAAGTGGCGCCGCTCATCCCGGCCTTGAACAGCGTCTGGTTGAAGATTCACGTCACGACCGCAGCGCTCGGGCAAGGCATTCTGGCGATCAGCTTCGCATCGGGTCTCATCTTCTTGTTGAATGAGACGTCGATGCGGGAACAATCGAAGTCGCGGACGTGGCTTGAAGTCACGATGTTCGTCCTTATGTGTACGCTCGGTTTCATTCTCGTCTCGATGCTCTTCAAGGCGATCGGTGCCGGTGGTGTCGTCGAGTTCACGAACGACCGCGGAACACAAGAGTCGTATGAATACTTCATGCCGATGTTGTTCGTGCCGGAAGGGGCACAGCTTCTCTCTGGTGCGAGCGGGTTATCGCTCGAGTTGCCGACGTTCATCAATACGTTGAAATTGAACACGCTCGTTTGGTCGGTCATCGCCGGCGTCGTGATTTATGTCTTGCTCCGTTTCGTCATCTTACGGAAACGGGTCGCCGAGGCGCTTCAACCGCTCGCGAAAAAAGTCGATCTTGATCTAGCCGACGAAATCAGCTACCGTTCAATCGCGATCGGCTTGCCAGTGTTTATTCTCGGAGGTCTCATCTTCGCGATGATTTGGGCACAAATCGCTTGGAACCGTTTCTGGGGCTGGGACCCGAAAGAAGTGTGGGCGCTCATCACAATGCTCATCTATATCTACTACTTGCATATGCGCATCCAGCGCGGTTGGACGGGGACGAAAGCCGCTTGGTTATGTGTCGGCGGCTTTGCCGTCATCATGTTCAACTTGGTGTTCGTCAACCTCGTCATCGCCGGTTTGCATTCGTATGCGTAAACAAAGAAGTCACTTCGGTGGCTTCTTTTTTCATGCCGCTGTCAACTGACCGTTGTGAAGCCAAATAATAGAGTGGTATAGTTATGAAAGAGAGCGGAATGTTCACAATTGTGCAACATTCGCTACATTTTGTAATGGTTCGATTAGGAGGTTTAGTGGATGGCTAATAAAACAAAAATTTTAGTGGTCGACGACGAGGAAAGAATTCGCCGCCTATTAAAAATGTATTTGGAGCGGGAACAGTATGTGATTGTCGAAGCGACGAACGGGGAAGAGGCGCTTCAACTTGCCCTCGAGCACGACTTTGATGTCATCCTTCTTGATTTGATGATGCCGAAAATGGACGGGGTTGCCGTATGTACCGAACTTCGAAAATCAAAGGCAACGCCTGTCATCATGTTGACGGCAAAAGGTGAAGAAGTCGATCGTGTCCAAGGATTCGAGGTCGGAGCGGACGATTATATCGTCAAACCGTTCAGTCCGCGTGAGGTCGTCTTGCGCGTCAAAGCGCTCCTCCGCCGTTCGGGCTCGACGAAATATTTGCGGACGGCCGAAAAATCAAAAGATTTGATTGTCTTCCCACATTTGACAATCGACAATGACGCGCACCGCGTCACGGTCGACGGAGAAGAGATCGCGCTCACGCCGAAAGAGTATGAACTATTGTTCTTCTTGGCCAAACAAGTCGACAAAGTGTTCTCACGGGAACAGTTGTTGAAAGAAGTATGGAACTACGAATTTTTTGGAGACCTTCGAACGGTCGACACACACGTGAAACGACTCCGGGAGAAGTTGAACCGGGTCTCTCCAGAAGCCGCGCATATGATTACGACGGTATGGGGTGTCGGTTATAAGTTCGAAGTCGTCAGTGAGTGATGATTCGCCGAAATAGCATCGTCACAAAACTATGGTTGACGATCCTCGTATTGGTCAGTCTCATCTTGTTCATCGTCTCTGTATTGATGCTCGAGTTTTTCAACTCGTTCCATATCGACCAAGAGCGTGGTCACTTGGCCAAGCTCGGCGGACAGGTCCAGTCGGTGTTGCTTCAAGAAGGGGACGCGTCACGGACAGTCGACCAAATCATTGAAGTGTACGGTGCGAACTATATATTAGAGAACGGGACGGTCCGCTCGAACTTCGGGACGGAAGTCGATGGGCTCATGACCGAACTCGGCCGTCAAGATTGGGAAACGTATCAGGCGGTCGGAGAGACGGCGATTGGAAACTTTTCGTCATTCGACGATCAGGCGGCACTTGCATACCGGACGACGTTCTCACTCGAGACGGGCGAATACACGCTTTACTTGATCGAACCGCTCGACGCGATCTCGAGCGCGAATGAAGGGGCTCGGACGATCATCTTTTGGACAGTGGCCTCGGCCATCATCGTCACGACCGTGTTTGCCTTCTTCCTATCGACCCGGATCACGGCACCGCTCCGTGAGATGCGTGACGCGGTCAACAAGACGGGCGAAGGTCAGTTTGACCTGCGACTCGTGCAGAAGTCGAACGATGAGATCGGGGAGTTGGCCGGATCGTTCAACGCGATGAGCAGCCAACTGTCGACGTACGTGAACGCGCTCGATCGGGAACGGCTCCAACTCGCCTCGATTTTGCGGTCGATGGCCGATGGGGTCATCACGCTCGATCGCCATGCGAACGTCATCGTGACGAACCCACAAGCCCAGCCCCTTCTCATTAACGAACAGCCGCATGAAGTCGTCCTGTCTCTTTATGAGGACGTCGTCGCCGGTGCTCCGGAGAAGACGATCGAAGTGAAGCAAGACGATCACTATTATACGTTGACGGTGACACCGCTTCTCGGTGAAGACGATTTCGAAGGTGCGGTCGTCGTCATCCGTGACACGACCGAGAGCCATCGTCTTGACAAGATGCGAACCGATTTCGTCGCCAACGTCAGCCATGAGTTGCGGACGCCGCTCGTGACGCTGCAAGGTTATTCCGAGGCGATTATCGACGGCATGACCGAAAGTGACGACGCGACGAAAGAGTTCGCTTCGATCATTTACGATGAGTCGCTCCGGTTGGCCCGTCTTGTCAACGACTTGCTCGACCTAGCACGGATTGAATCAGGAAAAGAGACGATGCAATTCACGACGTTCGACCTCGGTGAATTTCTTCCGCGCGTCATGCGCAAATTTAACCAGATGGCGAACGAGAAAGGCATCACGCTCGCGACAGAGGCTCCGCGTCACGCCATCGAGGCCGACGGTGATCGTTTGGAGCAAGTATTTACGAACTTGATTGGCAACGCCATCGCCCACACCGAGTCGGGAACGATTCGGATTGAGGCGAGTGAAGAGGAGGCCGGCTTCGTGATCCGTTTGTCGGATACGGGCAGCGGCATCCCGAAAGAAGATTTGCCGTTCGTGTTCGAACGGTTCTACAAAGCGGATAAAGCGCGGACGAGCGGCGGCAAGACGGGTACCGGTATCGGTCTCGCTATCGTCAAGAACGTCATCGACGCCCATCACGGCACGGTCGACGTCTCGAGCGCGCTCGGGGAAGGAACGACGTTCACGATTCGCCTTCCGTATACACAACCGCACGCATAACGACAATGGTGACTCCTGTGGGTCACCATTTGTGGCATAGAGGAGGAAATGACATGAAACTGTACACTCGAGGCGGAGACAAAGGCGAGACGTCGCTCATCGGCGGGCGTGTCCTGAAAATCCACCCACATATCCAAGCGATGGGGCTGTTAGATGAGTTGAACAGTCAAATCGGTCTTGCGCTCGCCTATCAGACGGATGAGACGCTCCGGACCCAGCTGACGAAGATTCAACATGATCTGTTCGACCTTGGGTCTGAACTCATGTATACCGAGACGCCACCGCAACAAGTCGATTTGAACATCGTCACCGAGCTCGAGACGTGGATCGACGAACTTGAACCGAAATGTCCAGAGCTCGTCCGCTTCATCTTGCCGGGCGGCAGTGTCAGTGCGGCGAGCCTTCACGTGGCAAGGACCGTCTGTCGTCGTGTCGAACGGGAACTCGTCAATGTGGACGCCGCCGTCCGTCAGCTCCCGTACTATAATCGATTGAGCGACTACTTATTCACCGCGGCCCGTTACGCGAACGTCGTGGCCGGGGTGCCCGATCAAGAGTACGCCCGCGGTGCGGATGTATTCAAAACGAAAAAGAAAAAGAAAAAGGAGTAGATCAGCTTATGAAAGGAATCGAACAATTCCAACAACGATTGCATTATTCGGTCTACCCGACCCAAAAATTCAAGACGACGACATGTCTCGTCTCATTCGCGGCCCCGCTATCGGCTGATACGATTGCTGACCGCGCCTTATTGCCGTATGTGATGGAGAAAGCGACCGAAGCTTATCCGTCAATTGAGCTGTTTCACACACCGTTAGAACAACTGTATGACGCGAGCCTATACGCAGGGGCATCGAAAGTCGGCAAAGAGCACGTCATCCAGTTTCAACTTGAAGTTGTGAGCGATGCGCTCGTCGGCGAATCGGTACTCGCTGAGGCGATCAAGCTGCTCGAAGAGGTGCTGCTTCGTCCGAACGCCTATGACGGGGCATTTCAACCGCTCATCGTCGAACAGGAGGCACGTCTGCAACGCCAACGGATTGAATCGGTATATGATGACAAAATGCGTTTCGCCCAGCAACGGCTTCAAGAATTGCTCGGCGGCGAACTCGCCATCCCATCGCTCGGCACGCTTGATCAATTGAAGCATGTGACGCCAAAGACGCTCTTTGACGCATACGAGTCGATGATTCGTCACGACCGTGTCGATGTCTATGTCGTCGGCGATGTGACACGTGAGCAAGTGACGGAAGCGTTCGCTCCGCTCGAAGGGCTCGGGGAACGGCTCGTGCGTGAGTACCCTCAGTCTCACGTCCGTGAGTTCCAACGCCTCGAGGAACATCAAGACATCAATCAGAGCAAATTGCACCTCGCCTATCAAGTCGACGTCGACCCGCGAAGTGAGGACGCTGTCCGGATGCAAGTCGTCAACGGTCTGTTTGGTGGCTTCCCGCACTCGAAATTGTTTATGAACGTCCGCGAAAAAGAGAGCCTGGCCTATTATGCCGCCTCGCAGTACAGCTCGCTCAGCCGGATGCTATTCGTCTACGCCGGAATCGATGCCTCGAACCAGGCGAAGACCGAGGCGATTATCGCCGATCAGCTCGCTGACCTCCAGGCTGGTACGTTCGAGGATGAAACACTTGAACAGACGAAAGCGATGCTATACCATCAACGCCGTCAACTCGGAGATAACCCGCGTCAATTGATTGCCTGGATGAGCGGCTCGGACATTCGTCCGTTCTCGCTTGAGGAAGAGATGGCGATTATCGAACAGACGTCACGGGAAGACGTGGCCGCGCTCGCCAACCGCCTGGACTTACAGGCTGTCTACTGCTTAAAGGGGGGAACCGTATGAAACTCGATTTTCCAAACGTAGGAGAAACACTCCATCACACCGTCCTTGAAAACGGATTGACGGTCTATTTATTGAAGAAAACCGGATACGAGAAGACGTACGCCACGTTCACGACGAAATACGGATCGATCGACCGGCGTTTTAAAACAGAAGATTGGGTCGACGTACCAGACGGGATTGCCCATTTCCTCGAGCATAAGATGTTTGAGAAAGAAGACGGCGACGTGTTTCAACAGTTTGGACGCCTCGGCGCGTCGGCGAACGCGTTCACGTCGTTCACTCGGACGGCTTACTTGTTTGGAGCGACGTCGAACGTCAGCGAGAACTTGAAGACGTTAATCGATTTCGTTCAAGCACCGTACTTCACGGAAGCATCGGTCGAGAAAGAAAAAGGCATTATCGGACAAGAGATTCAAATGTATCAAGATAATCCGGGCTGGCGTCTCTACTTCGGTTTGATTGAGGCGATGTACGCCGAGCATCCGGTCAAAATCGATATCGCCGGTACAATCGAATCAATCAGTGCCATCACGGCCGATGATTTGTATCGTTGCCATCATGCGTTCTATCATCCGAGTAACATGGTGCTGTTCGTCGTCGGCAATATTGAACCGGACGTCGTGCTAGCCGAGATTACTGCGAATCAGGCAGCGAAGTCGTTTGAAGCGCCGCTGTTGACGGCGCGTGAAGCAATCGAGGAACCCGATGCGGTCCATATGTCGGAACGGGTCATCGAGATGGACGTCTCGGTCCCGAAAGTGATGATCGGCTATAAAGATACACCGAGTGCCGGTAAGGCCGGCATGAAGCAAGAACTCGTCGTCGAGCTCCTCATGCACGCCTTGTTCGACACGACAGCACCACTCTATGCGGAACTGTACGCCGAAGGATTGATCGATGACGCGTTCTCGTTTGACTACACGTCGGAAGAGACGTTTGCCTTCGCCGTCCTCTCGATGGAGACGCCGCATGTCGATGCGTTCGTCAAACGCATCACGTCCGCCCTCGATCGTCCGCTCGAGCTCGAGGCCAACACGCTCGATCGCAAGAAGCGTATGATGAAAGGGCAGTTTTTAAAGGCACTCAACTCACCAGAGTTTATTGCCAACCAGTTCTCACGTTATGCGCTTAGCGGTGGCAACATGTTCGACATTCCTGATTTGCTCGATGCGATTTCACTCGACGATTTGTATGCGGCATATGACCGTCTGTTCCAATCCGATAAACGGACGGTCTGCATCGTCAAGAAACCGTGACGACGCTCATCACCGGGGCGAGCGGGGCGATCGGCCGTTCCGTCGCGTTGGCGTTCCGTGACGACACGCTCATTTTGCAGGCGCATACGCAGACGGAGGCGCTTCGTGCGTTCATCGCGAGTGAGAACTTGACGGCCGACGTCGTCACATGTGACCTCGACGATGATGTTCGACTCGAAGCGTGGCTCGAGACACTCGGACCGGTCGATCGCATCGTCCACGTCGCCGGCAATCATGCCCATGGTCTGCTCGTCGACCAGCCGCTCCTCGAACTCGACCGTCTCTATCGGATTCACATCCGCTCGATGGTCCGGCTCGTGCAGCACGTCGTCGGGCAGAAACCGTATGACCGCCCGCTCGACATTGTCGTCGTCTCGAGCGTCTGGGGGGAGGTCGGTGCGGCCGGCGAAGTCCTTTATTCGACGGTCAAGGCCGCTCAGCTCGGATTCGTCAAGGCGTTCGCTCGTGAGGCCGGGCCGTTTCACGTCCGTATCAACGCGGTCACGCCAGGGTGGATTGACACTCCGATGAATGATACGGTAGAAGAGACGAAACAATCGGTCCGTGATGAGATTCCGCTCGGGCGGTTGGGAGGCCCTGGGGAAGTGGCAGAGACGATTCGTTTCCTCTGCTCCCCGGCTGCTTCTTACATAACTGGCACCGCGCTTCGCATCGATGGCGGTTGGGTTTGAAACTTTGTTGCCTCGACTGAAACGAGTTCTTTTCAATTCTTCTAAAATAATTTAGAATGAACAAGGTAGCGAGCACACATCAGAAAGGGTGGACGAGATGGATCATAAGTTCGAAGAATGGTATCTCGAATATGAACTTTGCCAAAATCGGCCTGGTATCCTGGGGGATATCGCCTCACTGATGGGGATGCTTCAAATCTCAATCGTGACGATCAACGGCGTCGATCTTCAGCGCCGCGGCATGCTGTTAAAGGCACCGGCGGCCGATCACGTCCATCGTCTGGAACATATTTTACGTAAGATGGAAGCCATCGTCGTCATCAAGCTTCGACGCCCGAAACTTCGGGACCGGATCGCGATTCGACACGGGCGCTACATCGAGCATGACAACGACGACAAGAAGACGTTTCGTTTCGTGCGCGAGGACTTGGGTGTCCTCGTCGATTTTGTCGCAGAACTGATGAAAGAAGAACGACACTTGCTGATTGGCGTGCGCGGCAACCCTCGTGTCGGAAAAACCGAGTCGATTGTAGCGGCGAGTGTCTGTGCGAACAAGCGCTGGCTGTTCTTATCCTCGACGCTCATGAAACAGACGGTGCGGACGTCACTATTCGAAGAAGAACGCGAAGGGGACCATGTCTATATCATCGACGGTGCCGTCTCGACGCGGACGATGGATGAGCGCCATCGGCAATTGATTCGTGAAGTGATGCGACTTCCGTCTGTCAAAGTCATCGAGCACCCTGATCTTTACGTTCGCAACACCGACTGTGTGTTCGAGGACTTTGATTACATCATCGAACTGCGGAATTCACAAGATGAGGAGATTATCATTCCTCAAGAGACACATCGTGAGGCAGAATGGTTTGAATAACTACTTGAATGGAAGGTGTGGACCCCTGTGACAGAACTAGGGACTTTTTTGAAACAAAGGCGTGAGGCGAGCGGTTTGACGCTCGACCAAATCCAGCAGACGACGAAGATTCAAAAACGCTATATCATCGCGATCGAGGAAGGTGATTACAAAAATCTCCCTGGCTCGTTCTATGCACGGGCGTTCATCAAAACGTACGCAGAATCGTTAGGGCTTGATGTCGATGAACTGTACGAGACGTATGCGAAAGACTTGCCGAAAATCGAGCCGCAGCCGACCGTTCAATTGTCGCGAAAACAAACCTACTCGAAAGCCTCGGAAACGTCGAGCCGTGTCTCGCGTTGGGTACCGAAAGTCATGCTCGTGCTCGTCGCTTTCCTCTTGATGACGGCCGTCTATTACGTCGTCCGGAACCTTGATTTTGGGGATCAAAACGCGTCGCCGGCCGAGCCATCGAACTCGGGTGTGACGATTGATCAAAACAAGGACGTCCCGAAAGAGGAGCCTGTCGAAGAAGAGCCTGTCGAGGAAGAACCAGCTGAAGAAGAGACAGCTGAAGAGACGGGGCCGATCGCGGTCGCGACGACGAGCGGAGCAGATCTCACATATGAGATTGCAACAGCTGATAAATTGACGACGGAGATTCATGTAAAAGAGTCACCGGCAACGTATGTCGGCGTCCGAGATACTTCCCTTGAGGGCCCGTTCCTCGCGCCGGAATATCCGAACCAATCGAAGCAGAATCCGATTGTCATCGAGGACGCAGAGACGGATACGCTCCGCATCCGCATCGGTTTGATTGGTGGGGTCGAGAAAATTGTTGTCAATGGCCGCGAGCTGGAACTTGCTGACTCGCCGGTCACACAAAATATATTTGTAAAGAGAGTCGACGCAGAATAAGTTGACTCTCCTTCTAGAGGAGGAGTTCTCGATGAACCTACCTAACCGCTTGACGATGTTACGGGTGTTACTGATTCCCGTGTTCGTCGTCTTGCTTGCCGTAGATTTTGATTGGGGAGACATCGCTTTCCTCGGGGCGGACGTTCCGCTCCATCAATTCATCGCCGGCGTCGTATTCACGATCGCCGCTATCACTGACTGGCTGGATGGACATCTCGCCCGTAAGCACAACTTGGTCACCAACTTCGGGAAGTTCATGGATCCGCTCGCTGACAAACTACTTGTCACGGCAGCGCTCGTCCTGCTCGTCGAGATGGATCTCGTCGCGGCGTGGGTCGTCGTTGTCATCCTATCGCGTGAATTCGCTGTGACGGGACTTCGTCTCGTGGCGGCCGATGAAGGAATCGTCGTCGCGGCTGGGAAGTCGGGCAAAGCGAAGACATGGGTCCAACTCTTTGCCATCATCTTCTTGTTATTCGGCAACCCGATTTTCAGCTATATCGGTATCCCGTTCGGCGAATGGGCGATGTGGCTCGCGCTCGTCTTGACGATTTACTCAGGGGCCGAATATTTCGCACAAAACTATAAGATCATTGTAAAGTCGATGTAACCGTCGGCATAGACGAGTTGTTCAGCTTTGCCGAACAGCTCGTTTTTTATTGGGGAGGAATTTGGATGAAACGCACCGAAATCATTGCGGTAGGCTCTGAACTGCTCTTAGGGGAAATCACGAACACGAACGCCCGTTATTTATCAGAACAGCTGTCGAAATATGGGTTGTCCGTACTGTATCATGTAGTCGTCGGAGATAACGAGGACCGGTTGCGAGCGACGCTCGAACAAGCGCGGTCACGTAGCGAATTCATTATCGTCACCGGGGGCCTCGGACCGACGGCGGATGACATCACGAAGACGACACTAGCCGACGTGCTCGGGCGTCCACTCGTCCGTGACGAGGCTTCGCTCGAGACAATCCATCGGTTCGTCGCCTCGCGCGGACGTGAGCCAAACGAAGGCGACGCGCGGCAAGCCGATGTCTTGACCGGGGCGGAGGTGCTCGATAACCCGGTCGGTCTCGCGCCCGGGATGTGGATCGAGGATGAACCGACATGGCTGTTGTTACCGGGTGTCCCGTGGGAAATGAAGGCGATCGTCGACGCTACGTTCCCTGAAAAATTCGGTGGAATGACCATCGTCTCTGAATCACTGCGCTTTTATGAAATCGGCGAGTCGGCGCTCGACGCGGCGGTCTCCGATTTGATGAGCGGATCGAACCCGACGGTCGCTCCGTACGCCGAGTCGGGCGAGGCACGACTGCGCATCAGCGCCCGGGCTGATACGGAGGCCGTGGCACGACAGATGATCCATCGGGTCAAACAGGATATTTTGGCACGAGTTGGCCGTTATTACTTCGGATCGGACGACGATACGCTCGCCGCACGTCTGATTCACGAACTGCAAGCGCAGAAGGCGACGTTGTCGATTGCCGAGTCGCTCACCGGTGGTCAAGCCCAAGCGATGGTGACGGCCGTGCCGGGGGCGTCCTCGGTGTTCAAGGGCGGTGTCGTCACCTATTCTGACGAGCTAAAAAATAGGTTTTTAGGGGTATCCCTTGATACAATTGAGTCACACTCGGTCGTCTCAAAAGAAGTCGCCTTTGAAATGATCCTCGGTCTGACCCGTCAGACCGGAACGGATTATGGGCTGGCGTTTACCGGCGAGGCCGGGCCGACGTCAAGTTCGGGTCAGCCGGTCGGGAAAGTGTTCATCGGCATCCGATCGCCGGCGGGGATTGACGTGATCGAACGCGATTACCCACATCAAGAGCGGCATGTCATTCAAGCACGTGCTACGAAAGACGGCATATGGGCGCTCCTGCAACAAATGAAAAAAGGCGAATAAACGTTCGCAAAAAACTTGTGTATCGTCTTCGCTTCGCTTATAATGAAAGTATCAATCAAAGGAGGCTCATTAATCTATGAGTGATCGTAAACAAGCGTTAGAAATGGCATTACGCCAAATTGAGAAACAATTCGGTAAAGGCTCAATCATGCGCCTCGGTGAAAATACAGATCAGCAAGTTTCGGTGACCCCGTCCGGCTCAATCGCCCTCGACATCGCGCTCGGTGCCGGTGGATATCCACGTGGTCGTGTCATCGAAGTGTACGGACCTGAATCGTCAGGTAAGACGACGGTGGCGCTTCACGCCATCGCTGAAGTCCAAAAACGTGGCGGTCAAGCTGCCTTCGTCGACGCCGAGCACGCGCTCGACCCGAAATACGCACAAAACTTGGGCGTCAATATCGATGAGTTGCTCTTATCACAACCAGATACAGGGGAACAAGCCCTTGAGATCGCAGAAGCACTCGTCCGCTCTGGTGCGGTCGATATTCTCGTCGTCGACTCGGTTGCGGCACTCGTTCCGAAAGCCGAGATTGAAGGGGAGATGGGCGACTCGCACGTCGGTCTTCAAGCCCGCCTGATGAGCCAAGCGCTCCGTAAATTGTCTGGTGCGACGAACAAGTCGAAGACAATCGTTATCTTCATCAACCAAATCCGTGAGAAAATCGGAATCATGTTCGGGAACCCGGAAACGACTCCTGGTGGTCGTGCCCTCAAGTTCTATTCTTCGGTTCGTCTCGAAGTCCGTCGTGCGGAAACGCTCAAACAAGGACAAGACATGGTCGGAAACCGGACGAAAATCAAAGTCGTCAAAAACAAGATTGCGCCACCGTTCAAGACAGCGGAAGTCGATATCATGTACGGCGAAGGGATCTCACGTGAAGGGGAGCTCATCGACATCGGGGCCGACCTCGACATCGTTCAAAAGAGTGGTGCGTGGTACTCGTACAACGAAGAACGTCTCGGTCAAGGCCGCGAGAACGCGAAGCAGTACATGAAAGAGAACCCGTCGGTAGCCGCTTCGGTCGAAGAACGGATCCGCGACCATTACGGCCTCAACGGTGAAAAGACAATCACGGTCGAAGCTGACAATGATGACGTCCTCTCGCTTTTAGACGAAGAGTAAGTAACATTTCTCGCCTGACACGGTTCAGGCGAGATTTTTTTAGTATAATTTTTTTCGTGAATTGGTAGTTCTATCCTGTCCGTGCATTGCATTCTAACAGGTAAATAAGTACAATGAAGCTATACGCGGGCTCGCTCGCGTTTACATTCATGAAAAAATAAAATAACCTTGCGAAAGGGAGGTGAACATGATGGAATGGCTATTAGAGCTTATTCTGATCCTCCTTTTGCCGATAGCTTTTGTTGCAGGTTTTTTTGTGCGTAAATCGATCGCCGAAGCGAAGATTCAAGGTGCCGAGACGGAAGCGACCAAGATTGTAGAGCAAGCGCGACAACAATCGGAAGCGATGCAAAAAGAAGCACGGCTTGAAGTAAAAGAAGAGATGATTCAACTTCGCAATGAGACCGAACAAGAATTGCGCGAACGACGTGAAGAGCAGAAAGTGAAAGAAAATCGTTTCGTCCAAAAAGAAGAGCTTCTCGACCGGAAAGCAGACATGCTCGAACGGAAAGAAGATGCTTTGGATGAACGTGAGGCTGCCCTCGCGAAACGGAAGCGTGAAGCGGAAACGCTCGAAAGCAAAGTGGAGGAATTATATGAGGAGGCGCGCCAAGAACTTGTACGTGTGGCAGCCTTGTCGAAAGAAGAAGCACGGACCATCATCATGGACGAAGCGAAGCAGGAAGCGCTTCACGATGCTGCTCTCCTTCAAAAAGAAATCGAGCAAAAAGCAAAATTAGAAGCTGATAAAAAAGCGAAACACCTCTTGTCTCTCACGATGCAACGGTACGCGGCCGAACACGTCGCCGAGACGACTGTATCTGTCGTCAATTTACCGAGTGATGAGATGAAAGGTCGTATTATCGGACGTGAAGGACGTAACATCCGCACGCTCGAGACACTTACTGGAATCGATTTGATCATCGATGACACGCCGGAAGCGGTCATCCTATCTGGATTCGACCCGGTCCGTCGTGAAATCGCCAAGATGACGCTCGAGAAACTCGTTCAAGACGGTCGGATTCATCCGGCCCGAATCGAAGAGATGGTCGAAAAATCGCGTCGTGAAGTCGATGAGCGCATCCGTGAATACGGGGAAGAAGCGACATTCTCAGCCGGCATCCACGGTGTCCATCCGGACCTCGTCAAGACGCTCGGTCGCATGCGCTACCGGACGAGTTACGGTCAAAACGTGCTCGCCCATTCGGTCGAAGTGGCCCATCTCGCCGGCATGATGGCCGCCGAGCTCGGGGAAGACGTCACGCTCGCCAAGCGAGCGGGTCTCCTCCACGATATCGGGAAAGCCATCGACCATGAAGTCGAAGGTAGCCACGTCGAGATCGGTGTCGAGCTTGCCACGAAGTACAAAGAGCATCCGGTCGTCATCAACTCGATTGCCTCTCACCACGGGGACGTCGAAGCGACGTCGACGATCGCGGTTCTCGTCGCAGCGGCTGACGCCTTGTCAGCAGCGCGTCCGGGAGCCCGTCAAGAGACGCTCGAAAGCTATATTCGACGCCTTGAGCGCCTCGAAGCGATTTGTGAGTCGTTCGAAGGAGTCGAGAAATCATATGCCATCCAAGCGGGACGTGAAGTCCGGATTATCGTCCGCCCAGACGTCGTCGATGACGTCGTGGCGAACAAGATGGCCCGTGACATCTGTAAACGGATCGAAGATGAGCTTGATTATCCAGGCCAAATTAAAGTGACGGTCATTCGCGAAACGCGTGCTGTCGATTATGCGAAGTAACAAGAGCGGAGACATTCTCCGCTTTTTCTATTGTGGGAGGACAAAACTATGAAAATCTTATTTATCGGCGATGTGGTCGGGAAGCCAGGTCGCGACATCTTGAGCGCCCAAATCGGACGGCTGAAGAGCAAATACAGCCCGACGTTCATGCTCGTCAACGGTGAAAACGCAGCCAACGGGCGCGGTATCACAAAAAAAATCTATCAACAATTTCTTGAGCTTGGATTCCATGGCGTGACAATGGGGAATCATACTTGGGATAACCGTGACATCTTTGATTGGATCGATGATGCCGACCGCATCGTCCGCCCGGCCAACTACCCTGCCGGCACGCCGGGTGTCGGGATGATGGTGTTGAAACAAGGCGGCAAGAAGCTCGCGGTCATCAATGCGATGGGGACTGTGTTCCTGCCGTCGCTCGACTGTCCGTTCCGCACGGTCGATGCACTCGTCGAAGACATTCGCGGCGAGGTCGACGCGATTTTTGTCGACATGCACGCCGAGGCGACGAGCGAGAAGATTGCGATGGGGTATCATCTCGACGGACGCGTCCAGGCTGTCGTCGGAACCCATACGCACGTCCAGACGGCGGACAACCGAATTCTGAATAACGGCACGGCTTACATCACCGACGTCGGGATGACGGGTCCGCTTGACGGTGTGCTCGGCATGGATGCCGAGGTCGTTTTGAGAAAATTCATGACACAACTCCCGGTCCGGTTTGAAGTTGCCGAGGGACGGGAACAATTAAATGGAGTTTTAATCACAATCGATGACCAATCGAAACGAGCCACAAAAATCGAACGCATACACCTAGATGATCAAACCGTATGGTTTGATTGAACAACCTACCCGAGGGGGAAACAAGAATGGACGTACTCAAAGTTTCGGCAAAATCGAATCCTAACTCCGTGGCGGGTGCACTCGCTGGCGTACTTCGTGAAAAAGGAACGTGTGAGATTCAAGCAATCGGCGCCGGTGCGCTCAATCAATCGATCAAGGCGGTCGCAATTGCGCGTGGTTTCGTCGCGCCGAGCGGGCTGGATTTGATTTGCATCCCGGCGTTCACTGATATTATGATTGACGGAGAAGAACGAACGGCAATCAAGCTCATCATCGAACCACGATGAGCTTGCGCTCGGGACATAGGTCCTATTCTTGTAAGAGAAGCCATCGGCGCGGATGGCTTCTCTTTTTTGTCTGAAAATATGACGTTCTATCTTCTCAGGTTCGTCATTTTATGACAAGATGAAAGAGAACGTGAAGTTCGATCAAGAGATGAAGAGGGGGACGTTTTCAATGGAACAGCTCGTGTCTATGACAGAGAAGGAAGCAACGACACCTGTGATGAAAGCGATTCAAAAACATACGGCCGGATTCGGGGCGGAGTTGGTTGAAGTGCCAATTCCAACACCAGGCGCTGGACAAGTGTTAATCAAAGTGAAGGCGACATCGATTTGCGGGACCGATGTCCACATTTATGAGTGGGACGACTGGGCGAAGAGCCGGGTCAAACCGCCATACGTGTTCGGTCACGAGTTCGCGGGGGAAGTCGTGGCGCTCGGGGAAGGGACGAAACGCATCCAAGTCGGACAAACGGTATCGGCCGAGACGCATATCGTCTGTCATCAGTGCAAGCAGTGTCTACGCGGACAGTATCATATCTGCAAGAACACAAAAATCATCGGCGTCGACACGCAAGGCTGTTTCGCCGAGTACGTCGTCATGCCGGAGGAGAACTTGTGGGTCAACCCTGAGTCGATGCCATCGAAGCTCGCCTCGATTCAAGAACCGCTCGGTAACGCCGTCCATACGGTGCTCGCGAGTGACGTGTCGGCCAAGTCAGTCGCCATCGTCGGTTGTGGACCGATCGGTCTCATGGCCGTCGGTGTCGCCAAGGCGGCCGGTGCGAGTCGTGTCTATGCGATCGACGTCAACCCGTATCGGTTGAAGCTCGCTGCGGAGATGGGGGCGGACGTCGTCATCAATAGCATGGACGAAAATCCGCTCGCGTTGATTATGGATCAGACGGACGGGGACGGCATCGACGTCGTCTGTGAGATGAGCGGGCATCCGGTCGCCATCGACCAGGCGTTCAAGATGGTCACGGCTGGCGGGGACGTCAATGTGTTGTCACTCCCGGCCAAACCAGTCGCCATCGACTTGACGCGCGACGTCGTCTTCAAAGGGGTACGCGTCCAAGGCATCACCGGTCGTAAGATGTATGAGACATGGGGCCAAGTGTCGACGTTACTCGCGACAGGTCAGCTGAACGTTGAACCGATTATCACGCACGTGTTCAAGCTCGAGGAGTTCGAGCAAGGTTTTGAGCTCATGCGGGCCGGGAAATGTGGAAAGGTCGTCTTAATACCATAACAGGGGGAATCGATATGGCATTTGAACATATTACAGAAGCAATCAATGAAATGAAACAAGCGGGCACGTTCCGCTCACTCGTACCGCTCGAGTCGGCGCAAGCGAACGAGGTCACGATCGACGGCAAGTCACTCGTCCAGCTGTCGTCGAACAACTATCTCGGGCTCGCCAACCATCCGCGCTTGAAACAAGCGGCCATCGAAGCGGTCGAACAGTTCGGTGCCGGCACGGGCTCGGTCCGGACGATCGCCGGGACGTTCGAGATGCATGAGGCGTTCGAGCGTGAGCTCGCCGAATTCAAACATACGGAAGCGGCCCTCGTGTTCCAATCGGGCTTCGCGACAAACCTCGGCGTCTTGTCGGCCCTCCTTGGCCCAAAAGACGTCGTCATCAGTGATGCACTCAACCACGCCTCGATCATCGATGGCATCCGGTTGACGAAAGCGGCCCGCCGCATCTATAAGCACGTCGACCTCGCCGATTTAGAGGCGGCGTTGAAAGAGACGCAAGACTACCGGACGCGCCTGATCGTCACGGACGGCGTCTTCTCGATGGACGGCAATATCGCGCCGCTCCCAGAAATCGTCGAGCTCGCCGAGAAGTATGACGCGGCGGTCATGGTCGATGATGCGCACGCCTCGGGCGTGCTCGGGCAGAACGGTCGCGGCACGGTCAACCACTTCGGGCTCGACGGACGGGTCGCGCTTCAAGTCGGGACGCTATCGAAAGCAATCGGTGTCCTCGGCGGCTACGTCGCCTGCTCGAACGACATTCGCGACTTCTTGATTCAAAAAGGACGTCCGTTCTTGTTCTCGACGTCACATCCGCCAGCGGTTGTCGCGGCGAACCGTGAGGCGATTCGTGTCATGAAGGAAGAGGAAGAATTGTTCGATAAATTGTGGGCGAACACCGAGTTCTTCAAGACGGGTCTGCGTGACCTCGGCTTTGACATCGGCCATGCGACGACGCCGATCACGCCGATCATGCTCGGCGAAGAGACGCTCGCGCACACATTCTCGGATAAATTGAAAGACCATGGCGTGTTTGCACAGAGCATCGCTTTCCCGACGGTCGAGAAAGGCAAAGCGCGGATCCGGACGATCGTGACGGCGGAACATACCCGTGACGACCTCGAACGCGCGCTCTCTGCCTTCAAGGCGGTCGCGGAAGAACTGAATGTCACGCTTCACGCGTAAGCTTGAAACTGCAGACGAATTGAAGTGCTCCCTGTCAAGTAGACAGGACAAATAATGAAAACCAGCCTAGGCGGCTTGAGACCTGTATTCGACAGGGCTCAAGCCGTTTAGTCGTTTCTGGAAACGATCGTGGTTGTAGAACGATAT
>NZ_SJUP01000006.1:0-172698 GCF_004337025.1 Exiguobacterium sp. SL-10 | reverse complement strand
GGGCCGGTGGGACGGGGCAGGCGCTCGTACGTGATATCGAGAGCGGCTATTTCGCCCGCTTGCTTCTGACTCCGGCGACGCGGACGGCGATCGTGCTCGGCCCGATGATTGCCGGGATGCTACAACTGCTCGTCCAGACACTCCTCATCTTCGGGGTGGCGTTCTTGCTCGGTTTGTCGATCCCGGTCGGCCTGCCTGGTTTCTTGTTCACGGTATTGCTCGCCATCGGATTCGGCCTCGGTTTTGCCGGCTACTCGGTCGGCGTCGCCTTGAAGACACGGAACGCTCAGGCCGCCCAAGCCGGGACACTTTTGTTCTTCCCGCTCATCTTCTTGTCGACGACGTTCGTCCCGAAAGAGTTGATTGAGGCGGAATGGCTCAAAGTGGCGGCGACGTTTAATCCGACGACGTACATCTTTGAAGGGATGCGTGCCGTCTTGACACAACCGACGATCGACTGGAGCGCGTTATCGGCCGGACTAGCTGTCGCCGGGGCAATGAGCGTCATCATGGTCGTGTTTGCGGCGACGAACGCGCGTGGTGCCTTGAAACAAAAATGACGAGCGGGAATCATACCCGCTCGTCCTGGTCGATCATAAACGTGACAATCAAAAAGAGAACAAAACTGATTAAGGAGACCGTGCCCCCGATGATGAAGTAGACGAGGGTGACGGTCTCATTCCATTGGAACGGGTTCATCGTATAGAACCACATGCCGCTCGTCAATCCGATTGATCCGATGACGGCCGTCCATCCGTGAATCGTGACGAGCAGTTGGTTTCGGACCGAATAGACACGATAGAACACGCCCCAGGCGAAGACCGATAACCAACCGGCGAGCAAGATATGGGCATGGATCGGACGAAAGGCATAACTGCCGGCCCCGGACATATGCGAACCGATCGCCGTCCCGATGACACCAAACAAGGCGGCGAGGCGAATCAAACGAAGACTCCAAACGTTTTCCATGGTGTAAAACAACTCCTTCAAGGTGATGGCTTTATCGTAACGAAGCCAGATGAACGGAAGATGAACAGGGATTGAATCGATGCGCTTCGTGGAACAGCAGTAGAGAAGGAGGGAGACGATGGATCAACTGAGAACAATGATACAAATCATACTGACCGGGGTAGGTGCCTACTTGGCGATCATCCTCATCTTGCGAGTCTCCGGTAAACGGACACTCGCTAAAATGAACGCTTTCGATTTTATCGTCACCGTCGCGCTCGGATCGATTTTAGCCACGACACTGACGAGTCGACAGACGCCGTTATTGAACGGACTGACCGCGTTTGCGACACTCGTGTTCATGCAATACGTCATGGCCAAGTTGGCGACCCGGTCAAAACGGGTGAATCAACTGATCAAGTCGACGCCGGCACTGCTTTACTATGACGGTGCTTATTTAGAGGAGACGATGCGCCGTGAACGGGTGCTCGAGATCGAAGTGTTGCAGGCGATTCGATCGAGCGGTACGGATTTCAATCAAGTCGAGGCCGTCGTCTTGGAGACGGATGGGACGTTCTCGGTGTTGACGAGCACGGACACGGTGTTACGAAACGTCGAGACGAAAAAAACGACCCGGTTCCAATGAACCGGGTCGTTTGATCATTTGAATTAGAGGTACGTGCCTGCACCGACATAACGTGGTGCCCAGTAACCTGATGTGAAGCTGGCGTATTTAACACCGCCTGTTTCAGAGTTGATCATTTGCGTTTTGCTAAGTGCCATTCCAACGTGTTGGATTGTGCGACCGTTGTGTGAGAAGAACACGAGATCACCGGCTTGAATCGCTGACTTCGAAACTTTTTTCGAGTTTGCGTATTGCGAGCGAGAATCACGTGGAATCGATTTGTTGATGGCTTTCTTGTAAACGTGACCTGTGTAACCTGAGCAGTCAAATCCAGCAGTTGTCGTTCCGCCGTAACGGTAAGGTGTACCGAGGTACTTCTTCGACTCAGCAACCAATTTTGAACGGGCGCTTGAAGAAGACGTTGTTACTTTTTTCGCAGTCGTTGTCTTCGAGCTCGTCGCTTTCAAGTACGTATACGTCGATGAAGCTGAGATATAACGGTGAGTCCCTTTATAGTTGATTTTGTAGAACGAACCAACTTTACCGAGGTATGTATAGCGTTGGCCTTTGTTCATTTTTGCTGAAACTTTCGATGTGAGCGACGGTGCTGTGCGAATGTTCAAACCGTTAACTTTCGAGTAAGCGAACTTTCCGCTAGCAGCTTCTGCTTGTTCACCTGTTGTGAAAGCAAGACCCGAGAAAGCGAGAGTGGCAGCGACAATGATAGATGCGAAACGCTTTAACATATTGTTTTCCCTCCGTTTTTTAAAATAAAACCCTAAGTGGCTGTATATGGTCGATGTGTGTAAACAAGTTTAGAGCACAAGTTGCGTATGTTACCCGGTTTCCTGTGCAAATAAACTATATCATGCGCAAGACCGATGGCATTTTTCAATCACAAGACAAAAACAGTTTTCTTGTAATATATTTGAAACAATATGCGAGAATAGAGACTTGTTTGTTACATAGGAAGGGGAAAGGCTGTTATGTTTTCAATAACAGGGGAATAGACTGACATAAAGCCGTTTTTCAAACAGTGACGGTTCGATCAAATTGTGATTAGATGAATGAGGACTGAACGTTTACTTTTTAAATATAGAATCATGAAAGACAGGTGACTTGAATGAGTCAAACGACAGAACCGGCTAAAAATTACACGCTTCGGGAACTCGAGACGAAGACGTTGAAAGAATTATATGAGATCGCGAAAGAAGTGAACGTGCCCCAATATCGAGAGGCACGCAAGCGCGAGCTCATGTTTCGGATTTTAAAATCACAGGCTGAATCGAAAGATCTTTATTTCCTCGAAGGCATCCTTGAGATTATCCCGCCGAATCCACAATCCCAAAACGATGGCGGCTTCGGTTTCCTCCGACCAATCAACTACTCTCAATCGTCTGAAGATATCTACATCGCCGCCTCGCAAATCCGGCGCTTTAATCTTCGCAACGGTGACCTCGTGACGGGGAAAGTCCGGAAACCGAAAGAGAACGAACGGTTCCAAGGGCTGCTCAGTGTCGAGGCGGTAAACGGTGAGACGACCGACTCGACCCGGAATCGGGATTACTTCCCGGCGCTCACGCCGATTTATCCGGAACAGCAGATGGTGCTCGAGACGGAACCGAATCACTTGTCGGTCCGCGTCATGGACATGATCGCGCCTGTCGGATTTGGACAGCGTGGGTTGATTGTCGCCCCGCCGAAAGCTGGGAAGACATCGCTTTTAAAAGAGATCGCCAACTCGATCACGACGAACCATCCGAACGTCGAGTTGATCATTCTCTTGATTGACGAACGGCCAGAAGAAGTGACGGACATCCAGCGCTCAGTGCCGGGCGCAGACGTCGCCTACTCGACGTTTGACGAGACACCGGAAAACCATGCCCGGATTTCGGAACTCGTCTTAGAGCGGGCGATGCGGCTCGTCGAACATAAGAAGGACGTCGTCATCTTGCTCGACTCGATCACCCGTCTGACGCGAGCGTACAACTTGTCTGTCCCGCCAAGTGGTCGAACGCTCTCCGGCGGGATTGATCCGGCCGCGTTCCATAAACCGAAGAAGTTCTTTGGGGCGGCCCGTAACATCGAGGACGGCGGCAGTTTGACGATCCTCGGTACGGCGCTCGTCGACACGGGGTCACGCATGGACGACGTCATCTATGAAGAGTTCAAAGGGACGGGGAACATGGAGCTCCACCTCGACCGGAAGCTCGCGGAACGCCGAATCTTCCCGGCCATCGACATCCGTCGTTCGGGAACGCGCAAAGAAGAATTGCTGCTCGGCAAAGGCGAACTCGACTCGCTTTGGACAATTCGTCGCACGATGAACGAGTCACCAGACTTCGTCGATCAGTTCTTGCGCCGGGTCCGCGAAACGAAAACGAACCTCGACTTTTTTGCGGCGCTCGAGGCCGATAAGAAAAAGAGTCGCCGGCCAGTGAAAAAAACGAAAACGGACTTGTAAATCCGTGAACCGGGTGCTATTATATTCTAGTGAACTTTCTCTAGGTTGAAAGAATACTTAGGGCCGAAGGAGTTGAAAAGCAATGAAACAAGGAATCCACCCAGAATACCGTAAAGTCGTATTCATGGACTCGACGACTGAGTTCAAATTCATCTCTGGTTCGACTCGTTACTCTAACGAGACAATCACGATGGAAGATGGTAATGAATACCCACTCATCCGTGTCGATGTATCTTCTGACTCGCACCCGTTCTACACAGGTCGCCAGAAATTCGCATCTGCAGACGGTCGTATCGAGCGCTTCAACAAGAAGTACCAACGTTAATCGTCAACTTGTATGCACACCGCCTAGGGATTGCCCTTGGCGGTTTTTTATTGTCTTCTGATGGGTAAATAGACGAAAGACTGACGTGAGGGGGCTTTTATGGAATTCGTGCTGATTAGTATCAGTTTATTGATCGGGGTCGGCATATTGTCGCAATGGTTAGCCTGGCGCTATCAAATCCCGGCCATCATCGTCATGACGGTCGCAGGTATATTGGCCGGACCGATTTTTGGATTGTTCGACCCGCGCGAGCTGCTCGGTGAACTGTATAGTCCAATCATTTCGTTTGCGGTCGCCATTATTTTGTTCGAGGGAAGCCTCGGCCTCCACTTTAGTGAAATCAATCAATTTCGCCGGTCCATCGTCCGTATCGTGACGATTGGCGTGACGTTGTCGTTCGTCGGGGCCTCACTGTTGATTCAATACGTCGGGGGCCTGCATTGGGTCGTGGCTTGGACGATGGGGGCGTTGTTCGTCGTCACTGGTCCGACGGTCGTCATCCCGTTGTTACGCCAGGCGCATTTGAAAGATCGCGTCGGTGCCATTTTGAAATGGGAAGGGATCATCGTCGACCCGGTCGGTGCTCTCCTCGGTTTGTTCGTCATCCGCATTGGCTATATCGTTTACGAAGGAATGGACTTATGGATGCAATTATTGTTCGCGGGCGCTTGTCTCGTCGGCATCGGTCTCGGTTACTTGTTCGGGCACGTGTTGATGGGTTGGTTTGTCGGTGAGAAAATCCCTCGTTATCTCCGGGCCTCGGTCACGTTGACGGCCGTCTTGATTTTGTTTTCATTGAGTGAATTTATGATGCATGAAGTCGGTCTGCTCGCCGTGACAGCGATGGGGATGACGATGGCGAATACGAAACATCGTGATGAGGAGATCATCGAGGAGTTACAATCATTTAAAGAAGACATCTCGATCTTGCTCATCTCATCGGTGTTTATCTTGTTGACGGCGTCGTTATCACGCGATGAACTGCTCAACATCTTCCAATGGCCGCTCCTGCTGACAATTGCCGGTATTTTGTTTCTCGTCCGTCCGCTCGCGATTTACGGATCGACGATGGGGGTCGGCCTTCCGCTCAGTGAGCGCGGCTTCATCGGATGGATTGCACCGCGTGGAATTGTCGCGATGACGGTCGCCGGTTTCTTCGCAGAGGAAGTGGCGCATCTTGGTATTGCTGACGCGTCGCAAATGCTACCGCTCACGATCGGGCTCGTCTTTATTTCCGTGACATTGCACGGATTGACGATTCGTCCGCTCGCTCGAAAATTGCAGTTGATCGATTATAAAAAAGAAGAAGCGGCAGACGAATGAAGCAAAATCGGGACGGTAGCATGCCGTTCCGATTTTTGTTAGAAGTCAACCCTTTTCCTGTGACCGAAAGATGGTTATAATCGGAAAGCGATTAACGAAGGAGAGGGCGAAGTAGAATGATGCATGTGACGAACCGTTACGGTTGGATTGAAGTGATTTGTGGGAGTATGTTTTCTGGGAAGTCGGAGGAACTCATCCGCCGTGTCCGTCGGGCGCATTACGGTAAAATCCCTGTCCAAGTGTTCAAACCAGCGATCGACGACCGGTACCACGAAGAGAATGTCGTCTCACATAGCGGCAACTCGGTCGTGGCCGTGCCGATTCAATCGAGTCAAGATATGTACGATGCGGTGCGTGAAGAGACGCAAGTCATCGCCATCGATGAGGTCCAATTTTTCGACGAAGGAATCGTCGATGTGATTGAGCAATTGGCGTCAGAAGACAAACGTGTCATCTGCGCCGGACTCGATATGGACTTCCGAGGTGAGCCGTTCACGATGATGCCAGAACTGTTGTCGCGTGCGGAGTTCGTCACGAAGTTGCAGGCGATTTGCCTATCATGCGGAGCGCCGGCTTCGCGGACGCAACGATTGATTGACGGAGAACCGGCTCGTTTCGAGGACCCGGTGATCTTGGTCGGCGCCTCGGAGTCATACGAACCGCGTTGCCGCCATTGCCATGACGTCCCGAATAAACCACGCCCGGTCCGCCATACAGTGGCCGACTGACGTCAACGGACCGCCCCGGCGGTTCGTTTTTTGCTATAATGAAGACAGTTCGATTTGACGGAGAAAGGACGGATCATCATGTTTGACCGTTTGAGCGTATTAGAAGAACGCTATATGCAATTAAATGAGATGCTCGCTGACCCAGAAGTGCTCAGCGATGCGAATAAATTACGACAATATTCAAAAGAACAATCGCAACTCGAGGAGACGGTACAGGCGTACCGCCACTATAAAGAGACGAGCACGGCGTATAAAGAAGCGAAACTCATGCTTGAGGACCGCACGCTCGATGCCGACATGCGCGAGCTCGCCAAAGAAGAGATGACGCTCCTCGAGCCTGAAGTGAAGGCGCTCGAGGCGAAACTGCGTGTACTTTTATTGCCGAAAGACCCGAACGACGACAAGAACGTCATCGTCGAGATTCGCGGGGCGGCCGGCGGGGACGAGGCGGCCCTGTTCGCGGGCGACTTGTACAAGATGTACACACGGTTCGCCGAACGTCAGAACTGGAAAGCCGAATTGATTGACGCCAACTACACAGAACTTGGCGGTTTCAAAGAAGTGACGTTCCTGATCAACGGGACCGGCGCCTACTCGAAACTGAAGTTCGAGAATGGGGCGCACCGGGTTCAACGCGTCCCGTCGACCGAGTCGGGCGGACGCATCCACACGTCGACGGCGACCGTCGCGGTGTTGCCGGAAGCGGAAGACGTCGAAGTACACATCGATATGAAAGACGTTCGCGTCGATACGTTCACATCCTCTGGTCCGGGAGGTCAGTCAGTCAACACGACCCAATCGGCCGTGCGCTTGACGCACATCCCATCGGGGCTCGTCGTCTCGTGTCAGGATGAGAAGTCGCAGCATAAAAACAAAGATAAAGCGCTCAAAGTCCTCCGGGCCCGTCTCTATGACAAGATGCAGAGCGAGCACCTCGAAGAACTGTCGGCACAACGGAAATCTGCCGTCGGAACGGGTGACCGTTCGGAGCGGATTCGGACGTATAATTTCCCACAGAGCCGTGTGACCGATCACCGTATCGGACTGACACTTCAAAAGCTCGACCGTGTCCTCGCCGGGGAACTTGAAGATATCATCGACGCCCTTGTCATGGACGAACAGGCCCGTCTGATGGAGGATGTCGATTGATGCGGATCGCGGCGAAGCTGAAACAAGCGGAACGGGATCTGTTGGCGATGAATCGTGACGCCTCGACAGCAGAGTGGTGGCTCATGCACGTCCTCGACGTCGACCGGACAGGACTGCTCATCCGTTTGTCAGACGAATTGACACCGGAAGAAGAAGCATCGTTTGAAGCAGGGTTCGAGCGTTTGATTGCGGGCGAACCGGTGCAACACTTAATCGGTCACGCCCCGTTTTTCGGACGGATGTTCGAGGTCAATCGTGACGTCTTGATTCCGCGCCCGGAGACGGAAGAATTGATTGAATGGGTCGTCGAGCATGTGCAAGACGTGGCCGATGATGAGATCGTCGATATCGGGACGGGAAGCGGCGCGATCGCCGTCACGCTCAGTCTCGAACTCGGCGTCCGCGTCCAAACGGTCGATATTTCCCGGGAAGCGATCGCTGTCGCGAAACGAAACGCAGCATCACTCGGGGCCGATGTGTCCTTCCATGAAGGAGACTGCCTCACCCCGATTGCCAATCATTCGATTCGCGTCCTCGTCTCGAATCCGCCTTATATCGAGGCGGATGAACTGCTCGACGAGACGGTCGCGAGCTATGAACCTCACCTTGCTTTGTTCGGAGGAGCGGACGGACTCGAGTTTTATCGAAAAATAATCGCCGACTCGATGCGCGTCTTGTGTGCCGATTGGCAATTGATTGCATTTGAAATCGGGTATAATCAAGGACAAGTTGTGAAATCGTACCTGTCCGAACGTTATCCTGAAGCAGAAACGGGTATTTTAAAAGATATAAACGGCAAAGACCGAATCGTCTACGCCGTGAGGGAAGGGATTGCGCATGGAAACGAAATGGATCAAGCCGACAGAAGTTGAGGAAGGGGTACGTCTCTTGCGGACGGGCGAGGTGATCGCCATGCCGACGGAAACCGTCTACGGACTCGCTGGAGATGCGACGAACGATGTCGCTATCAAAAAGATTTTTGAGGCGAAAGGCAGACCGTCTGACAACCCGCTCATCGTCCATGTGGCCTCGGTCGAACAGGCCGAGCATTTCGCGCAAACCATCCCGCCGGTCGCGAGACGCTTGATGGACGCGTTTTGGCCCGGTGCCTTGACCATCATCTTACCGTCGAACGGTCGGGCGTCGTCACTTGTGACAGCTGGTCTTGATTCGATTGGATTGCGGATGCCGGATCACCCGGCCGCACTCGATTTGATCCGCACGTCCGGTCTTGGACTGGCAGCACCAAGTGCGAACCGTTCGGGACGTCCATCCCCGACGTCGGCCCGGCACGTGGCAGATGATTTGACCGGTCGGATCGCGGGTATTATGGATGGGGGACCGACAGGCATCGGTGTCGAATCGACCGTGATCGACTGCACGACGGAACCGGCGACGATTTTACGTCCGGGCGGCGTGACGAAAGAAGCAATTGAGTCGGTCATCGGCCCGGTCATTCTCGATGCCAACTTGAGCGATGAATCAGCTGCGCCACGATCACCAGGAATGAAGTACACCCACTACGCTCCGAGCGCACCTCTTTATTTAGTTGAAGGAGGACGCGACGACCTCATCCGTGTCATTGCGACGCGGCAGGCGGCGGGCAAGCGAGTTGGCGCACTCGTATTCGATGAAGCGACGACCCCGGCTGACGTCACCCTCTCTCTCGGGATTTCGATGGAGATAGCGGCCCGGCGTTTGTACGAGGCGTTGCGAAAGTTTGATGAGACGGATGTGGAAGAGATTTACGTGAATCGGATTGAACCGACGGGAGTCGCTCTTGCCGTCTATAACCGCCTCTACAAGGCGGCAGGTGGTAAAGTCATCCGTCCACAGGAAGAGGCTTAAGGACATAGAGGAGGATCACGCGATGTCAATGAAACGCGTATTATTCATATGTAGTGGCAACACATGCCGAAGCCCGATGGCGATGGCCCTGCTTCGCTCGAAGGTGACGGGGGACGAGTTTGATATTCGTTCAGCCGGTCTTCGGACGATGCAAGGGTTCGACGCATCAGAAAATGCACTCCAAGTGTTGCGTGAACGAGGGATTGAGCTCGATCATGTGACGCAGACATTCGACGACGTCCTCGGACGTTGGGCGGACGTCATCTTGACGATGACGCGGGCGCATCGTGAACAGATTCGGGACACGAATCCGGATTTGGCTGACCGTACGTTCACGTTATATGAGTTCGTTACGGGACTCGAGCGTGATATCAACGATCCGTTCGGAGGGTCGATGAACGTCTATCGCCAAGTTCGAAATGAACTCGAACCACTCGTGAACCGACTTGTGCTAAAATTGACGAATGACGGGTCAAAGGTGACGAAACCACCGAGACGCCTACCAAAGAAGACGGGGGAATGAACGAATGAAAATCGCAATTGGCGCCGATCATGGCGGATTCAACTTGAAGAAAGACATCATCGGACTATTGGAAGAGCTCGGTCATGAGTATAAGGACTTCGGGACACACTCGGCCGAGTCGATCGATTACCCAGACGTGGCCATTCCGGTCGCTGAAGCTGTCGCAGCCGGCGAGTTCGACCGTGGCATCTTGATTTGCGGGACTGGGATTGGCATCGGCATCGCTGCCAACAAAGTGAAAGGCATCCGGGCGGCACTCGTGCACGACTCGTTCAGCGCAAAAGCGACGCGTCAACACAACGACTCGAACATCATGACGATGGGCGAGCGCGTCATCGGACCAGGGCTTGCGATTGACTTGGTGGCGACGTGGCTCGATACAGACTTCGAGGGCGGACGCCACTCGAACCGTGTCGACAAGATGAGCGCTTACGAAACGAAGTGACGGCGATGAAGGCGGAGCTTTTGAACTTGTTGACGGAGTTGCATGAACGGTTTCCGTTAGATGAGGAAAAGATTCTCGTCATCGGTTGTTCGACGAGTGAGGTCGTCGGGAAGACGATTGGGAAAGCCGGGTCGATTGATGTGGCATCGGACTTCATCGAAGCGTTTCTGACGTTTCGCGACAAGACCGGTGTCCATCTTGCCTTCCAAGGGTGTGAACATATCAATCGAGCGCTCACGGTCGAGCGCCGGACGCAAAAACAGTTCGGTTTGACGGAAGTGACGGTCGTGCCGGTCCGCGCAGCGGGCGGGGCGATGGCCGAGAAGGCGTATGAGAGCTTCGAGGCTCCGTGCGTCGTCGAATCGATTCAAGCAGATGCCGGCATCGATATCGGGTCGACGTTGATCGGCATGCACTTGAAGTCGGTCGCGATCCCGGTCCGATTGTCGGCGAAGCAGCTCGGTGAGGCGTATGTCACATTCGCCGTCACGCGGCCGAAACTGATTGGCGGCCCGCGTGCCCATTATCCAGCGAAATAACGAAAGCCGGTCGCGATGACCGGCTTTCGTTTGCGTTATAAGTCTTCACTGAACAAGTAGGAAAGGACCATCGGGAACCGTTCACGCCAAGCGAGCTCGTTATGCACGCCTTCCTCGATGACCTCGAAGCGGATGTGGTCGACTTTGTCACGGAGGAGCGCATAGACGCGTTCGCTCGACTCGAGATACATCTCGTTCGTCGGTCCGTCCGCGGTCGGTTGCTCGACTTCTTTGCGGCCGACATCCATATACAGACGTTCGACACCACTCAAATCGCTTGACTCGATCAACTGCTCGAGCTCGGTCTGGTTGAACCAGAACGCCGAGGACAACGAAGCGACGCGTTTGAAGACGTCGGGATAGACGCAAGCGGCGTAAATCGAGATTAAGCCCCCCATCGAGCTGCCCATCATCGCCGTCTCGTCCGGATTCGTCCGATAGTTCGCATCAATCATCGGCTTCAACTCTTGGGCGATATATTCGATATAAGCCGATCCTTGGCCACCGAGCGCTACGTCTTGGCCGAGCAGGCTCTCGCCGATGTACGGGTTTTCCCACGGGCCGTATTCGTCGAGCCGCATCTCGCCTGGGGCGCTGTCAATGCCGACGATGATCAAGTCACGTTTCGAAGCATCTAAATACTCGCCTGCGCGCCAGCTCATCTTGTAGCTCGCGTCCTCGTCAGCGAACACGTTCTGTCCGTCATGCATATAGAGCACGGGGTAACGTTTGTCCGTCGTGTCGTAATCCGCAGGTGTATAAATCCGAACCGTCCGCTCGCGTTCAAACGGGGTAATCGTGATCTGTTTTGTCTCAATCATACAAATCCTCCTCTAATCGTCTTCTTCATTATGATACCCAACTTGACCTCTGATTAGACGATACCCAAAAAAAGAAGCATATGTTACGATGGGGGTGTTGATTTTTAGACATTCAGAGGGGGTTTCAACATGGTAAACACGACGAAGTTGAAAGTGCAGGATGCGGAATTGTTTGAAGCAATGCAACACGAGCTTGGACGTCAACGCGAGAACATCGAACTCATTGCCTCGGAGAATTTTGTCTCAGAAGCAGTCATGGAAGCGCAAGGCGGCGTGCTCACAAACAAGTATGCAGAAGGTTATCCAGGTCGCCGTTACTACGGTGGGTGTGAGTTTGTCGACGTGGCTGAGAACTTGGCCCGCGACCGCGCGAAAGAGCTGTTCGGTGCAGAACACGCCAACGTCCAACCGCACTCGGGTGCCCAAGCGAACATGGCCGTCTACTTTACAGTCCTTGAAGCTGGTGACACGGTGCTCGGCATGAACTTGTCACACGGTGGTCATTTGACGCACGGAAGTCCGGTCAACTTCTCAGGCGTTCAATACAACTTCGTCGAATACGGTGTGGACAAAGAGACAGAACATATCGATTACGACGTTGTCGCTGCCCTCGCGAAAGAACATAAACCAAAACTCATCGTCGCGGGTGCTTCGGCGTACCCACGGACGATCGATTTCGCTAAGTTCCGTGAAATCGCTGATAGCGTCGGTGCCTACCTCATGGTCGACATGGCCCACATCGCCGGTCTCGTCGCGGCCGGGCTTCACCCGAACCCGGTCGAGCACGCGCATTTCGTGACGACGACGACACACAAGACGCTTCGTGGTCCACGCGGCGGCATGATTCTCTGTAAAGAAGAGTTCGCCAAGGCGATTGACAAGTCGATTTTCCCAGGGATTCAAGGCGGTCCGCTCATGCACGTCATCGCTGCGAAGGCAGTGGCGTTCGGAGAAGCGCTTCAACCTGAGTTCAAAGATTATCAGGCACAAGTCATCAAGAACGCACAAGTGCTCGCGCAAGGGCTAGAAGAGGAAGGGCTCCGCATCGTATCGGGCGGTACGGATAACCACCTTCTCCTCGTTGACCTCCGCGGCATCGACATTACCGGGAAAGCGGCTGAGCACGCGCTCGACGCGGCCGGTATCACGGTCAACAAAAATACGATTCCATTCGATCCGGCATCACCGTTCGTCACGAGTGGGATTCGACTCGGGACGGCAGCGATGACGACACGCGGATTGAAAGAAGATGACATGCGTGAAGTCGCTCGCCTGATCGGACGTGTCTTGACGAACCATGAAGATGAGGCGGTACTCGCCGAAGCGCACGAAGCCGTGCGCACGTTGACGGCGAAGTTCCCGCTCTATCCTGAACGAGGCTGACGAATGGACGTACGGACACTCGCAGATCGGGAACTCGCGGAACTGCCGCTCATCGATATGACAGAATGGCTCGCAAGAAAAGGGGAGCACGACCCGACGTTTCGCCTCGTCGCGAACGAGTTCGGTGTCGTCACGACGCTACTCGACCACGGCTATTATATCGAGGCAAGTGAACGGATCGTACCGCTTCTCGGGATGAAAGTGCCGGCGGCGTTTCATCGGCTCGGGCTCGCGCTCGAAGTGAAAGCGAACGGAAAGAAGGCGGCCAAGCGCCGCTTTCGTTCGTTCTCGCCGGCTGTCATCGGTCACGCGGACTTGTCGGACTGGCGTAACGCCTTCAAATGGGACAAGACTTGGCTCGGCCTGCCGCTCGTCGTCGCACTCGGGCTGGTTGCGCTCGCCTTTTGGCCGGATTCGGCGCCGCCTCCAGTGACGCCGACCGCATCCGACGAACGAGTCATGACAGTGACCGAAGACGAGGCGCTTGCGAAACGGTTAGAAGAACTCGAGCAAGAAGTCGCACGACTCGAGGAAGCGAACGAGGCGTTGCAAACGGAGGATGAGACAGACGAGACGGTCGCGTCGCCTGAGGCACCGGCTGTCATCCCGCTATCTAAAGTCGAGACGCTCGTCTCGGACAAACGATACGAGGAAGCCGATGCGCTTCTCGTCGGCAAAGCGAAAGCCGGGCAGGAGCAGGCGGTCGGGTTTTATCGGTTGCTCGTCGACAACAAGCTCGGCGAAGCGGAGATCGATGACTATGCCGCCTACGTCGACAGTTATCCAGAGTCGGGGTATAAGGCGGACGTTCTATGGATGAAAGGCATCGCCGAGAAGAAGGCCGGGGACGACACGTACCGGACGACGCTCGCCGAGGTCGCCGCCATGGACGGGACGTATTGGGCTCCGATTGCCAAATCGGTGCTCGAAGAAGAATGAGGTCGCAGCGCGCTGTGGCCTTTTTTCTCATCAAATTCTAATCTGTTTCACCGTTCTTTCTCAGCTCGCTCCCGTACAGTAAAGAAAAAGGATAAGGGAGAGGGACATATGCGTTCAACTAGCAGAGGAAAGATTGGAAGATTGATTCGAGGAGTGGCCGTCGGTGCGCTCGCATTGACACTTATGGCGGCAGGAATCGCCGGCTTCTTATTATTCACCTTGACCGGTAACGCTTGGCTTGACGAAATCGCCCAAGTCGGGACCGATGTGGCGTTTCAAGTAGAAGGATTTGAGACGAGGTTTGACCAAATCGGCGACTCGCTCGAGCTACGCGTCGAACAAGCGATTCCGGAAGCGGTTCGCCCGTTTTTTGATTGAGGAATCCGGGAACACATAAATGATGCGTCGGGCGGACTGCTCGGCGTTTTTTTGAGAAAGGATGAACATCATGCCTACGATTCTCGTCGTCGAAGACGATGCTAAAATTGCCAGACTGCTCGAACTTGAACTCATGCATGCCGGTTATCAAGTCGAGGTCGCCCATGACGGGAGGGCCGGGCTCGACCGGGCGCTCACCGGCGGGATTGACTTGATGTTGCTCGACGTCATGTTGCCTCAGATGAGCGGACTCGAAGTCGTGCGCCGCGTCAAAGAAGAGCAGCCGCTCCTCCCGGTATTGATGGTGACGGCACGCGGGGACCGCTACGATAAAGTGAGTGGGCTCGACCTCGGAGCCGACGATTACATCACGAAACCGTTCGAAATGGAAGAGTTGCTCGCACGGATTCGGGCGTTCTTACGGATGCGGCAACACGTCCAAGTTGATACGAGTGAACGGGTCTTATCTTATGAAGGGCTGACCGTCGACGTCAATCGCCACGAAGTAATCTGCGAGGGGCAAAAAGTCGACTTGACCCGACGTGAGTTCGATTTGCTCGTCTATCTGCTCGAACATCCGGAGCGGGTGCTCACGCGCGACCAACTCGTCGAGCATGTCTGGGGTTTCGATTATTACGGAGACACGAACGTCGTTGACGTCTATGTCCGTTACGTTCGAAAGAAACTCGGCGGATCTTGGATTCAGACGGTCCGAGGCGTCGGCTATATGTTGAAGCGTGGTGAATAAGATGAAATTACGGACGAAAATCGCCTTGGCGATGGCGGGGTTCATGTTGTTCCTCCTCATCACCTCGTTCGGCGTCGCCTGGCTCGTCTCACGCCAACAAATCGTCGACGCCCGCTATGACGTCTTGCGCCAAGCGCTCAACTTGCTCGAAGAAGACGAGCGGAATCGGCAAGCCGTCTTGTCGTTGCACGAGGACAGTGTCGTGCTCGAGCGACAAGCGAACGGTGATTGGGGCATCATCGGCGGACAGGCCGAGGAAGGTCTGCGGTTTCCCGTCAATTTTGGCGAACCTGCCCTCGTCGAAGATTGGTTCGTCATCGCGACATCGAACGGGCTCGGCTATGCGTTTCAAGACGCGGCCGTCAGCGAGACGCTCCAGACGCTCGCGACGATTTTTCTCGTCATCTTCTTGATCGCCGTGGCGATGACGTTCGTCTGCAGTCTGTGGATCGTCAGGCAAGGACTCATTCCGCTCCGCCGTCTCGAAACGACGATGGAACGAATCACGGAATCGGGCACGCTCGAGACGATCGATGTGGGCACGAGCCAAGATGAAGTGTCGACGCTCGCGACCGGCTTCAATCAGATGATTGGCCGGGTCGAAGGGTCGATGGAGCAACAACGGCGCTTCGTCGCTGATGTTTCACATGAACTGAAGACACCGCTCACCGTCATCGAAGGATACGCCAAACTGCTCCGGCGCTGGGGACAGAGCGACCCGGCCGTCCGTGACGAGGCGATCGACCATATTTTGACCGAATCCAGACAAATGCGCGAAGACTTGATTGAACCGATGCTCGAGTTGAGCCGTTTCTCCTCACTTGAAGAAGTGGAGACCGAGCCGATCGAGCTGAACGAATTGGCCGGACAATTGACCGAGCGGTTTGAACGATCGCATGGGGTCCACGTGCCAATCGAGGCGATGGGAGCATGGCAGGGGCATCGCGATTCGTTGCAACGGCTCGTCATCATCTTCATCGACAACAGCTTGAAGTATGCGACTGACACGAGCGTGACGATGACGCCGGATCGCATCGAAGTGCGCGACCATGGGACGATGCTCAATGAGGAGGACCGGGCACGGTTATTTGATCGGTTCTATCGACTTGATGAGGCACGGGACCGGAGTGGTAGCGGACTTGGTCTCGCCATCGCCAAGGAAGTGGCGGATTTGAACGGATGGACGGTCGGCAGTTATGCGAACGCGCCGGACGGCAGCGTCTTCTACGTCACAAAATGACAAAACTTTCGCAGATTCTCATCATTTTCTAATGGAATCCTCGTGGTGCTGTAAGGTCACCGTTCTATGATGAAGATGTAGAACAAGTTCACCACATGAAACGAGGAGGAAACATCATGAAATTAATCGGATGGATATTAGGAGTCGGGTTGGCGGTACTAGCCGTCGCCGGAATCGGGTTGTATGTCGCGAACGAAAAGACGGACACGGTCATCGTTCCACGCGCGGTCGATAGCGTGAACAGCGGAACGAATGATGCCGCAGACGATGCGCAAGATGATGCGAGTCAAGAAGCAGCCACTTCGTCAGAAGGATCAGCATCGAACGATACACCGGTCCGTTCGGTCGATGACGATGATTATGAATTGTATGGTACCCTCGTCAGCCTATCAGACCGTGACGTGACGATCAGCTTCAGCGGTAAAGAATCGACGTATCCGCTCGCGGACCGTCATGAGATTGACGACGATACACCGAAAGCAGGGGACCGCGTCAAATTGGAATTCAATCAAAACGAGGAAGTGAAGGAAGTCGACCGTGAGAGTGACGACTTCGACATCTACGGCACGTTCGTCAGCCTGTCGAATCGTGACGTGACAATCGAGCGTGACGGCAAGTCAGAGACGTTCAAACTCGCGAGCCGCTACGAGCTTGACGACGAGGCGCCAAAAGCCGGTGACCGTGTCAAACTCGAGTTGAACCTTCAACAGCAAGTGAAAGAGATTGAACGTGAGGATGACCGGGATGATCAAGATAATCAAAGCGACGATCAAGATGACCAAGCCGACGACCGAGATGACGACTAAAAAAATGCCACACAAGTGGCATTTTTTGTGTGTTCTTCTAACTGTATAAGAAATTATTATTGTATGATAAAGTGAAAAAGAAAATTTTAGGTGATAGTGCCCAAATATATGTGAAAGGAGCGAGCGGGATGAAAGATGTGATTAGGTTAATCGGGTTAGCTACACTCTTATTGAGCGGGTGCGGGGTGAACGAAATCAACGCGCTCAATTTGCGACCATTGTCGACGTACGCGATTCAACAAGATCAAAACGTCCCGTTGACGTCCGCGTTAAAGTCGCGATTATTGAACTATTGTGAACAAAAACCGACAGGCGTGTTGCCGATACGCCGGGCCGAAGTGGCGACAATCACATTCCGTCATCCTTTCTACAACGAGTTGGGCAGCAAGACCATTAAATATTGGCGGAGCGGGGACGCTCGCTACGTCTCGTGCTTGAACAGTAACGAGCAAAACGCACGCGTCTTCCTGACAGATGAAATCGTAGAGTTCGAGACTGCCGTTACGGCGAATCTTCTTGAAATCGATGTCGGTGACACGTTCTCGTTCATTCCCGAACCGAACGGCGAAAACGTGTTACAGTCTTTCTCAGTCAATGAAGCGCACGAGACGATGATCCCAGGTTCTGTCTTCCGTTACCATACGCCGGACCGGGGTGCGCTCCACGTCGCGTACGAAGTCTTTCAGGATGGTGTAGCGACAGGTCAATTGATCGAGCCGAAATTATTCGTCTTCGAAAGTGGCAAAAATGAAGGTTTTGCGTTCTTAACGCAATTGGCGGATCAACGGATTGCGCTCCAGATTGGAAGGGAAGATGCGTGGGAACGTACCGTCTTCTCATCCCTTTTCACTGGCGAACACGTCGCCATCGACTCGTTAGAAGTTGTTTTCCCATCAGATTCGAATGCACGTCGACTCTTGAAGCGGGTCGTCCTATCCAGTGCACCAATTGGAGAAATCACCGAGCAGGCATCGACCGAGTTGTCAGAACGTTATGGGACCGTGATCGAAGTATGGGGGACGGTGAAACGTCCTGGAGCCGGTGAGTTGACGATTACATCGGAGCAAAAAAAGTCGATGCGTTTGGCGACATATGAGACCGAGACAAAAATCGCGCATCTCGGTGGTCCGAGTACGAGCGACCTGTTTGAATTGTTATCGCATGTGAAGCCGAGTAGTAAAGAACTGACCGGGGAACAATGTGGCACAATCGCGGTTTATGAGCAATTGACCGAACAACGGTTTGACGTCTGGATGGAGGAAGGGGAAGATACCCTTCAATTGATGGATATCGAGACGAAACAGGTTTACTTGATTGATCGACTCGAATTAGAGTCGATGCTGGATACGTACATATGACCAAATAACTTATTCTATTACCCGTTTCATGACACTTTCATGTCGTGAAGCGGTTTTTTGTTGTCAAATTGACACTATGTTTTCGTAAAAAACTATCCTATAATTTTTTTTGCGAAGGTTCAACATTACATATACGAATCCGATACATTCATAAAACACACAGCACTAACCTTCTCGTCATTTGAATAAACAGAAAAGGGGGAGCAACGAGACACAACTCCATTCAACTATCATCGTCCGTCACCACGTTTTGTCAGTCATCAGGAGAGGAATAGGTAGTG
The DNA here is from genome assembly GCF_004337025.1 of Exiguobacterium sp. SL-10. Taxonomy (NCBI): domain Bacteria; kingdom Bacillati; phylum Bacillota; class Bacilli; order Caryophanales; genus Exiguobacterium; species Exiguobacterium sp. SL-10. Next base: position 153,827 of record NZ_SJUP01000006.1, on the reverse strand, counting down.
AAATTGAAAAAGTTAATGATGTCTCTAACGGTAGTGTTGTTGATTGTTAGTCTGAACATGTCTAAAACGGGGGCGCAAACCATGAACCCACTCGACGGTGTGAAGAACTATCAGGTGTATTATGGCCATCCAACTGAAACGATTTTAAAAGATATGCAGAACTACGATCTCGTCATCATTGAGCCGCTCCATTACACGAAAGCGCAAGTGGAGCAAATCAAAGCGCGCGGGACAAAAGTGCTCGGTTATATTAGCGTCATGGAAGTCGCGACATGGAACACCGGTCTCATGTCAAAACTTCAGTCAGGGGACTTCTTTACGCGTAACGGACAACGTGTCCATTACTCGGAATGGGACTCGTACTTGACGAACATCGCCTCGCCACATTTCCAAGGATTACTCCTTACGGAAATCCAGAACCAAGTCATCTCCAAAGGCATCGATGGCGTGTTCATGGACACGGTTGGTGATATCGATAACGAACATTTGAACAATCCGACCGTGCTCAAGCAGCAACGGGACGGTCTCGTCAACTTCTTGAAACAAGCGCGGGCCCGCTATGGGGATATCGCCATGGTTCAAAACTGGGGCTTCGATACACTTGAAACGTCGACGGCACAATACGTCGACGGCATCATGTGGGAGAGCTTCAACGCCGATACCATCAAGAGTGACGCGTGGTCACAAAACATGATCGAGAAATTACAAGCGGTCGATGCATCGCATTCGGTCAAGACGCTCACGATTTCGATGCGTCAAAGCGCCGACAGCCACAAGCTCGCCAAAGATTCTGGGTTCATCCACTTCCATGAAGCAGATGCTTACGTGAACTGGAACGCGGGGCTCGTGACACGGACGACAGATGCGACACCGGCGTCAGTCGCGGTAGCACCGGCAACGAAGCCGGTGGAAACGACAGCGCCGAAGCCGGTGGAAACGACAGCGCCGAAGCCGGTGGAAACGACAACGCCGAAGCCGGTCGAAACGACAACGCCGAAGCCGGTCGAAACGACAACGCCGAAGCCGGCTGAAACGACAACGCCGAAGCCGGCCGAAACGACAGCGCCGAAGCCGGTCGAAACGACAACAACGAAGCCTGTGACAGAAACGGCAACAACACCAGTCGCCCAACCAACGACAGCGCCAACGAAACCGACTGCGTCGACGAAAGACCAGACGTCGTCAAAAACCGAGTCGACACAAAAGACAAAAGCCGAGTTGAAGCAGGAAAAGAAAGAGAAGAAAAAGGCGAAGAAACACGCGAAAAAATATGCGGTCAAGCATGAAACGTCAAAACACCACCACGCCGCCAAAGGCAAGATGTGCGAAAAAGTAAAGCACAAGACAACCGGGTTTCTAAATTTCTTCAAATTCTAATCGATATGTAACCTGAAGCCCGAAGGATCGATTCCGCTCCTTCGGGTTTCGTCTGACCTCTTAGAAAACAGAAGTTGACTCTACCTTTCTCAGAAAAGTTAGGGTACAATGCTCAAGAGAGATTGAGAGAGGAGTGAAGCATGATGGGCAAAGTACACGTTTATGACCACCCATTGATTCAGCACAAGATGACGATTATGCGCAAAGTAGAGACGGGGACAAAGCAGTTCCGTGAACTCGTAGACGAGGTTTCGTCACTCATGGCATATGAAATTACACGCGACCTTCCGCTTACTGATGTAGAAATCGAGACACCTGTCTCTGTATCGACACAGAAGATGATTGCCGGCAAGAAATTGGGAATCGTCCCAATTTTACGGGCGGGCCTTGGCATGGTGGATGGCTTCCTCAAAATGATGCCGAACGTCAAAGTCGGTCACATCGGTTTGTACCGTGACCCGGAGACGCTCGAGCCGCACGAATACTATCTCAAGTTGCCGACGGACGTTACAGAGCGTGACTTCATCGTCGTCGACCCGATGCTTGCGACAGGTGGTTCTGCCGCTGACGCGATTGCCGCGCTTAAAAAGCATGGTGCCAAGTCGATCAAACTCGCTTGCCTCTGCGCAGCCCCTGAAGGTGTGGAACGTGTTCAAGCTGAACACCCGGACGTCGAAATCTATCTCGCCGCACTTGACGAGAAGTTGAACGACCATGGTTACATCGTCCCAGGACTCGGTGACGCAGGTGACCGGTTGTTTGGAACAAAATAAGATTGAGCTCGATGAAGAGGATCCAAGTGGTCCTCTTTTTTTTGTGGAATGTGCCGTGAACGATTGAAAATAGTTGAGGTGAAGCGAGTCACGACCGATAGTAGAAAAGGAAGGGACCACATGAAGGTCCGATTATGAAAAAGGGAAGAGACGCCGTGCAGACTAAATTCTCGCTACTACAAAGATATTTACTCATCTCCTTGATGGCGTTGTTTTTAACGAGCGTCTGGAGTTATAGCGCGTTTCAAGACATCGAGCAGGAGAACCGACGGATCGTCGAAGAGGCGATTCCGATCGCGAACGCCGCCTCAGAGTTGCTCCGTCTGTTGCTCGACCAAGAGCTGTCGGTCCGTGGCTATACATACAATCAAGATACGCTGTCGCTCGAACAGTACGAGGCGACGAAGCGCTCATTAGCAGAGACGATTCAAATCATAAACGAACTCGACGACCGTCATCCTGTCATGCAGGAATTGATTCAAGACGAGGCGATGCCGCTGATCCACCAAATGGAGATGTTCCACAAATCGCAAATCCGGCTTGTCGAGTCCGGAGACATCGACATGGCGAACGCGCGTCGCTACAGTGGCATTGCCTATATCAACCAATTTCGGGACGTCGATGCGGCGATTCGTGAGGAGATCGACAAAATCATCCAACAGGCGTCACTTCGTAGTGACACCGCCTCGAGCTCGGCGAAATGGGTCATCGTGATTGTCGTGGGAATTGCATTATTATTGTTGATGACATTCATGCATACGTTCCGACTTGAACGGAGTAAACAAGCACTCATCCATCGCTCGCTCCATGACGCGTTGACCGGCATTTGGAATCGTCGTGCCTTCGACGAACGGTTCGAACGGATGTGGGATGAAGTTGCGGAAACCGGCGACGTGATTGCCCTCTTATTGCTCGATATCGATGCGTTCAAGATGTACAACGATACATACGGGCATTTGGCCGGAGACGCTTGTCTCGAGCGAGTGGCGACAACAATCGCCAAGGCGGTCGGTGAAGACGGCATGACAGCCCGGTACGGCGGAGAAGAGTTTGCCGTGTTGCTCCGTCCACGTCACGCCCGACAACCGAAAGAGATTGCCGAATGCATCCGCCAAGCGGTGCTCAAACTGAACATCCCGCATGAAGGTTATCAACCGCTTCGGAAAGTGAGTGTCAGTATCGGTGTCGCCGAGCACGCGCCTGCGCAGGATAGCGAGAAAGCTGATTTGATCGAGGCGGCCGATCGGGCGCTCTATCAGGCGAAGCGGAGCGGGCGCAATCGCGTCTCGGTCGGGAAAGCCGTCTAGCGTCCATGGACGCAAAAAGACGACCATTCCGTCAGTCACGGGATGGTCGTCTTTCGCATATGCTTATTCTTCGATTAATCCTTCTTCGATGAGGAAGTCGCGGGCGACTTTCTCTGGACGTTGTTTTTCGACGTCGGCAAGATAATTGAGTTCTTGCATCGTCTCGTCCGTGATTTTTCCACTGAGCAAGTTCAATACGTCGGCGAGCTCTGGATGCTCGGCGAGCGTCTCTTCGCTGACGATCGGCACCGCATAATACGGTGGGAAGAACTGTTTGTCGTCCTCGAGAACGGTCAAGTCGAAACGTTTGAGCAATCCGTCGGTCGAGAAGCTGTCGATGGCGTTACTCTCATTGTTCATGAGTGCTGTGTAGCGAAGTCCGCCGTCGACCGGTTTCACGTCTTGGAAGTTGAACGGGTATGCCTCTTTCAAGCCGAGGTATCCGTCCTCCCGGTTAGAGAACTCGATTGTCGGCCCGAAGACGAGCTCATCGCTCACAGCTGCGAGGTCGGAGACGGTCTTCAAATCGTACGTGTCGACATCTTCTTGTTTGACGGCGATGGCGTACGTGTTATTGAAGCCGATCGGGTCGAGCGTGCGGATATCAAAGCGTTCTTGCACTTGCGTCACGACTTTGTCGTAGACGACATCGGGGTCGTTCTCGACTTCTTGTTTCAATACGTCGACGAACAATGTGCCCGTATATTCGACATATGTGTCGATTTCACCAGTACGAAGTGCGCTGAAGGCGACTTGCGTCCCGCCGAGGTTCAGTTGACGTTTCACATCGAGGTCGGTCTTGTCTTCAATCAAATCGGCGACCATGTTCCCGAGAATCAATTGCTCGGTGAAGTTTTTCGAACCGACGACGATCGTATCGTCTTCACGGGTGAAGGCGTAAATCGAACCGGCGAGGAGAAGGGCGAACGCCGTCGCGATGACGATGAGCGGTTTCGTCACTTTCTTCGCCGAGCGGCGCGTCTTTTTCTTCATCCGGCCGTCCGCGAGGACGATGCCGTTCGGGGCAACTTTATATTCGATGCGGCTGACGATGAAGTCAATCAACAAGGCGAGCAATCCGGCCGGAATGGCACCGGCAAGGATTTGGTTGTTATCGACGGTCTGAATCCCGGCGAAGACAAGATAACCAAGACCGCCGGCTCCGACGAACGCCGAGATGGTCATGAGTCCGACGGCCGTGACCGCCGAGATCCGAATCCCGGCCATGATGATCGGAAGCGCGAGCGGAAGCTGGATCTTACTCAAAATTTGGCGATCGGTCAGGCCGATGCCTTTGGCCGACTCGAGCGTATCGCCCGGAATGCTCGACAGTCCCGTGTACGTGTTTTTCACGATTGGGAGGAGCGAGTACAAGACGACCATGATAATGGCCGGAGTCGATCCGATCCCGATGAATGGAATCAAAAACCCGAGAAGCGCTAAACTCGGTACGGCTTGGACGACGCTCGTCAGACCGAGAATCGGCTTGGCGAGACGCGGGACCCGTAAGATGAGAATCCCGAGCGGTACCCCGAGTAAGACCGCGAGCGAGACGGCGAAGACCGTCAGTTGTAAGTGTTCGAGCAAGAGCGTCCCAATTTGGTCGGTGTTGTTCGTGAAGTAATCGAAAAATGATTGAATGGCGTTCATAGCGTTTCCTCCTCTTGCATGAATTGCTCACTGAGGACGGAAAGCAAGCTGCTACGTGTAATCAAGCCGTGAAGCATCGAACCGTCGACAACAGGAAGGTACCCTTGGTCGCTCGTGTTCATGACGTCTAAAATGTCGAGGAGTGAGTCCTCGACCGAGACGAAGGCATAGTTCGTGTTCATGACTTCCTCGAGCCGCTTCGTTTTGTCTTGGATGCTGTGAACGTCCTTCAATTTGATAAGCCCTTGGAGGACGCGATCACGGTCCGTAATCAACAGGCTGTCGACTTTGCGTGAACGCATGATCTCGATCGCTTGAAGCACGGTCCGTTTCCCGCTGATCGATACTGGATCGGTGATCATGATGTCTTTCGCCTTGATGTATTCAGGACTGTTCCAAATTCGATTCTTCCCGATGAATGACTCGACGTATTCGTCTTTCGGGTTCCGGAGAATTTGTTCCGGAGTATCGAACTGGACGATTTCTCCATCGCGCATGATACAAATGCGATCGGCCAGCTTGATCGCCTCATCCATATCATGGGTGACGAACACAATCGTCTTTTTCACTTCTTCTTGAAGATTGAACAGCTCTTCTTGGAGGTCATTTCGCGTGACGGGGTCGAGGGCACTGAACGGTTCATCCATTAAAATGACTTCCGGATCGTTCATGAGGGCTCGGGCGAAGCCGATACGTTGTTGCTGCCCGCCGCTCAATTCGCTCGGATAGCGATCGATGAACTGATCCGGGTCGAGACCGACCATGCGGAGCAGGTGTTCGGTGCGTGCGTCCATGTCTTGTTCGGCGTGTCCTTCGAGACTCGCAATCAATTGGATGTTTTCGCGAATCGTCATATGCGGAAAGAGGCCGGTCTGTTGAATGACGTACCCCATCTGGCGCCGCAGTTCGATCGGATCCATTTTGCGTGTGTCTTGTCCGTTGACGATGATCGTGCCTTCGGTCGGCTCGATTAAACGGTTAATCATTTTGAGTGATGTTGTCTTTCCACAGCCGGATGGGCCGATAAAGACGACGAGTTCACCTTTGTTGATGGTGAGGTTCATCTCTTTCAAGACGGTCGTGTTCTTGAATGTTTTTTGCACTTGTTTAAATTCAATCATGCATTCACCCTTTTCAGTAATTATTTTCACATAACCTTATATGCCCGTTGTCGAAGGATTGTAAACATTATTTTTGAAAAAAGCGTTTAAACGTTGAATAAAGCGGGGATTACTACTTCTGTTTTTTATAATAGGACAACAGAAAAAGAGAAACGGCCCCCTCGGATAAGCGAGCCGTTCCTCTTGATTGTAGTTAGGATGGCATCGCTTCGACGAGCAGGTCCGCCAAGTGGACGGCGCGCATCGAGTCGGTCCCATGTTCTTGAATTCCAAGTTGCATCTGCATGTGACAGCCCGGGTTCGATGTCACGATTGTTTGTGCCGCCGTGGCGTTGACATGTCCCATCTTCATCTCGAGGATGTCGTTGGCGATGACGGGTTGCAACAGATTGTAGACGCCGGCCGAGCCGCAACAGTGGTCGGCGTGTTGCTGTTCGATATAGACGGACCCCTTGATTGCCTGGAGCAATACCCGCGGAGCGAGCGCGCCTTTTTGGACGTTGCGCAGGTGGCACGAGTCTTGGTACGTAATGACTTGCTCCGGAAGCGTGAGCGGTACGCGGTCGAGGAAGCCGACCTCAAGCAAAATCGAGGCGAAGTCTTTAATCTTGGCCGTGAACCGTTCCGCGCGTTCGGCCCATTCCGGGTCGTGCTTCAACAGATGGTCATAACCGATGAGGAACGCCCCGCAACCGCCTGCGTTCGTGATGATGTAGTCGACGTCCTCGGCCTCGAACGCGGCAATATTCTGCTTGGCGAGCGTGACGGCGCCCGTCTGTTCGCCGGCATGGCCGTGCAACGCCCCACAACATTGCTGCGTGTTCGGGATGACGATGTCGCAACCTGCCGCTTGGAGCAGTTTGATCGTGTTCGCGTTCGTCTCATAAAACATCGTATCCATCAAGCAACCGCTGAAGAAGGCGACCCGGGCCGTCGGTGAACCCGTCGCTCGAATCCGCTCGGGACGACGTCTTCGCTCCGTCTTCGGCGGGACCGTCGGTAAAATCGTCTCCATCTTTTGAAGCTGGTCCGGGAACCAGTCGAGGATGCGGAGTTTATGGGTGAGCGTCTGGACGCCGGACTGTTGATAAAAGCGAAGGAAGCCCGTCGCCGTCTCCATCTTTGCTTTGTTCAAGAACAGTCCGTCAAAGACGACTTTCCGGACGATTCGTTCGCGGACCGGCATCTGCCCGGTCGCGCGTTTGTGATCGGTGATGGCGGCCCGGGCGTCCTCGAGCAAGACGCTATAGCGCACCCCGGCCGGGCATGCCGGCTCGCAGGCGAGACAGCCCAGACATTCGTTGAGCGTCTTCTCGACGCCTTCGTCCGGTTCGATCAAACCATCGACGACCCCTTTCATGATGGCGATGCGGCCGCGCGGGGAGGCGGACTCGTCTTTCGAGCGGATATACGTCGGGCACGTCGGCAGGCAAAAGCCGCAGCGCATGCAACCGAGCATCTCTTCATAGTCGAGCTTTTCGGTCATGCGGGTAGCGAGTTCGGGCGACTGCTTCATGATGTGCCTCCTTGGACGATACGTTTTTTCGCCGCTTTGGCGAACATCTTCTGCGGGTTCATGATGCCGTGCGGGTCGAAGGCGAGCTTGATGCCTTTCATGACGTCAATCCCGGCCGGTCCGAGCTTCCATTCGAGATAGGGGGCTTTCATTGCCCCGACCCCATGCTCGCCGGTGATCGTCCCGCCGAGGTCGAGCGCGGCAGCGAAAATATCGGCGAACGCCGCCTCGACACGTTCCATCTCCTCATGATTTCGGGCATCGGTCGAGACCGTCGGATGCAGGTTGCCGTCCCCGGCGTGGCCGAACGTGGCGATTTGAATGTCGTACGCCCGGCCGATCGCTTCGATGCGTCGGACCATCTCAGCGATCTCGCTCCGTGGCACGGTCGCATCCTCTAAAATCGTCGTCGGGCTGAGGCGGGCGAGGGCGGACAAGGCGATGCGACGCGCATATCGGAGCGTTTCGGCATGTGCCTCGTCCCGGGCCACTTCGACCGATAAGGCGCCTTCTTCTAAACAGACGGCATGCATCGCCTCGATGTCGTGCCGGACGACGTCACGCGGGCCGTCCTGTTCTAATAGAAGGAGAGCGCCGACGTCAGTAGGCAATCCGATGTTCGCATACGCCTCGACGACCTCGATCGTCTTCTTGTCCATGAACTCGAGCGTCGCCGGAATAATCCGGTTCTCGATGATGCGGCTCACCGTTCGGGCCGCGCTGTCCAAGTCCTCGAAATAAGCGAGCATCGTCTGTTTCGTCTCAGGGAGTGGGATGAGCTTGAGCGTCGCTTGTGTGATGACGGCGAGCGTTCCTTCCGAGCCGACGAGGAGACGCGTCAAATCGTACCCGGCCACGTCCTTGGCGAGCTTTCCGCCCGTATGGAGCACGTCGCCGTTCGGGAGCACCGCTTCGAGCGCGAGCACGTAATCGGCCGTCACGCCGTACTTCAATCCGCGCAACCCGCCCGAATTCTCGCTAATGTTGCCGCCGATTGTCGAGATTTTCATCGAGCTCGGGTCCGGTGGATAGAACAGGCCTTTCGCCTCGACGGCTTCCGCTAGGTGGGCGGTGATGCATCCCGGTTCGACCGTCACCGTCAAATTCTTCTCGTCAATCTCGCTGATGCGGTCCATATGTCGGAAGTCCATGACGACACCACCCGAGAGCGGCGTCGTGCCGCCGGCGAGATTCGTCGCCGAGCCACGGGGGACGATCGGGACCCGGTGTTCGTGGCACAGCCGCAACACGGCCTGTACATGTTCGGTCGAGCGGGGGGCGACAATGGCGTCTGGCATCGCTTGATAGTTTGGTGTCGCGTCAAACGAATAGGCGAGTCGGGTCGTCGGATCCGTGAAGACGACATCGGCACCGATTTCCTCACGTAATTGATTCATCCAGTCCATGGTAGTTCCTCCTCACACGCATCAACATTCTCATGATGCGGGCGTCGGTTTCGAAAGTCACAAAATCGACACATTTTTAGATAGCGCTTACATCGTAATCGTAGCCATTCGAACTGGTATTGTCCACCCATTTCGGCTTGATGGGAAGGGATTTCCAGACGAGTAGGCGGGCGAAATCGCCCTGTGATATTCATCACTACAAATTCATCAGAACCCCTCGACATGACAAAAAGATAATCGGTATACTGATACAGGACGATGTAAACGATTTCAAAATCGGGTCAACGTTCGTTTCAAAACCTTTTGTGAACGTAAGCCGTTTGTCATTGTGTTTTCCAAAACGTGGAGGTATAACTGAACTATTCTTCATCTGATTCGCAATGTGAAATGTTATAAAGTCAACATTTTTATTTCACGGTTTCTTCATACTTTTTTAAAATTTAATGATTTTAATTTAGTTTGTGAACTGCGTAAAAGCCTTGATACACCTTGATTTAAAGCGCTTTTATAATTGTGAAATCCATTGACTTCTTATGCCATTTCCAGTACTCTGAACTTGTGTGACTTTTGATGGTCACGCGAGTGTGAATTCGATGGAGAAGACGGAAAGCTCGGCAGCTCGAAAGGGGGATTTGGATGACGAAAAAAGACAATCGTTACCTATCCTACGCCTCGCTCGCCTCTCAAATTTCGACCGCGCTCGCTGGACCGATCGTCATCGGTTATCTCGTTGGCCAATACGGGGCGAGACGTGAATTTTGGGGCACGTTTGGTTGGAATGTGTCGGTGCTTCTCGGAATGGCTTTCGGGATCACGGCGCTTGTTCTCACCCTTCGAAGTTTACTGACAGGAGAGGACGAATGAAGCTAGAACAAACGGAACTACAACAAGTGCAAGCAGACAGAAAAGCACAACAGCAGTTGATGAAACGCTATACGAAGTGGTTTATCGGATGGTTCGCCATTCTCCTCATCGGAGCGCTCATCGTCCCTATGTACAAACCGGTATTTCTCGGTTTGTTCCTAGGTGGGGTCGCCAGTCTGATCATTCTACATATGCAGAATCGAAGCGTCATTCGCATGTTTGACGTCATCGAACATGGACGACGCCCAAAGTCGCACGGGACTGTTTCAAGGATGGCAGTCGGTGCACTAGCCGTGATAGTCGGTCTCTTTTATGAGGATCGAGTATCGCTGATCGCGGTGGTAACTGGTCTAATCGCCGGCCACATCATACAATTTGGCGAGTTCACACTTGCCCAGCTCAGCAGGAAAAGAGGTGAATACTAATGGGTCATGAGTTTCCCACATATTCTCTACAACTCGGAGATTATACGTTATATGGGAGCTGGACGAACGTCATTACGGTGCTGATCGCATCACTACTCGTATTTACGTTTGCCGTTTGGGGAACGCGACGCTTGGCTATGAAGCCGACGGGTAAGCAGAACTTAATGGAATTCTTCGCAGAATTCACACGCGGGATTATCTCGAGTGCGATGGACTGGAAGACAGGTGGCCGTTTCATCGGGTTTGGAATGACGTTGATTTTGTTCATTCTCTTCTCGAACTTGATGGGTCTACCGTTTAACGTCATTTCTGGTCACTATCTATGGTTCAACTCACCGACGGCCGATCCTTACGTCACGTTGGCATTGTCGACACTCGTCGTTGCAATGTCGCACTATTACGGCGTGAAGCTACACGGTTTGAAGCACTACTCGGCGGAATTCGTGAAGCCGGTCTGGTTCTTATTGCCGATCAAGCTCATCGAGGAGTTCGCGAACACCTTGACGCTCGGTCTGCGTCTTTACGGTAACATCTTTGCCGGTGAAATCATGATTACCATCATCTTGGGACTCGCAATTACCGCAGAAGGGGCACTTAACCCGCTCGGTGCTGTGTTCGCAATTCTCCCAATGATTTTATGGCAAGGTTTCTCAATCTTTATCGGGGTTATCCAATCCTACATTTTCCTGACGCTTGCAATGGTGTACATCGGGCATAAAGCTTCTGCCGAGCATTAATTCGGACAGGTCTCGCCAAAGCGTTGAACAAAAAAACTATTTACTTAACTTTTAGGAGGAATATACACAATGGAACAAATGAATCTTCTCGCAACAGCACTCGTTATCGGTCTTGGAGCACTCGCGGCTGGTATCGGTAACGGTCTCATCGTATACGGAACAGTACAAGGACAAGCACGTCAGCCAGAACTCAAAAACGAACTTCGTCAAACAATGTTCATCGGTATCGGTTTGGTTGAAGCCCTCCCGATCATCGGTGTGGCTGTCGGTTTCCTTCTCCTCAACTCTTGATTACGAGTTAACGAGAACAACGTAAGAGGGAGCGTGTCTCCCTCACTTATTTAGTCAAGAGGAGGGTATGCATGGATACGATGATGATTGCAGCTGGTGCTGGCGGCGAAGGCCTCCGCATCCTGGATATGATCTTTACACTTTTCACATTCCTCGTACTCTTGGCCCTGTTGAAGAAATTTGCTTGGGGACCACTCCTTGGAATGATGAGACAGCGTGAAGAGTATGTAGCGAACGAAATTGAACTCGCTGAAAAGAGCCGCAAAGATGCGGAAACATATGTAGTCGAACAACGTGACGCGCTCAGCGCCGCACGTACAGAATCGAAAGAAATGCTTGATTCAAGCCGTCGTCAAGCAGAAGCGGAACAAGCACGCTTGGTGGAGCAGGCGCGTTTGGAAGCCGAACAAATCAAGATCGAGGCGGGTAAAGCGATCGAACGTGAGCGTGAGCTCGCGAAACAATCGCTCCAGACCGAAGTTGTCACACAGGCGCTCTCGGCCGCACGCCACGTCCTTCAGTCAGACCTCAAAGGCGACGAAGCGAAACAACGTGCCCTCGTTTCAGACTTCCTGTCTAAAGCGAAAGGTGCTAACTGATGAACACATCGTTAGCAAAACGCTATGCCAAAGCGCTCTTCGACTTAGCGCGGGAACAAGGCACGCTCGACCAAGTCGAAGCGGAAGTGCGTCTGCTCGATGAAGTGCTCCACGCGACTCCTGAACTCACGGACCTCTTAACGAATCCGGCGATCAGTGACAGCGAGCTTGCACAGCTTTTAACACATAGCTTTGGTGACATGACAGATATCGTGCTCAACACACTTCTCGTCATGGTCGAAAACGACCGTGCGAGCGAAGTTCGCGGCTTGTCGCGCTACGTCCTAGATTACATCAACGACTACCGTGGCATCGCCGAAGGGTTCGTCACGAGTGCTTACCCGTTGTCGGCAACAGAGTTGAAAGAAGTCGAACTCGTCTTCGGTCAGAAGATGAACAAGACGCTTCAATTGAAGAACGTCGTCGATGAAGACGTCATCGGTGGACTCCGTGTCCAGATCGGCTACACGACGTATGATGACACAATCGAAAACAAACTAACACGCCTCGAGCGTGAATTGTTGAATGCGTAAGAAATAGGGGTGAATTCAATGACGATCAAAGCTGAAGAAATCAGCGCCCTGCTAAAAGAGCGGATCGCTTCGTACGGTTCTGAAATCGAAGTCAGTGAGACAGGTACAGTCATTCAAGTAGGTGACGGTATCGCTCGTGCATACGGACTCGATAACGTTATGGCGGGGGAACTCGTAGAGTTCTCTAACGGCGTAATGGGCTTGGCGCAAAACTTAGAAGAAGGTAACGTCGGGATTATCATCCTTGGCGACTACAAAGGCATCAAAGAAGGTGACTCAGTAAAACGTACGGGTCGCATCATGGAAGTTCCAGTCGGTGAAGCGCTCCTCGGACGCGTCGTCAACCCGCTCGGACAACCAATCGACGGTCTCGGACCGATCGTGACGGACACATACAACCCGATCGAGCGTAAAGCTTACGGCGTTATGGCCCGTAAGTCAGTTCACGAACCGCTCCAAACTGGAATTAAGGCGATTGACGCCCTCGTACCAATCGGTCGCGGTCAGCGTGAGCTCATCATCGGTGACCGTCAAACTGGTAAGACTTCGATCGCAATCGATGCGATCATCAACCAAAAAGAAGAAAACATGATCTGTATCTACGTCGCAATCGGTCAGAAAGAATCGACTGTCCGTGGCGTAGTTGAGACGCTCCGTCAAAACGGCGCCCTCGATTACACGATCGTTGTTTCGGCATCGGCTTCACAGCCTGCCCCACTTCTTTACCTCGCACCATTCGCTGGGGTATCGATGGGTGAGTACTTCATGGACCGCGGACAACACGTCCTCGTCGTGTATGATGACCTCTCGAAACAAGCGGCAGCTTACCGTGAGCTCTCGCTTCTTCTCCGTCGTCCTCCAGGCCGCGAAGCCTACCCAGGGGATGTCTTCTACCTCCACTCACGCCTTCTTGAGCGTGCGGCGAAGTTGAACGACGAACTCGGCGGCGGTTCATTGACAGCCCTTCCGTTCATCGAGACACAAGCGTCGGATATCTCGGCTTACATCCCGACGAACGTAATCTCGATCACAGACGGTCAAATCTTCCTTCAGTCGGACCTCTTCTTCTCAGGGGTACGTCCAGCGATCAACGCCGGTCTCTCGGTATCGCGTGTAGGTGGTTCGGCTCAAGTGAAAGCGATGAAGAAAGTTGCCGGTACGCTCCGTCTTGACCTCGCGTCATACCGTGAGCTCGAAGCGTTCGCCCAGTTCGGGTCGGACCTCGACAAAGCGACACAAGCGAAACTCAACCGTGGACAACGTACGGTTGAAGTCTTGAAACAAGACTTGAACGCACCGCTCTCGGTCGACAAGCAAGTCATCATCATCTACGCTCTCACGAAAGGTCATCTCGATGACGTCCCAGTCGAAGACATCCGTCGTTTCGAAACAGAAATGAACGCATGGCTCGACCAAAACCGTGCGGACCTCTGCCGTGAAATCCGTCAAACAGGAAACCTTCCTGCTGACGAGGCGATGGTCGATGCACTTACGGAATTCAAAAAGACGTTCTCGCCATCGGTTTAATCCGGTGACGAGCGTCTATTAAGGTGGTGAATCGAAATGGCATCATTACGTGAGATCCAGATGCGGATCACCTCGACCCAAAGCACGAAGCAAATCACGAAAGCGATGAACATGGTGTCGGCCTCGAAATTGAACCGCGCTCAAGGGAGCAACGCCAACTTCAAGCCGTACATGACCAAGTTGCAGGAAGTCATCTCGTCGATTGCTGGCGGTACTTCAGGCGCAACACACCCGATGCTTCAAGTCCGTCCCGTCAAACGGACCGGCTATATCGTCATCACGTCAGACCGCGGACTTGCTGGTGGATACAACGCCAGCGTCCTTCGTGACGTGTATCGCGAGTTGAAAGCCAAACACGGTTCAACAGACGAATACCGTCTGTACGTGATCGGGAAGGTCGGCGTTCAGTTCTTCAAGGCTCGTAACATTCCGGTGTACAGTGCCATGACAGGCTTGAACGACCAGCCATCATTCGTTGAAGTCGCAGAGATCGTCAAACAGACGGTCGGCGCGTTCAGTGAAGGCGAGATTGATGAATTGAAGCTCTGCTACAACTCATTCATCTCTGTCATCAGCCAAGAAGTGAAGATCGATCGATTGCTTCCGCTTGGGAATATCGAACAGACCGCATCTAATGTGATGTATGAATACGAACCAGAAGAAGAAACGATCTTAGCAGCGCTCCTCCCGCGTTACGCGGAAGGACTCATCTATGGCGCGCTCCTCGATGCGAAAGTATCGGAGCACGCGGCTCGGATGACGGCGATGTCGAACGCGACAGACAACGCGGATGAACTCATCCGTGGACTCAAGCTCAAGTTCAACCGCGCGCGTCAAGCGGCGATCACACAAGAAATCACAGAGATTGTCGGAGGTGCGGCTGCGCTTGAATAAGCGCACGCCCTCTAGATTGTAGGAGGCTAACACGATGAACGAATACGGCATGAAAGGCCGCGTAGTCGCAGTCATGGGCCCAGTTATCGACGTTAAGTTCGACAACCACTTACCGAACATCTACAACGCCCTTAAAGTCACGCACGTGGCTGAATCGGCGCAAGATGTCAGTGTCGACTTGACGCTCGAGGTGGCGATTCACCTTGGGGATGACACGGTCCGTACGATTGCGATGGACTCAACGGACGGCGTTCGCCGCGGCATGGAAGTACTTGACTTAGGTTCACCGATTTCAGTACCGGTCGGAGAAGAGACGCTCGGTCGTGTCTTCAACGTACTCGGTAACCCGATTGACGATAAAGAAGTGTCACCGACTGTCCGTCGGTCACCGATTCACCGTCTCGCACCGACGTTCGATGAGTTGTCGACAAAAGTTGAAATCTTGGAAACAGGAATCAAAGTCGTCGATCTTCTCGCACCATACATCAAAGGTGGTAAAATCGGCCTCTTCGGTGGTGCCGGTGTAGGGAAAACCGTTCTCATCCAGGAACTCATCAACAACATCGCGCAAGAGCACAGCGGGATTTCTGTATTCGCAGGAGTCGGTGAGCGTACGCGTGAAGGAAATGACTTGTTCCACGAGATGACGGACTCAGGCGTTATCAAGCAAACGGCGATGGTCTTCGGTCAGATGAACGAACCACCGGGCGCGCGTCTTCGCGTAGCCTTGACGGGTCTTACAATGGCTGAATACTTCCGCGATGAGCAAGGACAAGACGTTCTTCTCTTCGTCGATAACATCTTCCGTTTCACACAGGCAGGTTCGGAAGTTTCGGCCCTTCTCGGTCGGATGCCATCTGCCGTAGGTTACCAGCCAACACTCGCAACGGAAATGGGTATGCTTCAAGAGCGGATCACGTCGACAGCGAAAGGATCGGTTACATCGATCCAAGCCGTATACGTACCAGCCGATG
Organism: Exiguobacterium sp. SL-10; assembly: GCF_004337025.1. Taxonomy (NCBI): domain Bacteria; kingdom Bacillati; phylum Bacillota; class Bacilli; order Caryophanales; genus Exiguobacterium; species Exiguobacterium sp. SL-10. Next base: position 137,833 of record NZ_SJUP01000006.1, on the reverse strand, counting down.
ACTATACTGACCCGGCTCCAGCGACAACGTTCGCTCACCTTGATGCAACGACTAACTTGGAGCGTCGTCTTTCGGAGATGGGGATTTACCCAGCCGTTGACCCGCTCGCATCGACTTCACGTGCCCTCTCGCCTGACATCGTCGGACCAGAGCACTACGAAGTAGCCCGTAACGTGCAGCAAACGCTTCAGCGTTACAAAGAACTTCAAGATATCATCGCAATCCTCGGTATGGACGAGTTGTCTGAAGACGATAAGCTTACGGTTCACCGTGCTCGTCGTATTCAATTCTTCTTGTCACAAAACTTCCACGTGGCTGAGCAGTTCACAGGCCAAAAAGGTTCGTACGTACCAGTTAAAGAGACAGTTCGCGGCTTCAAAGAGATCCTCGATGGTAAACACGATGATCTTCCAGAAGATGCATTCCGTCTCGTTGGTCCAATCGAAGACGTCATCGAAAAAGCGAAGACGTTGGTCTAAGACCTACACGGAAGGGGGAAACTAGACGATGAATACTCTTCACGTCAACGTCGTCACCCCGGATGGTGCAGCCTATGAGGGCGAGGCACGGATGGTCGTCGCAAAATCGGTGACTGGTGAACTCGGTATCTTACCGAAACACATCCCGATGGTGACACCGCTCGATATCTCAGTTCTCAAACTGCGCCACGAAGATGGTGGACGCACGCTGATCGCACTCAGCGGCGGTTTCATGGAAGTTCGTCCCGACACGGTGACGATCTTAGCTGAAACAGCCGAAATGGCGGATAAAATCGACTACGACCGTGCTTCTGCGGCGAAAGTTCGTGCCGAGCGTCGTCTTCAAGACACGAAGCTCTCGGATCTCGAATTCCGCCGTGCGGAGCTCGCGCTCAAAAAAGCGATCAACCGCTTGAGCATTCGCGATATTAAAGAATAACCGACATCTCTCCTGTAGCCGCAGGAGAGATGTTTTTGTTTATGCATCGAATGAATCACGTTCCTTCTATATATAGGTCCAAAGTATCAAAAGTTTTACGACCAAATAGTGGAAGATAGGCCATGCTTATCCGATAATATAGAAGGGAACTACGGTAAAGGAGCTAAAGGGAATGAAAGTTTATGTGGCACGCCAACCGATCTTTGACCAAAAATTACGTGTCTGTGGCTATGAACTGTTGTATCGCCGCAGCGAGAAAAATATATTTGAACATGTCGACGACGCCCTTGCGACTGCCGACGTGATTCACAACGCCTATCTCGTCTTTAACTTTCGGGAGTTGACGGAAGGTACGCGGGCGTTCATCAATTTTCCACAAAATTTGATTGAGAGCGAAGTGCCAGCCTTGTTGCCGCGACAGACACTTGTCATCGAAGTACTCGAACACGTCGAGCCGACGGAAAAAGTCTTGGCGGCGTTGCGTTCGTTGCGCCGGAAGGGGTATACGATCGCCTTGGATGACTTCGTGTTCGAGGAGAAGTATCGACCGCTGATTGGACTCGCTGATATCATCAAAATCGATTATCAAGCGACACCGATTGACCAACAGAAGCGGTTAATCGATGCGCTCGGGCATCGCGTCGAATTTTTAGCGGAGAAGATTGAGACACCGTTCGAATATGAAATCGCCAAGAACCTCGGCTATCACATGTTCCAAGGTTATTTCTTCAGCCGGCCGACGGTCGTCCACGGTGCCGAGGTTCATCCGCTCCGACACACGCTCGTCGAAGTATTGAAAGAGCTCGATGCACCGGAACCGAACTTCCGCCGCATCGCCAGTCAAATCGAACGGAGCGTCGACTTATCTTATAAGATGCTGCGCTCGGTCAATACGGTTTATCAAAAAGGGCGACATACGATTCAATCAATCGAGCAAGCCGTCGCCCGAATCGGTCTTGATGAGATGCGGCGCTGGTCGTATTTGATGCTGCTTCGTGAACTGCAGACGTCCGAATCAAAAGAGTTGATCAAACAGAGCGTCATCCGCGGCAAGATGATGGAACTGATTGCTGCCGAGACATTGCCGCGCATGACAGCGTTCGATGCGTTCATCACCGGAATTTTCTCGTCGCTTGACGTCATTTTAGACGAAGAGATGCAGTCGCTCGTCTCGGAGCTTCCGGTCGAACCGGTCGTCAAAGCAGCGTTACTCGGAGAAGGCAACGAGTTGCGTGGCTTGCTCGAGATGGTTCTCGCTTACGAGCAGTTGACGGTGCCTGTCGAGGAGGCCGCGCCGGACTTGTCATCTTACTATGTCGAGGCGATTCGATGGAGTCAAACGTATGATGGTGAAATGAATAATGTTTGAAATGTTGAAGGGACGTCAATTACTGTACTAAGGCCATGCGCCGGTTGACGTTCCTTTTTTTGTATGCGGTTTATGGAGAGAAAGCGAGTTGATCGGATGAACCCATTCCACCACTCACTTCAATGCTAAGTCTTTTTTTCTCTGACGCGACATGCTATGATTAAAAATGGTACGAATTTTTGAAAAGAGGGGAATCGTCGATGCTGAACACCGTGTTATCGCTCGTCATTTACGTCGTTGCGATTTACGTCGCTTGGTGGGCACTCATGCCGGTCAAATGGGACCGCGTGCTCAATCAAGTGAGGAGTCCGCAAGCAGCTGTCTTGCGCGTCCTCGTGGCCGTCGTCTTCGGTTCACTAATCGCCCAGTTCTTTTTGGAGTATATCCGATTGGCCCAGGCGCTCGCACCATTACAGTAGGCGGGAGAATGATTACTAAACTGTAATCCTGCTGTAACGTTTCCTATATGTTTATCGTGTAGGATAAATTCGTCTGACATGACGAATTTTCATCAGAATTTTATGAGTGCTATTATTAATTTTATTCTCTCTGGTGAAGCGTCACGTTTTACAAACCATCCTAGTAATCGACATAACCACATCCGGTGACGGATATCGACGTATAAAACAAAAAAACAACGAAGTTGGAGGACAAAGAGAGATATGAAGGATTTGATTGTAGTCCGTGGAGGACGTAAATTGTCAGGTACTGTGCGTGTTGAAGGAGCTAAAAACGCCGTACTCAAAACATTGGTTGCCACTCTTTTAGCAAGCGAAGGAAAGTCGGTACTTCAAAACGTACCACGCCTCGCTGACGTGTACACGATTAACAAAGTTCTTCGTCACCTCGGTGCAGAGGTTGCGTTTGACGAAGCAAATAACGAAGTCACTGTCGATGCGTCGGGCACAATCAAAGACGAGGCGCCGCTTGAGTACGTCCGCAAGATGCGTGCGTCGATCCTTGTCATGGGTCCTCTCCTTGCTCGTCTTGGACATGCGCGTGTTGCGATGCCAGGCGGATGCTCAATCGGGTCACGTCCGATTGACCTCCACTTAAAAGGATTCGAGGCTATGGGCGCGAAGACGGTCATCGGCAACGGTTTCGTCGAAGCTTCAGTCGACGGTCGTTTGAAAGGTGCGAAGATTTACTTGGACTTCCCATCTGTGGGCGCGACAGAAAACATCATGATGGCGGCAGTCCTCGCTGAAGGGACGACTGTCATCGAAAACGTCGCCAAAGAACCAGAAATCGTCGACCTTGCCAACTTCTTGAACGGTATGGGCGCACACGTCCGTGGTGCCGGCACAGAAACGATTCGAATCGAAGGCGTGGATAAACTTCACGGAGCTGAGCATTCCATCATCCCTGACCGCATCGAAGCGGGTACGTTCCTCGTTGCTGGAGCCATTACAGGCGGCGACATCGAAGTCATCGGTGCTGAGCGCGAGCACCTTCGTCCGCTCATCTCGAAGATGGAAGAAATGGGCGTCAAGTTCGAGGATACATCAGAAGGGATGCGCGTCATCGCACCGGACGTATTGAAACCGGTCGACGTGAAGACGATGCCACACCCTGGTTTCCCGACTGACATCCAAGCACAAATGATGGCGCTCGTCTTGAAAGCAGGCGGCACATCAGTCATCACGGAAACCGTGTTCGAGAACCGCTTCATGCACGTGGAAGAATTCCGCCGTATGAATGCAGACATTAAAATCGAAGGACGTTCAGCGATCATCAAAGGCGGCGTTCGCCTCCAAGGTGCTGAAGTCGTCTCGACCGATCTTCGTGCCGGTGCCGCGCTCGTCCTCGCTGGACTCATCGCGGACGAAGAGACACGCGTCGGCGATCTCTATCACATCGACCGTGGCTACGTCGACTTCCACAAGAAGCTTCAAGCACTCGGCGCTGACATCGAACGGATTCAAGGAAACGTTGAAGTTGCCGAAGAAATGGTCAAGAACTAATTTATAGACTCATAGGAGCGAGGAGAGACTCTTCTCGCTCTTTTCAATGAAGTAACGAACGGAGGAACCTACACACCATGTTTTCAAAAGATATCGGGATTGATTTAGGAACAGCAAACGTCGTCATCCACGTCAAAGGTCGAGGCATCGTCCTCGATGAGCCATCCGTCGTTGCCATCAAGCGTTCGACAGGGAAAGTGCTCGCTGTCGGGACGGAAGCGTATGAGATGGTCGGCCGTACGCCAGGCGACATCGTCGCCATCCGTCCACTGCGTGATGGGGTCATCGCTGACTTCGCGACAACCGAAGAGATGCTTCGTCATTTCGTCGAGAAAATCCAAGTCCGCGGTTTCTTTGGCGGGATTCGTATGCTGATCTGTACACCGGCGAACGTGACACCGGTCGAAGCAAAAGCGATCCGTGAGGCGGCTGAGAAGGCCGGTGCGAAAGAAGTCTTCCTCGCCTTAGAGCCGAAGGCAGCAGCGGTCGGTTCGGGTATGGATATCTGGAAGCCGGTCGGACATATGATCGTCGACATCGGTGGTGGGACGACAGACGTTGCCATCCTTTCGATGGGCGATATCGTCTGCGGCGAAACGATTAAAATCGCTGGAGACCGTTTCGATACGGATATCCTCCGCGCCATCAAGGACAAGCATAAGCTCGTCATCGGTGAGCGGACAGCCGAGCAAATCAAGAAAGAGATTGCGACGGTCTTCCCGGGCGGCCGCAACGAGACGATGGATATCCGCGGTCGCGACATGGTGCGTGGGCTTCCACGTACGGTAACGATCACGTCGGAAGAACTCCGTGAAGCGATGGCCGAATCGGCGAACGAAATCGTCGAAGCGACGAAACGCGTTCTTGAGCAAACGCCTCCGGAACTCGCGGCCGACATTATCGACCGCGGCATCATCATGACAGGCGGCGGCTCGCTCCTCCACGGCATCGATCAGCTCGTGGCCGAGCGTGTCGGGTTGCCGGTCATGATCGCCGAAGAGCCGACGCTCAGCGTCGCGCACGGCACGGGCATCATGCTCGAGCACTTGGATCGGTTGAAGTAATATCATCTAAAGGTATGGCGTCTGCGGGCGTCCTGCCTTTTTTGTGTCCAAAACTGTTCGGATTTCCTGGAATTGGATAGACTGAAGAAGGGAGGGATGCAGATGAATCCATTGATCGATCGGCTGACCGCGAGGGGATTATGCGGATGTGTATATCGTCGACCCAGCCTATACATGGACGTTTGTTGTTCCGCATGAAGCGGACTGGGGCCCATACTTCCTCACTAAATCAGGTAGAAAAGGGGATCATTGAATGACACGACCCATTACACTCATCACCGGTGTTAGCCGGACGCAAGGTATCGGAGCAGCCGTCGCCAGAAAACTCGCTGCAGCAGGGCATGACTTGTATGTGACGCATTGGAGCCCGTTTGATGGGACGGAAGGCGTCGGGGCCGAACCAGACTTCATTGACGGTTTCGTCGACGAGTTACGGGCATCAGGAGCCCGCGTCGCACATGAAGCGTACGATTTAGCGTCTGGAGACGTAGAAGGGCTGCTCAATCGCGTCGAGGCTGTGCTTGGGACTCCGAGCCGTTTGATCAACAATGCGACGTATGAGCGACATGTGAGCGTCGATACGTTCACGATGGAGACGCTACGTCGTCATTATCTCGTCAATAACGAAGGGACGCTCGGTCTGACGTTCGCCTTCATCGAACGATATAAACAGGCCGGGCATACGGACGGACGCATTCTGTTTATGGTATCCGGGGGAGCGGATGCATCCAATTTGGCCTATATCGCCACGAAAGGTATGTTGATTGCTATCACGCCAGCACTGGCCAATGGAGCAGGACAGTACGGGATTTCCGTGAATGCGCTCGACCCAGGACCGACCGATACGGGTTGGATTGATGACGCGCTCCGTGAGCAACTCATACCGGTATTCCCACATGGACGCGTCGGCACACCTGAGGACACGGCCCGCTACGTCGCTTTTCTCATGGGGCCGGACGGGGCGTGGGTCAACGGACAACATCTTCATGTCGACGGGGGCTTCGTCGGACGTTAAAAAGAGCTTGTCCCATAGATAGGGACAAGCTTGGGTTGTGAACGAACCGATTCGCCAAACAGCGAGTTGGTTCGTTTTTTGTATTTGATGAAAGGATGAGCGGATAAGATGATGTTGGTCGACAAGCTCTTTTTCAATGCCACGTATAGTCTTTATCGACAAAGAGTCGGGCAGCCAAATCCGTTTGTGGGAATGGCTTGCGCTTCGCGTCCAACCAATCATGGTAATCGCATAGACAGGCGTCGTCCAAGTGAAGCGAATACCCGTTGTTGATCGTCTGGACGGTGATGCTCAAATCGTACTCGGCGAGCGTCTTCTTTAACCGATAGACAAGATTATAGACGTTATGGAGTGCACGTTGCGGCTCATCGATGTCGGGATAAAGCGTCTCAGCGATCAACCACTTGTTGACGACTTTATCGCGATGGAAAATCAAATAAGCGAACAGTTCCTCGGTCTTTTGCGTCGGCCATTTGACGAGGTCGCCGTCTTGCGTCTTGACCGAGAAATGATCGAGACATTGAATCGTACACGTCCGGTGACGCTCAGAGGTAAATGTCTCGGTATAACGTTTCAAGACGCGCGGGATGAGATTGTGAATCATCTGTTCGGTAATCGGCTTGAGCAAATAGTGCGTCGCCTGTAGGTTGAACGCCTCGATTGCGTATTGGCTATGCGCCGTCGTGAAGACGACTTGTGTCGTCTCAGGCAAGTGTTTGGCAAAATCGAGACCGTTCATTTGGGGCATCTCGATATCAAGAAAGACGAGGTCGACTTCTTGATTTGCGAGAAATTCGAGTGCTTGGAACGGATCTTGGAACGACCCCATCCATTTCAAGTTCGGTTCGGCTTGGATGAGGCGTTCCATCATCCTTAAAATATGGTGTTCATCTTCAATCAAGATCGTGCGCATGTTGCTCGTTCATCCTCTCTCGTTTTGGGAGTCGGATATGCACATGCGTGCCGACTCCTGGTTCAGAATTTAATTTAAACGTGGCACCTGGTATGAAGTCGATCCGATTCTTGACGTTCGGGATGCCAATTCCGTTCGATCGTCTTAAGTGAGGTGCCGGGTTGAACCCGATGCCGTTGTCGGCGATTCGGATCTCAATTGCGTCATCTGAAGATTGTACTGATAGCATGAGTCGTTTGATACCTGTTTGTTTCATCAACCCGTGTTGGACCGCGTTCTCAACGAGCGGTTGCAATAACAACGGTGGGATTGAGGCGTTGAGGACGGATTCGTCGATATCTTTCGTGATGGTGAACGCGTCATTGAAGCGCGTCTGCTCGATCATCAAATATGAATCGATGACGTCGAGTTCTTGACCGAGTGAAATATCAGTCTCGGTGCGTCCGTTCTCGAAAATGAAACGGACGTACGTGCTCAAATGACTGAGTAAACGTGCCGCCTCGGTCGGCGCCGTATAACAAAGCGCAATCACATTCCCAAACGTGTTGTATAGAAAGTGCGGCTTGATTTGGGCGTTGAAAAATGAAATCTCACTCTGTTTTGCGAACGTCTGCACTTCTCGTTTCTGTCGCTTATCCGTCGACAAGTGAATCGGGAGCAAGGTGAACATGAGCAAGAAGTAAATGAGCGACATGACGCTCGTATACAGCTCTTGATTCGGATGCTCAATCAGAACGTTAATCAACTGTCCGACATAGCCGATGATAAGTGAAATCGTGAACACGAGAAACTCGAACGGATAGCCGTCGTCTTTTCGTTCGAACAGCCAATTGATGTTCAGCCCGGTCCAGAAAAACGTGATGAACAGGACGTAAACCCAAGGGAATTGGTCAAAGGTCGCGTGCGCATCTTCAGGCAGCACCAAAGCGATCAGACTGAACGCATAGAGCGGGTAGGATGCGTATTTCAAAAAGTGCCGAAACGGGACACGTTCGAGACGTAACGCAAAGTTGATTAACATCGCGACGCTTAGGAGTGCCGTCATCAAATTTAACTTATGGGCGAACACGTAAGACATCATAGGGACGATTTCGAATACAATCATTTGATCACTCGTCATAAGCGAGACACTGACGAGGAAAAAGAACGCAGCCCCATATAAATAGAGGGATTCCTTGCGGTGGAACAGCCAAACGATTGCGTAGAATGAAAAAATGAGGAGCGAGATGAGGATGATCACGAACTCATAACTGAAGTATTGATTATGGTAGGTCATCATATTGCTCGTTGGACCGATGAGAAGACTATCGGAAATACCAGTCGAGAGCTCATTTGTCTCAGCCGTTTGAATCGTCAAACGAAACGTCGGCGTACGCGTATCCAAAAGAACGAGATAGGCATGCCGAGGGTCTTCATCTGTCGATGCATAGACCGGTGAGACAGTTTCTCCATCAATGAGGAGGTTGACGTGTGGGTGGTTACGCGGTACACGCAAAGCGTATTGACCGGCTGGAAGTGAAATGTCAGCTTCATAGGTTGCCATTTTATGTGGTGTCACATGTGGGATTTGTCGATAAGACTCGCGGGCGACTCGCTCGAGCAGGCTCGATTGAAAGCGCCACGTCCCGTCGAGACGCATGAGTTGTTCAGTCACACGAGAATCGGTCAAATCGGCCGTTCCTTGTGTGACAGTGACTGAGTCGTCGATCGTCTGTCCGCGCGTCAAGGCGTAGCCGCCTGCGAGCGCGAAGAAGATCATCAACACGACCAGCCCAATCGATTTAGGGGTCATCTGCATATTCCCTTCGTGATTTGTGAGTTTCTTGTGAGAAACGAACGATATACTGACACTAATCGTTCACATATAAACGTGACGAATGTTTTCTTATCGTACACGAAACTGACTTTTTTGAATAGCCGAACATACTGACTTATCCAATCTGACAATCCCCCGATATGAAAGAAGGCCACATATGAAACGCTGGATCGAACAACGAATTAGCCGCCAAGTGCTCACCGTGTTTTACGTATTGATTGCCTTAATCACGTTGACGTCACTCGGCACATACTTTTATACCCAACAGGCGATCCGCGAAACGACAGTCGAGCTTGAGCGCATCAGTGAACAACGATCGCGGGCGACCGATTTGTTTGAGACATGGCAGTCGATGCAATACGAGATGCGAGGGCACGTCTTGCTCGGAGAAGATGCGTTACTCGCTGAAGTCAAACGAGCCCAGGACCGAATCGACGACCAGACGAGCTGGTTCGAACAAAACGCTGCGACGAACGAAGAGACGACGTTCGCAGAAGAGGCGCGGCTATTGTTCACGATTTATACTTCTCGTGTCATGCCCGGACTGGAACGTTACGTCGTTGCTAAAGCGAACGGCGAGGTCGACGAGCCGTTCTTACAGATGGCAACGGTCGGCCAACTCATGCCGAGCAACGCATCATCGAATCAGACGCGATTCAAACTTAATTCAAATAGTGCGGCCGATATGAGCGCGAGCATCGTCGATATGGAATCGGTGTTCACGGACTATCGGTCCGACCTTGATTTTCAAGAGGCGGGACTGCGTGAGCAGTTATCGGAACAACTTGCGAAAGCCCAGTGGATATGGTTGCTCATCCTACTCGGTGCCTTGTTCATTCTGTTCATCAGTTTGCAACCGTATATCGTTCGTTTGACGAAACAGCTTGAGGCACTCATCACGAACAGTGAGCGGCTCGCAGTCGACCCGCACGCGACGCTCGTCCCGATTGATCCGCTCCAAAACGAGGTCGGTCAACTGTCGAAATCGTTCACGGAGATGTCGAGCTCGTTGATTCACCAACATGATGAACTCGAGAAAGAACGCGAGAAGACGGCCCGGATTCTCCATACGATGCGAGATGCCATCGTCTTTGTCGAAGTGGACACGAATCGACGCTTCGCCAATGAGGCGTTGTTCGATTTGTATAACCAACCATTTCCATTTGGAGACCGTCAAAGCTTGTATCCGATTGATGCGTTTTACGAACCGTTCATGGATCAAATTGATGATCAAGACGGCCTCAATCGGTTCACGCACCGGGCTAAGAACTGTGGAATTTTTGATGAGACGTTTACGTATTCGATGCAAGGGGGAAGACGTATCATACGGATGTACGCCGAACCGATTGAACTGCAGGACGAACGTTTCGGCGTGATGTTTGTGTCGCGGGACGTGACGAAGGAGATTGAAGTCGACCGCTTGAAGACGGAACTCGTCGCAACGGTGTCTCATGAGCTTCGCACGCCGCTCACATCGATTCTCGGCTTTACCGAACTGCTTGAACATCGTCACGTCGACGAAGAGAAGCGGAAACGCTATTTGAGCATGATTCACAGTGAGACGACGCGGCTCGAGCGGCTCGTCAGCAACTTGCTTGATGTTCAAAAGATGGAGGCCGGTAAAGCGGAGCAAGACTTTAAAGTCGAGAGTTTGTTCGAACTATTGTCGGACGTTCTCGAGATTCATGCCGGTTCGACTGAGTTGCATGCGTTCCATTTCGATTGTGATGAAACGCTTCGCGTCTCAGGAGACCCGGCGCAACTGCGCCAAGTATTCTCAAACATCTTGAACAACGCCATTAAGTATTCACCTGACGGCGGAAATATCGCCGTCAACGTCTCGTGCGAGGACGATGTCATCCGGATCGCCATCGAAGACGAAGGCATGGGTGTGGCACCCGCAGATGCCGAACGACTATTTGATAAGTTTTACCGTGTCCAGAACGAGCAGAGTCGCAATATTGGAGGCACCGGCCTCGGACTCGCCATCTGTAAAGAGATTATTGAATCGCACGGCGGGACGATCAGCGTCCGTTCGGAACTTGGAAACGGGACGACGATGATGGTCGAACTTCCGATTGTCGCTTGATGCAAAACCACTTCACGGCGAAGTGGTTTTTTTAGTTTTTTTTAAAAAACGGTGAATGAAACGTTCATTTGGTACGATATACAGAGTGAAGACTTTGAACGATGAAAGGAAGACGAACCATGCTACGCGGATTATATACGGCGGCGGGCGCGATGAACGCGCTCCAGCGCCAACAAGAGATTTTGAGCAATAACCTCGGTAACGTCCGGACGCCTGGATTCAAGGCGTCAAACGGCGTCGTCCGTTCGTTCCCGGAAATGTTGCTCGCCCAAGTAAGTAACCCCGGCAATGCGCGCTCGCGCGTCCAAGGTGAGGTCGGCACGTTATCGACCGGCGTTTACCTGCAAGAGACGATGCCCCGGTTCTCGAGCGGGAGTATCTCGGAGACGGGAAGCCCGACCGACGTATATATGAAGGTGCCGGCTGATGCGACGGGTGCTGCCATGTTCGCCGTTGAACAGAACGGCGAGACGCTCTATACGACGAACGGCCGCTTCGCGGTCGATGAGGAGCGCTTCTTGCGCTCAGCGGACGGAGGATACATTCTCTCGGACGCAGGAGAACGGATCCAGTTGCCGTCAAGTGAGTTCACGTTGTCGGTCGATGGTCAAATCACGTCGCTCGGTCAGAACGTGGCGACACTCGGAGCCGTCCAAGTCAATGATTTAGCGACGCTCGAGCAGGTCGGGAACGACTACCGGGTCAACGGAGACGCTCCACCCGCTGCGAACGTCCAGTTCCAACAAGGATTTATCGAAGAGGCGAACGTCGACCTTGATCGGACGATGGCCGATTTGATGACGACGTACCGTCAGTTCGAGGCGAACCAAAAAGTCGTCCAAGCGTATGACAAGAGTGCCGAGCGGGCCATTGAGATCGCTCGGATTCGTTAAGGAGGAAGCCCATGCAATCGATTTATAACTCGGTCTCGTCGCTCACCCAGCTTCAGCGTCAACTCGACGTGACGGGCCATAACATCGCCAACGTCGATACGGCCGGCTATAAGCGGGAACAGACCCACTTCGCCTCGCTCTTGTCGCAGGCGTATGACAATCAACCGCGCGCCGAGCTCGAGGTCGGTCGCGATACGCCGAACGGGATTCGCATCGGCGTCGGCGGCCACGTCGCTGATATTAGCCAACAGTTCAATATCGGCCAGATTCGCAAGACGGACCGTGCCCTTGACGTGTTCTTGAAAGCGAGCCGCCAGTTCTTCGCCGTCGAGACGGAGAACGGCGTCGGATTGACACGCAGCGGGAACATGCAACTCTCGGTCGGTGACACGACGACGCTCGTCGACGTGAACGGCAACGCCCTCCTAGGTGCAGATGGCAACCCGATTGTCATGCCGAACGAGGCGACGGAACACCGCGTCCGTCAAGACGGCACGGTCGTCGCCAGTGTGAACGGGGTCGAGCAAGAGTTCGGGCGTCTCGATATCGTCGAGGTGCGCAACACGTCGGCACTGCGTCCACTAGGTGACAACGTCTATGCCGCCGACTTGACAGCGGACGTTGACCGTCCGCTCGGCAATCTGTTGATGGAAGGGACGCTTGAATCGTCGAACGTCGATTTGACGAAAGAGATGACCGACATGACGATCACGCAACGCGCCTATCAGATGAATTCACGGGCGTTGTCGATGAGCGACCAGATGATGGGGCTTGTGACGTCACTCCGTTAATCACAGACCGTTCTTCTTCGGAAGGGCGGTTTTTGCGTTACACTGAAATAGTAGGGGGGATGGACATGCGGCTTGAAGCGGAACGAGAGGCTGTGGTCGAAGTCGCCGAGGCGTCCGGGCTCACACTCGTCGATTCGCTCGATCCGTGGCGCTACAGTTCGTACGGCACGGGGATGCAAATCTGGCAAGCGCTCGAGCGTGGGGCGACACGCATTACCGTCGGACTCGGGGGCAGCGCGACCGTCGACGGAGGAAAGGGATTGCTCGAGGCACTCGGTGTCCGCTTCCTCGATTCAATGGAACACGTCATTGAACCGTTCCCACATCAGCTCGAACGTGTCGTACGAAGCGATTGGTCACAACTGATTCCAGAAGCGCGCCATATCGAGTGGCGCATCGCCTCGGACGTGACGAACCCACTCCTTGGACCAATGGGGGCGGCCGCCGTGTTCGGACCCCAGAAAGGATTGGTCCCGCAAGACGTCGCGAGTTACGAGGAACGACTTTCCGCATTCGCCCGTTGTTTCGAACGCGACTTGACCACGCGGCCTGGGGCAGGTGCGGCCGGAGGCGTCGGCTTCGCGCTCTATCAGCTCGGTGCCTCATACGTGAGCGGCATTGAAGAAGTCATACGTTGGTCGAACCTGGAGGAGAAGCTGCGCACGGCCGACTGGTTGATCACCGGGGAAGGCCGGTTCGATGAACAGTCACTCCACGGGAAAGCGCCATACGGGTTGGCGCGTCTCGCCCACACACACGGGATTCCGACGCTCGTTTTCGCCGGGCAAACAGACTTGGTTGCGGTGCCAGAGGTCGGTATCAAGGCCGTGTTCCCAATTGTTTCCCGGGTGATGACGCTCGAGGAAGCGATGCAACAAGCGGAACGACTCCTCACGAATGCCGTCAGCCGAGTGATGTCGATCCTCGACAAAAACGCCTGAACCGACTTCGGTTCAGGCGTTAACACGTTATGGACGCTCTTTTAACAAGTCACGAATTTCTGAAAGGAGTTGTTCTTCACGTGACAGTTCCGGTTCGGGTGCCTCTTCGACCGCTTTCTCACGTTTCAGACGGTTCAACGTTTTGACCATCATGAACAAGGCGAAGGCGATGAGGAAAAACTTGATGACTTCTTGCAGAAAGTTCCCGTACGTCACGTTCACGCCGAGCACCGACACCGCGAGCGTCGAGAAGTCGATGCCGCCGATGAGGATGCCGAGGAATGGCATGAAGATGTCGTTGACGAGCGACGTGACGATGGCCGTGAAGGCGGCCCCGAGGATGAAGGCGACGGCCAGGTCGATGACATTGCCTTTGATTGCAAACTCTTTGAACTCTTTCCACATAAAAATAAACCCTCCTAAATGATGAATACTCTTACGGTAGCACAGCATAGATGGAAGCGGACAGTATTTTTCACATAAGCGTCGCCCTTGCCCTAGGCCGGGCGCTTGTTCGACGTATGGTAGATACGTTACACTTAAAGAGAAATCATGCTACAGTTTTATTACCTGGTACTAATATGTTATAATTAATTCAGCTGAAAGGATGTATGGACGTGGCGAACGAAGAACAAAACGGCTCGGAACAGACCGAGTCTAAAGAGCGGACGGAGCGGAAACGATTATCGAATCATCGACGTTTCCCGATCTTGTTACGCGTCATCGTTGTCCTGTTGTTGGCTTTCGTGATGCTTGCGATTGGGGCCATCATCGGGTACAGCGTGATTGGCGGAGGCGAGTGGAAGGACGTGTTCAACATCGACACGTGGCGCCATATCACCGATTTTTGGCTAACATCATAAGGGTGGTGGAACCATGTACACGATTGAACAGATTAAAGAAGTGATTCCGCATCGGTACCCGTTTTTGCTCATCGACCGAATTCTTGAAGTCGAAGAAGGCAAACGGGCCGTTGGATTAAAGAATGTGACGGCGAACGAAGAGTTCTTCAATGGACATTTCCCAGACTATAACGTCATGCCTGGCGTGTTGATTGTCGAGGCGCTCGCGCAAGTCGGGGCGTTCGCGATGCTCAAGCAAGAGTCGAATCGCGGCAAGCTCGCGTTCTTCGCAGGCATCGATGGATGCCGCTTCAAACGTCAAGTCGTCCCGGGTGATCAATTGCGCCTCGAGGTCGAGATTTTGAAAGTGCGCGGACCAATCGGTAAAGGGCGCGCCGTGGCGACAGTCGATGGAGAAATTGCTTGTGAAGCAGAACTCACTTTCGCCTTGAAGTGAGGAGAGAACGAGATGCGCGTATTGGTGATTGCCTTGATTCTCGGATTGGCGGCCATCGTCGGTTGTCAACAAGTACAAGAGGACCCGGCCGAAGAAAACGTCGTGTTCGAGCAGGACGTCGATGATGCGATGATCGACAAACGGGCCGGTCAATCAGAATCGATTGCGGTCTCGCTCGAGCGGACGAACAGCTCGACGATGCTGTTCACGATTCGGATGCTCGAAGACCGCCGTCTCGATCCGACGACGATCATCAGTTATGAAGTCGACGGCACCCGTGTCCCAATCCCGTTCGGTGAACTTGTCGCTGAACGCGAAGGGGACGTGCGGACGTACGTCTATCAAGCAGATTTGAACCCTGACCTATTCGTCACCGAGACACTCCCCCTCTTCCATATCGGAGAAGAAGGCGAGGCCGAGGTCTCGATGCCGCTCGAGGTTGTGGATTCGACAAATGAATGAACAAACGGATGATTTTTGTCGAAAATCATCCGTTTTTTTGTGGACTCTTTTCGCCAGTCGTCCGATATAGGGGGTAAGGACGAATGGAGGGAATCACATGAAACGAAACAAACCACAGTCACTGCAGACGCGAATTTTGGCGATGATGTTGGCATTCATCACGCTGCTGATCGTCACATTCGGCGTGTTGCAGTACGTCAGCACGAAGCATACGGTGCAGAGCTCGATGCAGGCAGTCCTGTTGGCGGACGGGGCCCGCATCAGCGAGGCAATCGACACGGAAGCGTATGCGACTTTTTTACAGAATCCGACGAAAGATGAACAGTTCGAGCAGTTTCGGGAACAGCTCGACACATATCGGACGCAAATCGGGGCGATGTACGTGTACACACTCGCAGCTGACGGCGAAGAACTTCAAATCATCGTCGACGGCATGAGCGCGTCGGACGCCGTCGATATCGGCACACCGACGACAGCGACGTCATTCGCGGACGCGAGAGCGGCGTTTGAAGGTGGGACCGTCACGACACCAATCGTCGAAGACCCGGAATACG
Organism: Exiguobacterium sp. SL-10; assembly: GCF_004337025.1. NCBI lineage: Bacteria > Bacillati > Bacillota > Bacilli > Caryophanales > Exiguobacterium > Exiguobacterium sp. SL-10. The sequence goes on along the minus strand of NZ_SJUP01000006.1, from coordinate 121,745 downwards.
GGGACTATATGACCGTGCTCGTTCCAATCAAACAAGGCGGAGAAACCATCGGCGTCCTCGGAATCGACAAAGGGGCGAGCGACGTCGCCGCGGTGACGGAAGACGTGCTCCAAGAGAGCTTGCCGCCGATCCTCATCGGGCTCCTCATCTTGCTTGGGATCGCCTCGGTCATCATCTGGCGTTACCTCGGCTGGAAACTCCGTCCGCTCCGTGAGCTCGAACGCGTCGCGACGCACATCGCGAGTGGCGACTTGGCGACGGCAGCTCGTGAGATGGACAACATTCAGTTGAAGGCGAACGACGAAATCAAGCGGCTCACCGCTTCGATGGATCAGATGACGAAGATGCTTCGTGACTTGATCTCCGGATTGCAGTCGTCAGCTCAGACGGTGCGCGATGAGAGTGGCAACGTGGCGAGCATTTCAGAAGAAGTGAACGATGCCTCGCGCCAAATCGCGTTCACGATGGAAGAAATCGCGGGCGGCGTCGAGAACTAGAGCGTTCTCACAATGAAACTGTACGGACACATGAACGAGTTCTCGGGACTCGTCGACCAGACGGCACACGACGGAAGCGGTGTGAGCGAACAAGCGGAAGTCGTCAGTCGCGTGACGGCCGAAGGGCTCCTCCTCATGGAGGATGCCGTCGGCAAGATGACGAACATCCATCTGCAAGTACGCGAGTCACAAGGCCAAGTGAAAGACTTCGAGCAACAGGCGGACGAAGTGACGGCGCTCGTCACGATGATTCGTCAAATTTCGGAACAGACGAACTTGCTCGCCTTGAACGCGGCCATCGAAGCGGCCCGTGCTGGCGAACATGGGAAAGGTTTCGCCGTCGTCGCTTCCGAGATTCGAAAGTTGTCGAACAGTGTGGCCCGGTCGGTCAGTGAGATCTCTGAAATCGTCGGCAGCGTCAAACGGAACTCGATCGCGCTCGGTGAGGCGTTCACGGACAGCATGCACGCCGCCGAGGACGGCAAGCGGACGCTTGAAGCGACGAAGCGAGCCTTCAATGAGATCGAGCAGAGCGTGCGCGAGATGCAGCGCCTGACGAACTCGATGCAAGGACAACTTGGACGCGTCAAGACGAACCAAGACGACATCAAACGCGGTCTGTCAGACATCGCGTCCATCTCGGAAGAGAGTACGGCCGGCAACGAGGAAGTGGCCGCCTCGACGGAACAGATGTCGGCGACGAGCGAGACGATGAACCGGCTCGTCAAAGATTTGTCGCATACGGCCGAGGACATGCAACGCATGAGCCGACAGTTCAAGTTGTAAACAGTCTCAAGTCAGACAGACCTCCGTTGCGTCCGTTATACTAGGCGCAAGGGAGGTTTTTTCATGCAACGTGTCTCAAGTGAACTCACACAATTCCGCGGCAGTCACTACGACTTTGGCCGCTTTCAAGGTACTTATATTAAGCGCAGCAAACTGCTCGAGAACCGGACCGACCAGTGGAAGCTCCGCGTCCCGCGCTTTGAGATCGACGAGCGCGAGGCGAAGCAGGCGTTCGACCGGTTCGCTCCGAAGATTTGGGAGGAACTGCTCGGTCTGCAGGACGAGCTCGAGTTGACGCTCGCTGACACGCTCCTTCACTTCGGTCATTTCCGGGTCAATAATCCGGTCAGCGGCTGTTCGATTTTGACGGGGGACAACTTCCTCGTCCGCAACTATGACTATCACCCGATGACATACGACGGACGCTATAACGTGTTCCAACCAGACGAAGGCTACGCCGTCATCGGGCCCGTCTCGCGTGTCACTGGCCGGATGGACGGGATGAACGAGAAAGGGCTCGCCATGGGTTATAACTTCATCAACCGCCGGCGGCCTGGAGATGGGTTCGTCTGCCAGATGATCGGCCGAATGATTCTCGAGACGTGCGCCACGGTCGAAGAGGCGGTCGATCTGCTGCAAGAGATTCCGCACCGCGGCTCGTTCACGTATGTCGTCCACGACAAGTCGTCGAAGACACGCGTCATCGAGGCGACACCGCGCGACATCCGTGTCCGCGAGTCGAATATCTGCACGAACCATTTCGAACTGTTGCAGCACGAGAATCGCTACCATCTTGATGATTCAACACGTCGGATGATGGAAATCAAGATGTATCAACATATCGTCCAGGACGCCGAGAGTGCGTTCCGGCTCATGAATGACTCGGACAAGGGCGTTTTCTCGGAGCTGTACAAGAGCTGGGCCGGTACGATTCATACGGCGGCCTACTTCCCGGAGACGCTCGAGACGTGGTTCGCCCTAGGCGGCGACCGCGACCCGGTCATCTTCGATTTTCAGGAGTGGCTCGACGGCAAGGACTTTGAGTTACATGCCCTCGACGGAGAGATCGCGACCGATATCGAGTTCGCGAACACGGTCCAACTTTGGCGATAACGAAAAACAAGTAGCGATACCGTGTCGCTACTTGTTTTTGTTCGTTTGACGCACGTCAGGCCGCACTGTTTTCCGTAAAACCGGGAATACAACAAACAGGAGGGATTTATGATGAAACGAATCGGATTACTAGCTATCATGCTCAGTTTGATTGTCGTCCTCGGCGGCTGTGTGCCGGGCGACGGGACGTACACGACCGACCCGGCCGGCTTCTTTTGGGGCGTCTGGCACGGGTGGATCGCACCGGTGTCACTCGTTTTAGGACTATTCAATGACACATATCGCGTCTACGAAGTGAACAACACCGGTTGGTTCTACGATTTAGGTTTCTATATCGCCATCATCAGCGGGTTTGGTGGCGTGGCGGTCACACGAAAGAGCCGGGGATAAGTCAAAAGAGTTGGCCATATATGGTCAACTCTTTTTTTGTCACGACATCGCCATAACAAAAACATAAAAAAATCGGAGGAGTATCTAAAAAAAGTATAAACCGTGCTACTCTTTTTTTATAGGTGGTGATGAACATGATGCGGCAGATTCGAGCGATGCGAGAAACGTTTAGAGGCAGACTGTTATTTGATTTTATCTTACTAATTCTCGTCTCAGGCTTATTCTCACTATTGATTTATTTGGCGGACACGGTCCAGAACGTAAAAGAAGAATTCGCTCAACAAGACATCGCGACGAAACAGATGCAATCGATTGTGTACGACTATATCGAGCAAAGTCGCCAAGTCATTCAAACGGCTGCGGTCAATATCAGTCTATCTCGAGAGACGGGTGCGTCGGTGGAGTGGGAGCAAGCGATGCTCGACAACATCAAACGCCATAATTCAAGATTTGAAAATTTGTACATTGCCGATTCATCGGGACAGACGATCGCCTTCTCTCCGATGACGAATGAGGATGGGGTCTCGAACATTGGATTGGATTTCAGCAATCGATTTTACTTCGAACGGATTCAAACGAGCGAGACGACGTATGTGTCGCACGTGTTTCAAGGAAGAGGCGGGAGTCGCAAACCGCTCATTGTCATTGCGACTCCCATTTTTAATGAACGAGAAGAGATGGAAGGATACGTGTTAGGTGCACTCAACCTAGAAGGGATTGGCGAGACCCTGATTGATAACAATTTTAACGAGTTACAATACCCGGTCGTCGTCGATGACCGCAATCAAATCGTCTTTCATCCAGACGACTACCCGTTGACAAAAGTGAAAGCGATTGCAACGAATCCGAACGAGTCGGGAGATCCGCTTTGGGGAAATGTGTGGCGTGTGTACGATGAGGAAACACAACAATCACAACTTGCCACGTATGCAGAAGTCCCGACATATGAGTGGACGGTATGGATTGCGCGTCCTGTGAATAGCATCATATCCGCCATCGCCAAAACGTTACTCCCGAATACGATTCTGTTTTTAATCGTAGCAACGATTATGCTCGTGCTCGGATTGGTATTGTCACGAAAACTCAATCAGTCGTTAGCCGACTTCGTAAATCAGACCGAATTGATGGTCGACCGTGCCGAGGCACCGGATGTGGTAACCCATTTGACTTCGATTCAGGCTCCGAAAGAAATCATTGGACTGGCCAAACAATTTGCCGTGATGGCGGATGATGTCCGGGCGGGACAAGAGAATTTGAGACGATTGAACGAGGCACTCGAAGAAAAAGTGAAAGTGCGGACGCATGAATTAGAGCAAAATAATCTAGAGTTACAGGCGCTGAATCAATTCATGACGTCGTTCCGTCATGCACCGGACACGATTGCGCTTGTCCAGAGCACGTTGCGGGAGGTATCTGCCATCTTGCCATATCCGTTGTTCGTCTCGCTACCGGACCAGGTTATCTCAAAAGATGCGATTTTATCGCAAGAGAGCTTGTATGAATTTATCGAGACCCAGCAAGACGCCTACCGGTTTCAAGTCAATGCGCTGTATTACGGGGGACAGGCCAGTGGCATGCTTCTCGTTGGGCTGACGATGAATCAGACGATTTCGAAGCGGGAAGACATTTTTCTCCACACGTTAGCGGACGCATTCTCGATGTTACTCGACAATAAGCTTCTCGTTGACGAGACGACGAAGCAAAATGCGTTATGGCATGCGACGTTGAGCAGTATGTCAGAAGGTGTCATCGTCTTGAATGAGGCAGGGGAAATCGAATACGTGAACCGTTTCATGGAAGTCTATTTTGACTTGTACGCATCGAGCCGTGCTGACGATTGGCAGCAACTCATGGATGAACATATGGTGGGGAATGCGCCGCTGCGCTTATTGCGAGACGAGCAGATTTTCCAAGTCCAACCGTTCTCGGTCGTCGATTCCTCTGATTCGATTGGACAAGGTTACATCGTGCGGAACGTGACACGGGAAGTCGAAATCGATCAGTTGAAGGACAACCTCATCTCACTCGCTTCGCACGAGTTCAAAACGCCACTCACGAACATCCGTGGAAGTGTCGAGACGTTGATGCGGGAAGATGTGACGTGGGAAGCGTCCTTCCGCCATGAATTGTTGCATGGGATTCAAGAAGATTCCCAACGAATCCGACAACTGATCGACGATTGGCTCGACATCACGAAAATCGAATCTGGCAACTTCCCGGTCGAGATCGAGGCGGTCCTGTTGAAACCTTATGTCGAAGGCATCATTCATGAACTTCAAATTGATACGTATACGACTTATCATTTGCAGGGACCAGCCGTCGTCGAAGTCGACTTCAATCGATTCCGACAAGTGCTCGTCAACTTGCTGACCAACTCGGTTCGGTATAGTGACGGTCCGCCAACGATTCAAATTCGGACTTACGAATCTGACAACACATGGACCCTCATCCTCGAAGATCAAGGGATCGGCATTCGCCAAGATCACTTGGAACGGATTTTTGACCGTTTTTATCAAGTCGAAATGAAGTCGACGCGACGTAAAGGCGGGACCGGGCTTGGTTTGGCAATCTGTAAAGGAATCATTGAAGCCCATGGCGGAAAGATCTGGGCGGAGAGTGAATTGGGTCGAGGCACTCGATTCTATATTGAGTTACCGAAAGGAGAAGAATAAATCATGCAGACGATTGCGATTGTAGAAGATGAGAAGAAAATCGCGCGATTCGTGGCAGCCAATTTATCGTCGCTCGGTTACACGGTCCATGATTACCCGGACGGCTCGTCTTTTTTAGAGGATGTCGAGCGCCGTCAAATTGATTTGGTACTGCTCGATATCATGATGCCGCATATGGACGGTTTTGAGGTTTTACGCCGTCTCCGCACCGTCTCAGACGTCCCGGTCATTTTACTGACGGCGCGGAGTCAGGCGAAAGATAAAGTCGACGGGTTGAATTTAGGAGCAGATGATTATTTGACGAAGCCGTTTGCGTTGGAGGAGTTGTTTGCTCGGGTGAAAGCTGTGCTCCGGCGTTCGAGCGTGACCGAAACGCGCGACAATACGGTCGAGATCAAAGGGGTAGAAATCGATCGCTTGCGAAATCGGGTGTTTCACCAAGGACAAGAAGTCAAATTGACTCAAAATGAATTTTCTCTTCTGTTAGAGCTCGTGAAGCATTTAGATCAAGTCGTCCAACACCGTGAGCTGCTTCAAGCCGTTTGGGGACCAGAATATGGGGGAGAAGTGGAATATTTGCGGGTCACGATCGGTCGGATTCGTAAGAAATTAAAATCGGCCGGAGCGATGGGGGCGGCCGATCAACTGAAAACGTATCCGGGCATCGGATACGCCTTACTCTCGTAAGCGCCTTAGGGCGCTTTTTTTATGGAATTGTTACGGAGACCCTCTTTCTGTTTATGCGTTTCTTATGGGGTGAGACGTAAAGTAAACATGTAAGCGATACCAAAAATAGAAAGGAAGTAACCCCATGAGCACATCCCCAGTCTCTCAACCCGTTTTAGAGGCGAAGAGAGAACGCATCCCGTATTGGTGGAAAGTCGTCGCCGTCTTTTTCTTAGGTTGGATGTTTATGTATGCCGACCGGACCATTTTGAATCCGGTCATGCCGAACTTGGCGCAAGAATTCGGATTGAACAACGCACAACTCGGTTTGATCAACAGTGTCTTCTTCCTCACGTACGCTATCGCCCAAATTCCTTCCGGTTCACTCGGCGATAAGTTTGGACGTAAACGCATTTTAGTGCCTGGTTTTATTCTATTCGGACTCTTTACCGGTATCACCGGACTCGCTACAACCTTTCTCTTATTCATGATTGCCCGGGCAATCACAGGACTTGGAGAAGGAACCTACTACGGTCCGCAATATGCGCTATCATCGGAAGCGATTCCGAAACAATTTTTGACGATTGGAACGGCCATCATCAACAGCGGGATGGCACTTGGTATTTCGCTCGGTTATATCTCATCGAGTTACTTGACGCTCGAACTCGGAATGAGTTGGCGGACACCGTTTTACTTCATGACGATTCCAACAATCTTAACCGGAATTTTGATTTGGTTCGTCGTCAAAGAGAAGCGTCCAGAACGTGTCGAAAACACAGCTGATAAATCTGACTTCAAGATCATAAGCCTATTTAAAAATCGCAACTTGCTCGCAACATTCGTCATGGTCTTCTGTTCACTTTACGGCTTCTTCATGATCCTCACGTGGCTCCCGCAATACCTGCAAGTGGAGCGTGGTTTCCAAGGAAGCGATGTCGGTTTCATCTCGTCACTCGTCCCATGGGCCTCTATCCCAGGTGCGTTATTAATCGGTTACCTGTCGGATAAGATGGGCAAGAAAAAACCACTCGTATTCGTACTTGTACCATTATCGATTGCATCAATCTTAGCAGTCGTCTTCGTCGAGAGCACACCGCTCCTGTTCACGGCGCTCATCATCTACGGATTGACTGGGAAGTTAGCGCTCGATCCGGTCCTCCTCTCATTCGTAGCGAACAACGCTCCGAAAAAAGTGTACGGAACCGTGTTCGGTGTCTATAACTTCGTCGGAATGACGTCGTCGATTTTGGCCCCTTACCTCACGGGATATTTGGTCGACCAATCTGGATCGATGCAAACCGGATTTTACTTGGCAGCAGTCTTACTCGTCATCGGAATGATCGCGATGCTGTTCACAAAAGAAACCGTCAAACCGACGGAAGCATAAGGAGAGAACCGTATGTTGACAACAATCATTCAAGAAAACACATATCAGGACTCGGTGACGTTGATGGTGTTATCGAACCACGTCTCAAGTCTCGAAGGCATCAATAAAGTCTCCATCATGATGGGGACCCCTGCCAACCTTGATATTTTCAAAAGTACTGGATTCTATACAGAAGAGTTAGAGGCGGCGACGCCACAAGACATGTGTATCGTCGTCGATGCAGAAACGGATCAGACGGAACCGCTCTTGGCTGCGATTCATGACTTTTTGAACAATCAAACGAAACAGGATTCGGGAGATAAGAAAGAAGTCCGATCTTGGAAGGCGGCACTCGAAGAATTGCCGGGTGCAAACTTGGCCCTGTTGTCGATTCCGGGCCAATATGTCGAATATGAGGCCAGAAAAGCACTCAATCAAGGGATGAGCGTCCATATTTTCAGTGACAACGTTCCTGTCGAAGTCGAACGTGAATTGAAGCAGTTCGCTGATGAGAAAGGATTGTTGGTCATGGGCCCGGATTGTGGGACCGCATCTCTTGCAGGGATTCCACTTGCCTTCACCAACGTCGTTCAAAAGGGGCGCGTCGGCATCGTCGGAGCCTCAGGGACAGGGATTCAAGAAGTGGCGACGTTGATTGACCGTCTCGGTGGGGGTGTCTCCCATGCGATTGGAACGGGCGGCCGCGACCTGTCGACTGAAATCGGTGGGATTTCGATGAAAGCAGGCATCCGAGCTCTCGCACAAGACGAATCGACAGACACGATCGTTGTCATCTCAAAACCGCCTGCCAAAGCAGTGCGGGAAGAGATTGAACAATTACTTCAACAAATCACTAAACCAGTCGTGGCCTTCTTCGTCGGTGAACACGGTCTGGCCCCAGACAATCACGTCGTCTACGCAGATACATCAGAAGAGACGGCGTTACTCGCACTCGGCAAGTCGACAGACGAACGGACACGGGTTGAACACATCCCGGGCGAGGCGACACGAATTGTCGGACTGTTCTCAGGCGGCACGTTGGCTGCGGAAACCGCAGACTTGCTCGCTCTCTCATTTGGAGTGGAGGCAGACCGGGAGCATCGTGACGGCTTCTCGTTCGATTATGAAGGAAATGTCGTCATCGATTTAGGCGATGACGTGTATACGCAAGGCAAGCCACACCCGATGATCGATCCATCGACGCGCATCGATTTCATCAATCGTTACTGTGATACGAATGACTCGATTGTGCTTCTGTTAGATAACGTTCTCGGGTACGGCTCGCACGACAATATGGCCGGTGCCCTGCTCCCGACGTTACAAGCGCTTCAGACGTCACGGCCGAACGTCCACGTCATCGTCAACGTTTGTGGCACCGAGCAAGATCCGCAAAGGTACAGCGCCCAAAAACAACTCTTTGAATCAGCCGGTATCTTCGTCGCCGAAAGCAACGTGGCCGCAGTCGAATATGCCCTTCGCATGATTGGAAACGAAGTGCCACAGTTTGAACAAAAAGCTGTTCCAACGGTAGCATCGAGTCCGCAAACCGTCGAGTCATCGGAAGCCATCCAACAGTTGTTGCGCGCACCAAAAGTCGTTAACTTAGGTCTTCGTTCGTTCGCGGAAGCCGTGACGAGCGAGGGTGGTCAAAGCGTCCAGTACAACTGGCAACCGACAGCCGGCGGAAAACCACATCTACAGCGCTTGTTAGCGCTCATGTCTTGAGGAGGAAAACAAATGAGTATCGGAGCCATGATTCAAGAAGCGAATGCGAAAGTCGTACAAACCATCCTAGAAGGCCAGCCGTTTTTGACGGACGTCGTTCCGGCGCATACGGTCATCCCTATCCTAAAAGATAAAGTGCTGTTACACGCCGGACCACCGATTGCATATGACGATATGACGGGACCGATGAAAGGGGCGGCCATCGGGGCGGTCATCTTCGAACAATGGACAGACGATTATGAAGAGGCGGAACGGATGCTCGAGCGTGGAGAAGTTACCTTTACGCCATGCCATCACGTCAATGCCGTCGGTCCGATGGGTGGGATCACGTCTGGGCACATGCCGGTGCTCGTCGTTGAAAACCGGAGCGGTAGCGCGAAGGCGTATTGCACGATGAACGAAGGGATCGGGAAAGTCATGCGATTCGGTGCCAATGATGCCGAAGTCATTTCGCGATTGCACTGGATGAAAGACGTGCTCGGGCCGGTTCTTTCGAAAACGCTCCAAGAGACGGGCGATGGCGTCAACTTGAACGTCATCATCTCGAAGGCGATCACGATGGGGGATGAGTTCCATCAACGTAACATCGCCGCCTCTGTCTTGTTATTGAAGGAATTGGCGCCTTATCTCATGTTGGCGGACGTCGATGACACGGAGCGGCGTGACGTCTTGCAGTTCCTCGCCGATACCGATCAATTCTTTTTGAACATCATGATGGCCACGTGTAAGGCCGTCCTCGACGAAGCGCGACAACACGAAGCTGGAACAATTGTGACGGCGATGACCCGAAACGGGAAAGAGTTTGGCATTCGCATTAGCGGCATGGGAGACGAGTGGTTCACGGCGCCAGTCAACATGCCGGAAGGATTGTTCTTCACGGGCTATAGCCAAGACGATGCGAACCCGGATATCGGGGACAGCGCCATCACCGAAACATACGGAGTCGGCGGGATGGCCATGGTCGCGGCACCAGGCGTGACCCGCTTCCTCGGTCGAGCCGGAGCGAGTGAGGCACAAGCGATCAGTGAAGAGATGATTGAGATTTGCGATCGCCACAACCCGAATTTGAGCATCCCGTCTTGGGACTTCCAAGGTGCCTGTGTCGGCATCGACATTCGGAAAGTCGTCGAGACCGGGATTACTCCGATCATCAACACGGGGATTGCCCACCGCGAACCAGGAATCGGTCAAGTCGGGGCAGGAACGGTTCGTGCGCCATTGGCCTGCTTCGAGAAGGCGCTCGAGGCATACGCCGAAAAACTTGGATTGGTTCAACACGCATGAGACAGATTGGGGCGGCATACAGTACGTATGCTGCCTCTCTCCTTCAAGAGTTCCCTCAGACGCTGCAAGTCGAGGCCGTCTTTCAAAACGGCTATAACCTGCGAATGGGTGGACACTTACTCTATATCGGGACGACAAAAAATGGACACACGCCTTTTGGGATCCACTTAAAAACAGTCGATCGATTGGAGTGGAGAGTCGGGGATTGTTTATTGGCCGGCATCGGCGCGACCATCCACCATATTCAAACCGGGGTTACGATTTACCCGGACCGGGTGCTACGGATGAAAGTGGAACGGGTTAAGCCAAACCGAAGTAACTTGATCGCGAACCTTCATCAACTCGAACTTCATTTAGACGAGCTAGGTCATGATTGGAGTCACGCTTATCGAGAGCGACAAGAACCGTTGTATCAGTACTTGACGAACATCGGACAAGCGGAAGGGAAGTATTTGATCGGCTACGGCAAAGGATTGACGCCTAGTGGCGATGACGTGTTGGTCGGCTATATGGCCGTGTGTGAAGTGTTAGGACGACCGATGAAATGGCAGAGCGACTATGTGATGGCGGCTAAATATCGGACGACGAGGAGCTCGGTCGCGTTTTATGAAGCAGCGTTACGGGGGGAATATACGAGCGAACTCAAATGGCTTATCACCGCACTCTTGACTGAACCGTTCTCCAATTGTCAGGACGCATGGGAACGTCTCATTACGTTTGGAAGTACGTCCGGCCAAGACACGGCGCTCGGCATATATTTGGCATTGAAACAAGAACTGGAGGAAATGGACAGATGAAAAAACGAATTGTCATTGCACTTGGCGGGAATGCGATTTTGACAGATGATGGCACGGCAGAGGCACAGCGGGAGGCCATTATGGAAACCGTGCGCCACATCGCTGATTTGGTGGAAGAAGGACATGAGGTCGTGCTTAGTCACGGGAACGGACCTCAAATCGGGGCGATTTTGATTCAACAACAAATGGCTGACTCGGAGAAAACACCTGCAATGGATTTAGGGACGTGTGGGGCGATGTCGCAAGGCATGATCGGGTATTGGTTCCAACAGTTATTGAAGAATGAATTGGCGCGTCGCGGGATTGAACGTCAAGTCGTGGCGATGATCACCCAGTCAGAAGTCTCGTCCATGGATCCAGCTTTTGATCAGCCGACAAAACCGATCGGTCCGTTTTATAGCGAGACCGAGGCAGTTGAGATGCAGGCAACCGGTGACGTCATGATTGAGGATGCCGGACGCGGTTATCGAAAAGTCGTCGCAAGTCCGAAGCCGATTCAAATCGTCGAGGCACCAGTTATTCAAGACTTGCTCGATGCAGGGCATCTCGTTATCGCTGCCGGAGGGGGCGGTGTTCCAGTCGTTCGAGAGCAGTACACACTTCGAGGCGTCGAAGCCGTTATCGATAAGGATTTTGCGGCCGCACAATTGGCCCGGTCCATCGAAGCGACACATTTGATGATCATTACGGGTGTATCGAATGTATACATTCATTACAATCAACCAAACCAAGAGAAGCTGGGGACAATCTCCACGTCTCGCCTTGAGCAGTTGATTGAGGAAAATCATTTTATGGCAGGCAGTATGTTACCAAAAGTCGAAGCCGCGCTCCAATTCATCGAAGCCGACTCGAACCGAGAAGCCGTGATCACAGACATCGCCTCGTTAAAAGGGGCAATCGCTGAAACAGAGGGTACGCGAATCCGATATGATGTCACGTCTCCGGACATGGTGTATTGATTGATTACGAATCGATAGTGGAATCAACACGCACACATCACACCTCTTTCTTTATTCCATATAAAGAAAGAGGTGTTTTCGTGTAGAGAGAACTTGGGGTCAAGCTTTCCGTCCCGTCACGGCGACCGTATGATAGTCGCGCGAGTCAGGTCCGCGTGTCTCGACGATGTCGGTCAGGCCGAGCGCGGAAGCGGTGGGGATGAACTGTTCTCGCACAATCGCTGCGATGCCGTCCCACGTCACGTCGCCTTTCCCGTCGCAGTACGTGATGACGAATGACCCACCTGGTGCGAGAACGCGATCAATCTCGGAAAGCACTGCAGGCACGTCTTCCCAAAAATAGAGCGTGTGGATACTGAAGACGCAATCAAACCGCGCGTTCGGAAACGGGAGCGTCCCTAGGTCACCTACGACGACTTCGGCTCGCCCGGCCTGCACGTCCACTCGATTTCGTCGAAGCGCCGAGCGGACGATGGTCGGGGAACGATCGAGCCCGGTCACATGCACGTGATCAAAGCCACGCAGCATCTGTGCCAGCGCGTCACCGGCCCCGCAACCGAGATCAAGGACGCGATTGTCGGGCTGAAGATGCAGTTGCTCAATCGTCCAATCGACTTCGACCCGGTGTTGCCGGACCATCTTCTCGCCGATGTACGTCCCGACGATGCCGCGTGGGTTCTCGTATTGACTGTCAATCCATGTTTGGAGACGTTTTTGGACCATTGACTCAGTCCTCTCGTTAGATTTTTTTGTAAGTCGAGTGTAGCATAACTGAAAATCGCAAACTGGACGTTGTGGGCAAGAAATCTAGAAAAATTGACCTCCAATTAAAAAGTTTCTTGATATTCCGGTTAAAACAAACTTAAAATGAATTAAATGGTCATATTAAAGATTATAAATTTATTTTTAATTATTTAGTTTGTTTTAACTGGAATAAAGGAATTGATAGTAAAGGGGGATTAAAATGAATCAAAATGAATTGAATCAATTGGTCGGTAGAAATATCAAGCTTTACATTGAAGCGACGGGAAAATCTCCGAAGTGGGTATATGAGCGAGCCGGTATGACGAAGTCGACCTATTACGACTTGTTAAAAGGGAGCGGCGATATCAATAAAAACGTCCAAAAAATAAACAGGTTGTTTCGAATCAACGAACCGTTTTATTTCTATAATGAACAGTTTGTGCCACCAAAAACAATCGAACAGATTGATTTAGAGTCTAATCTTATAAATGTTGCGGCTGCTAGCTATCATAAGAGCGGGAATGAACATCGTCTTGATGAAACGATGAAAATGCTTGAAGATTTCATCTCGATGATTGATGTATTAGAACGATTGAATCAAATAGACAAGGAGCGATCGTAATCTTATGATCAATCAGCAGAATCTGTTAGAAGTCATTACGCAGAATAAACGATTGCTGCCAGAAGTGATCAGCAAAGTAGAGAACACGAAAGACAAAGGCTTGTCATTTCGTTTAAAGACCCACGAAGCCATCAAAAATGAGTTAATGAAACACGCGCATGTATTGTTGTTTCCAAGCGAAGAGCAAAATTACGGAGGATTAGTCACATATCGAAACGGAAATTTTTATATTCACATTAATACGTCGCAACCAAGGGTTTACGAAAATTTTATGTGGGCTCATGAATATTATCATTACATGTATGAACAAGAAGAAATTAAAAACAGTACCACGCAAACGTTTTTTGACGACTCTGTTTTAAGTGAGAATGAAAGAAAAGCTAACTTATTTGCTGCAGAACTATTAATCAACAGCCATGTTTTGAAAGAGTCATATGAATCAATCAAAGAGCTTTATCCAGAGGACGACTATCGGTTGAACGTGATCCGTCTCATACCAATCTTTGAAGTGCCTTATAAATCGTTGGTCATAAAAATGACTCAGGATGGTGTAATTAATGAAACAGAGGGATTGAATGCAATCGATTATGACTATCGTAATCAACTGCCTAGTGATATCGACCATTCTTTATTCAACCCTACGCTTGCAATTAAACTGAACGAAATCAATCGTATGCTCCAACAACAACGAATCAATCCAATGCTTAGAGAAACGGATTTAGAAAGTCTTGAATCAGTTTATACGAAACACATGAAACGTCTTGTCGAGTTGCAGCAGGAGAAGTGGTGACTTTCGATGAGTGAGCTGAATGATTCGTTAATCACTTCAATTAATCCTTTTATCGATAGAAGGTATGTCCCACCGACTTCTCTTCAACAAGCGTGTCTGTTCGACACCATGATTTTGACTCGATTAGCCAAAATCGCGCGAGAACACCCTGAAGACATGAATCTCTTTATCGACGAGTTGGTTGCAATCAATGCTGTTCTCTATATCCCGGAAACTATTCTTGCAGAAACGGCCGGAAATCAAGGTATGACGATGGAGCGATATCGCGATTTACACCAGCCCCTGTTCGAAAGACTGTCTGAGAACGTTCAAGTGCGCGTTCTTTCGTTTGAGATGATCTATGACATCTTAGCAACCACAATGGATCAGTCAGCACAGGCATTTCTCAAGTTTCGATTATTGAATGTCCATTTGAACCAAACGAACAAAATGATTCAACATGAGGTTGAGAGGGCCGCTTCACCAGACGAAATCTTTCATGCGTTATCACAACAGAAAAAAGATTTAGGAGAAAGAATATTACATCTATTAGCTTTTGTACTTTTAGAAGATGGGGTTCCTGATGTTCGTCTATTCAGCGATGAAGAAAAGGGTGTGTACAATGTGCGCCGTCTGCTCAGTGCTGATGAAAAAGTGCTCGCGTTGTTGCACATTCAGAATCAGGCATCCTTTCTGGCAACGTATCAGCTAGAATCATTTGATTGTTTGTTATGTAGCATCTTGAATAAACAACTAAACGTTTGGGATGAAGAGGAAATGGCAGTATTCTTGTCTAAGCATCGTGAAGGAAAACACCTCCATCGAAAAATTAGATTTTCGTATTCAGTTCGAGATGTGGACCAAAGACAACTTGATAATCAAGAACTCGTTCGATTTGTATGTCGGAATGAAGAATTCAGAATCACGTTCTAACAGAATGCGTACAAAGCAGAGGTGGATGTAAATGCGTTCCTTTTGGATTTTCGGCAATCAACTGTCGCACGAACTCGAGCTATTCGATCACGTTGAGAACGATGACGTCATCGTCATGATTGAGGCGACGTCACGGGCGACGTGGCGGCCGTATCATAAACAGAAACTTGTCCTCATCTTCTCGGCGATGCGCCACTTCGCTGAGGAACTGCGAGAAAAAGGCTACACCGTCGACTATCACGAGGCGGACTCGTTCCAGGAGGCGTGGAACGACCACTTCAAACGGTATGAACCGGAAGAAATCCATTACACGGCCGTCACCGACGCTGCGATGGAGAAGAAGTTGCACCAGTTCGGTCAGAAGCACAAGCTCGTCGAACATTCGGACGTGCCGCTCTTCTATTTAACGAAGGGGGAAGCCGTCGACACGATTGGCAATGCGCCGTGGCGGATGGACCGCTTCTATCGCCAGATGCGGAAACGGTTCGACGTCTTGCTCGAGGACGGGAAGCCACGGGGTGGCAAGTGGTCGTTCGATGCGGACAACCGTCAGCCGCCGAAAGCAGGACTCACGTTCCCGCCACCAATTCATTTCCGGCCGGACGCGATCACGAAAGAGGTCATCCGAAAAGTCGAGACGGACTTCGCCGACCACCCCGGAGACATCACTCCGTTCGTCTGGCCAGTGACACGCAGAGAGGCACGGCGGGCGCTCGCTCGTTTCGTCGAAGCGCGTCTCGAAACGTTCGGTCCGTATCAGGACGCGATGCTGTCGGACAATCAAGAGATGTCGCATAGTCTGTTGTCGGCGGCGATCAACATCGGGCTCCTCACACCTCATGAAGTCGTCGAGGCAGCGTGCGCAGCCGATGCACCGCTCGCCTCGGTCGAAGGGTTCGTCCGTCAACTCCTCGGCTGGCGCGAATATATGCGCGCCGTCTATGTGGCGTCGATGCCTGGCTACGAGTCGGTCAATACGTTCAAGCACGAACGCGATTTGCCCGACTACTTCTGGGACGCGGAGACGGACATGCATTGTATCCATCAGAGTGTGAAGCCGGTCATCGAGCGAGCACACAACCACCATATTCAACGGCTTATGGTGCTCGGCAACTTTGCGACGCTGTTCGAGGTGTCGCCCCAGCAGACGAGCGACTGGTTCAATGAGATGTATATCGATGCCTACGACTGGGTCGTGTTGCCGAACGTGCTAGGGATGGCGCTCCATGCCGATGGCGGGAGATTGGCGACGAAGCCGTATATCGCCTCGGGAAAATATATCGACAAGATGAGCGACTATTGTAAAGGCTGCAAGTATAATCCGAAACATACGACCGAGGACGACGCCTGTCCGTTCAACGCGCTCTATTGGCACTTTATCGACAAGCATGAAGAGCGGTTCGCGAAGAACCAGCGCATGAAGATGATGGTCCGTAACTGGCAAGGCCGCGATGATGAGGTCAAAGCCGATATTTTGGCGAAGGCGAGACAGACGCTAAAGGATATGTTTTAACGACAAAAATGATGAGAAAAAAATGACGTGAGCCGGATAAACTTCCTGGCTCACGTTTTTATAAGAACTTTTATTGATCGAACCATCATTGACTCGGCCAGTCGATGCCAATCTCAGAAAATGAG
This sequence comes from Exiguobacterium sp. SL-10, assembly GCF_004337025.1. Taxonomy (NCBI): domain Bacteria; kingdom Bacillati; phylum Bacillota; class Bacilli; order Caryophanales; genus Exiguobacterium; species Exiguobacterium sp. SL-10. The sequence continues at coordinate 104,784 of NZ_SJUP01000006.1, read as the reverse complement.
ATTCTACTTTCTTCAATTCCTTCCACATCATTAGAATCCAGTATTTGAATATCCTCTTTCGATAAAACAATTCGCTCAGTAGGGTCCTTCAACTTTAAATGATATAGTTTTTCCACTAATGCTAGTTGTTGTTCCGTGAGTTCGTAATTTTCTTCCCAAAATTCAATAGCCGCTTCATACGCTGATGCCTGTACTTCTAAAAGATCCGCTCCTCGTTCAAGCATGACGTCATAAGGATGACTCGAAAAAACGCGCTCGTCACTTTCCCATAAGACGGTCGTGACGACCGGACGAACCTCTCCATCCACTTCATCTAACAAGTATTGAAGCGTTTCTTGCTCAGCTATTTGTTGTACCTGGTCCGGAGCTTCGATAAAGTATTGCTTTGCGTCTACTGGGTTCAAAGCGAGATGGTCATTTCGGAAACCTGCGACATAGATCTCTTGACCAAATGCCACCGTCCCTCTGCTCCCTTGGCCATCATTGGTGCTGTAGTTGTCACCCTCCCATGAATGTTCGTACGCAAGATCAGGAGCATCCGCTATAAAAACAGCATGGGCAATCGAGGCGAGGATGCATCCTTCCCATATGTTTTGGCGGGTCCACTCATGTTCGGTGAGTTGAATTTTTTTCACGTCTATTCCCCCTAGTTATTCTCAAATGAAGGCTTTACTCGATTTCCACTCACTAACAGTATAACTCGGTTAACAAGTAGACATTGATGTTAGTTCGGCTGGTTTGTAAATCTCATTCATGAAAGGTTTACGCTTTTTTGCACACGCTTCACAGACAATTTACAATCATCCGGTACGATAGGACTTGTGAGACCCCTCATGCCAAGTGAATAGCAACCGGTAGAACATTCGAGAGACCAACAGAAGCCCGTACGTCGATGACGTCCTGTTTCTGTTGGTCCTTTTTTTAGGGAAGGATGATTCAAGTGAATGAAACGCTCCGCACGATCGGACAAGAGAAGATGATCGCCTCCATCAAATCACCAAAACAACTCGAGAAGTTCCTGCAGTCGGACGTGACGACGACGTTCCTCATGATGGGGACGCTTAGCACGCTCGACCGCTACGTCGCCCATTTGAAGCGCGAAAATCGGACCGTGTTCCTGCACGCTGAACGCATCAACGGCATCAGCCTCGACCGGGACGGCATCGACTATTTGGCGAAACGGGTGGGCGCCGATGGGATTGTGACGACGAAAGCGTCTGTCATCCAACACGCCAAACGGGCCGGCCTGATGACGGTGCAACGCCTATTCCTCGTCGATTCGGACGCCATTTCATCGGGCATCAAGATGGCGAAAGACCAACAGCCGGACGCACTCGAGTTGATGCCGGGTCTCATCCCGAGCGTCATCGAGTACGTCGCGGAAAACGTCTCGTTACCGATTGTGACAGGCGGGATGATTCGGAAGCCGATTCATGTGCATGAAGCACTTCATCACGGTGCGTTCGCCGTCTCGACCGGGGACGAGCGGCTATGGGCGTCGCAAGGAACGAAGGAGGAAATCATATGAAATCGATTCAACTGCAAAACATCAAAAAAACGTACGACGAGACGGAAGTGATTCGCGGGATTGACGTGACGATCGAGGCAGGTGAATTCTTCGCCCTCGTCGGTCCGTCCGGCTGCGGCAAGAGTACGATGCTGCGGATGATCGCCGGGCTCGAGTCAATCACGAGCGGGACGCTCCGCATCGACGGCGTCGCCGCGAACGAGCTGAAGCCGAGCGAACGGCAACTGTCGATGGTCTTTCAAAACTACGCACTCTATCCGCACATGACCGTCGAGAAAAACATCACGTTCGGCTTACATACGAAAGGACTGACGAAGCTCGAGCAGCGCGAACGTTGTTTGGAGGCGGCCGAGACGCTCGGACTGACCGACTATTTGAAGCGAAAGCCACGTGAACTGTCGGGTGGGCAGCGCCAACGGGTCGCCTTGGCCCGGGCCATTGTGACCGAGTCGCCGATCTGTCTCATGGACGAGCCGCTCTCGAACTTGGACGCGAAGCTCCGAGCCAAGATGCGTTCGGAGATCCGGCAGCTGCAACGCAAGCTCAAGCTGACGATGATTTACGTCACGCACGACCAAGTCGAGGCGATGACGATGGCTGACCGGATGATGTTGTTGAACGATGGTGAGGTCCAACAAGTCGGCCAACCGCTGGATTTGTACAACAAGCCGGCGAACACGTTCGTCGCCTCGTTCATCGGGTCGCCGCCGATGAACCTGACGGCCGTGACACGGAGTGACTCGGGCTGGCTCGCCTCGGACGGACGTGTATTCCGACCGAACACGTCGACACGTGAGGATATGGGGACGCTCGGTATCCGGCCAGAACAAATCACACCGGCGAAAGACGAGATCACGTTCTACGCCGAGCTGAAGAACATCGAAGTGCTCGGGACGGAGACGATTCTCGCCTTTGACATGGGCGGCGCCGAATGGCTCGCCAAGTGGCCGGGACAATGGCCGCTCGCGATTGGGGAGAAGATTGCCTGTTACGTCGATCCGAAGCAGATGTCCTTGTTTGACACGAACGGGAATCGCATCGAGCCGCGGCAACCAAAACTGTTCGAGGCGTTGGAGGTGTTTCAATGACGGTCGCTCTTCCGAGACAACGAATCCGCACGCGGTTGTCTGACGCGGCGAGCGGACTGCTCTACTTGTCCCCGTCGATCGCATTATTTGGGATCTTCCTCGTCTATCCGCTGTTCCGGACGATTTACTTAAGTTTCTTTCAGACGGACACACAAGGGACACCGCTCAGTTATGTTGGTGGCGAGCATTACGCAAAGCTGTTCATGAGTGCCTCGTTCTGGCAGAGCATTCAGGCGACGGTCGGCTTCGTCCTGTTGACCGTGCCGCTGACGATAATCATCGCGCTCGGGCTCGCACTCCTCGCCAATGAAAAGTTACGTGGCATCGGGTTCTTCCGGACGGCGTTTTCCGCGACGATGGGGATGAGCGTCGCAGCCTCGTCGGTCATCTGGATGTTCATGTACAACCCATCAATCGGAATCTTCAACCGCTTTTTGGAAGCGATTGGGGCGAGTGGGGTGCAGTGGCTCCTCGACCCGCAGTACGCGCTCCTATCCGTGTCGCTCGCGACCGTCTGGATGAACATCGGTTTCACGTTCTTGATTCTCCTCGGCGGGCTGCAAAACATCGACCGGACGCTCTATGAAAGTGCGGATGTCGCCGGGACGGGATATTGGACCCAGCTCCGGGCGATCACGATCCCGATGCTGTCACCAACGCTCTTCTTCGTCGGCATCATCTCGCTCATCAACGCGTTCCAGACGTTCGGGCAGATCGACTTGTTGACGAAAGGCGGTCCGACGAACTCGACGAACGTCATCGTCTACGCCATCTACAAAGATGCGTTCATCAACTATAACGTCGGCGGGGCGAGTGCGCAGGCCGTGCTCTTGTTCCTCGCGGTCCTGGCGTTGACGTGGCTCCAGTTCAAGCTCGTCGAAAGGAAGGTGCATTACCAATGACGCTCCGGAAAATAGTCACGTATACGCTCCTTGTCTTGAGCACCGTCGTCATGCTGTTCCCGATCGCTTACGCGTTCTCGATCAGCTTGATGGATGGGAGCGAGGTGTTAAAAGGCAACCTCATCCCGCGCGACGTGACGTTCGACAACTATGTCGCCGCCTTCGAACGAATCCCGCTCATGACCTACTTGTGGAACAGTCTCGTCGTGGCGCTCCTCGTCATGGTCGGACAAGTCGTCTTGTCGAGTCTTGCCGCCTTCGCGTTCGTTTTCATCGACTTCAAAGGGAAGGGGCTCATCTTTATGCTGTTCCTCGCGACGATGATGGTGCCATGGGAAGCGACGATGGTCCCGAACTTCTTGACGATCCAGTCGCTCGGCTGGCTCAACTCGGTGTGGGGGCTGTCGGTGCCGTTCTTCGCGCTCGCGTTCGGGACGTTTTTGCTCCGGCAACAGTTCAAGACGATTCCGTACGAGATGTACGAGGCGTCGCAAATCGCTGGTATCAGCCGCTTCCGTTTCTTTTGGAACGTCGTCTTGCCCGTCTCGAAGACGCCGCTCGTCACACTGTCGGTATATAGCTTTTTGACGACATGGAACATGTACTTATGGCCGCTCCTCGTCACGAACACGGAGCAGGCGCGCACGGTGCAGATTGGAATTAAACAGATGCAGTCGAACGAAGTGGCATCGGATTGGGGCGTCGTCATGGCGGCGGTCATCTTGATCATCATCCCGACGCTGATGCTGTTATTCGCAGGACAAAAGCAGTTGCAAGAAGGTTTGACACAAGGTGCAATCAAATAATAGGGGGAATACATGATGAAAAAGAAAGCGTTATTCGCAGGGTTGGCTAGTTCGGTATTGTTGCTCGGGGCATGTGGTAGCGAAGAGGCGGAGCCGGCCGCTTCGGCGACGGAGGACGGGAAGACGGAAGTCGTATTTTGGCACGCGATGAGCGGGGATTTAGAGACTGCGCTCAACAACCAAGTCGACGCCTTCAACGAGTCGCAAGAGGAATATGAAGTGAAGCCGGTATTCCAAGGCACGTATGAAGAGGCGCTCACGAAGTTCAACGCCGTCGCCGGTTCGACAGATGCACCGGCCATCATGCAGACGTTCGAGGTCGGTACGAAATACATGATCGACACGAACAAAATCACGCCGGTCCAAGAGTTCATCGACAAAGAAGACTTCGATACGAATGTCTGGGAAGAGAACATCTTGAGCTATTATCAAGTCGACGGCAAGCAGTACTCGATGCCGTTCAACTCATCGACACCGGTGCTCATCTACAACAAGGACGCGTTCGAAAAAGCGGGACTCGACCCAGAGAAAGCGCCGCGGACATACGATGAGCTGAAGCAAGCGGCGAAGGCACTGACGACCGACGGACAGACCGGCTTCACGATGCTCAACTACGGTTGGTTCTTCGAGCAACTCGTCGCCGCGCAAGGCGGGTTATACGTCGATAACGACAACGGACGTAGCGGGGCGCCGACGAAAGCGGTATTTGACGGGGAAGAAGGACAGAACGCCTTCAATTTGATCAAAGAGATGTATGACGAAAAGACATTCATGAACGTCGGTCAAAACTGGGACGATATGCGTGCCGCTTTCCAATCAGGGAAAGTCGCCATGTATCTCGACTCTTCAGCTGGGATTCGCACCGTCGCGGACAATGCTGACTTCGAGGTCGGGGCATCGTACTTGCCGGTGCCGAACGAAGCGGAGCGTGAAGGCGTCATCATCGGCGGGGCCTCGCTCTGGATGGGTGACGGGATCGCCGACGAGACGAAGCAAGGCGCATGGGAGTTCATGAAGTATGCGGCGTCGAAAGAAGCACAGGCCAAATGGCACGTCGAGACGGGCTACTTCGCCATCAACCCAGAAGCGTATGACGAGCCGATCGTCAAAGAGATGTGGGCCGAGTATCCGCAACTGAAAGTGACGGTCGATCAATTGAGTGAGACGAAAGCTTCACCGGCAACACAAGGCGCGCTCATCTCGACGTTCCCGCAATCCCGTCAAAGTGTCGTCAACGCGATGGAGAGCCTATACCAAGGCGTATCGGTCGAGGACGCGTTGAAGCGTGCGGCCGATGAGACGACTTCCACCTTGGGACAATGACATGTTGATTTACGCACATCGCGGCTATAGCGCCAAGTATCCCGAGAACACAATAAGCGCGTTCAAGGCGGCGTTGCCGCATGTCGATGGTATCGAGCTCGATGTCCAATTGACGCGCGACGGACGCCTCGTCGTCATCCATGACGAGACGGTCGACCGGACGACGAACGGGAGCGGCTTCGTCAAAGATATGACGCTCCGGCAGCTCCGCTTGCTCCGGACGGAGAGCGGGGAACGGATCCCGACGCTTGAGGAAGTACTCCTCTTGATTGAACCGTCCGACGTCACGCTCAACATCGAGCTGAAGACGGATCAGTTTGACTACGACGGAATCGAATATCTGACGTGGCTCGCCGTCACCGAGTTCAAGCTCGAGCAACGCGTCGTCTTCTCGTCGTTCAATCCGGATACGCTCGTCCGGTTACGGGATATCGCCCGAGAGGCGAGAATCGCCGTTTTGACCGGGGATGGGCATCCGAATCTGGTTGAATTTGTGGAACGCGTCGGGGCCGAGGCTGTCCATGCTCAACCGGAGTTTATCGGAACGAGAGACTGGATGACGCTTCGAGAGCAGAATCGCTTGATTCGACTATATACCATCAACGACCCGAACGAGCTGCCGGACATGACTGGTGTCGACGCCATCATGACGGACGAGGTCGAACAGTTTCAATCGAGGTCACATCAGTAAATAACACCCGAGACACTAGTCTCGGGTGTTATTAGTTAGAAGCGGTGTAAGGTTGCCGTTAGATCACCATGTAGTTGATGGGTGCGTGCAGACGTCGGATAGACGCGGCTCGAGAAGACGAATTCGCCGTCATTGACGAACACTTCAACTTGCTAGCTCTAAGGTCGACAACTCATGTGAATTCCTGTATAAAATAACTTAAAGTCAAATTTAAGTTAAAGAGGGTGACGAAATGTACAGTATCACTGAAATCGGTAAAATAACGGGCTTACCGGCCTCGACACTTCGTTATTACGAGCAGGTGGGGATTCTTCCACATGTCGATCGGAACGATGTCGGACGAAGAGTGTATAGCGAAGAAGTGTTAGAATGGCTCGAATTAGTCATCGCATTAAAAGACACGGGAATGTCTATTGACGACATTCGAACATACACAGCCATGATTTTAGAAGGGGATGACACACTGAACAAACGGCGCGAGCTATTAGTCCAACATAAACGGGATGTTGAAATGAGCATCGCAAAGACGCAAGTGTATTTAGAAAAAATTATACGGAAAGTAGCTGTATACGATGTATTGATGCATCAAAAGAAAAAACAAAAAAATCCGCTCATTTAACCGCTTGACTTAAAGTTAACTTTAAGGTGTAGGCTATATATATGCTTTGAAAGAAAGCAAATCATATAAAGCCTAAGGAGTGAGTCTCATGTCTGAAAAAGTATGGTTTATCACAGGATGTTCGACTGGTTTTGGTCGTCACATTGCAAAAAAAGCGATTGATGCTGGGTATAAGGTAGTGGTTACAGCCAGAAACGTCAATCAGATTGAAGACATCGTAGCTGAAAATGCGGACAACACGCTCGCACTTACGCTTGATGTTACAAATCAGGATCAAATCCATGAAGCTGTCCGTCAGACGATTGCGAAGTTTGGTCGGATCGACGTCTTGGTCAATAATGCTGGGATTGGGTATTTTAGTTCAGTAGAGGAAAGAGTGGAAGAAGAGACGCGCAAGATGTTTGAAGTGAATTTTTGGGGTTTGATGGAGATGACAAATGCGGTCTTACCTCATATGCGCAACCAAAAAGCAGGTCATATTATTAACTTCTCGTCGGTTGGCGGGTTGGTGTCATTCCCAACTTTAGGTTACTACCATGCCACTAAATACGCGGTAGAAGGTGTGTCGGAGAGTTTGGCTCAAGAAGTTGCACCTTTTGGCATTCACGTCACGTTGATCGAACCGAGTGGTTTCCGTACGGACTGGAGCGGTCGGTCGTCTGTGAAGACCGACACGGCAATCCCCGAACTACAAGCTTCGGCAGTAGGGATGATGTTACAAGGTGTATCGCAACAGAGCGGTCAGGAACCGGGTGACCCGGAAAAAGCAGCTGAAGCCGTATTGGCTGTCGTGGAATCAGAGACACCTCCTCTTCGTTTGTTATTGGGTAAAGCGGCTTATCAAGCCGTGACACATAAGCTGAATACGATGAGCACGAGTATTGAGTCATGGAAGGATACGACGTTACACGCTGACTTCGAGAGCGAAGTCGATTAAAACGAAATCGGCTCAACAAAAAGAGGAATCTTCCCGTCGAAGATTCCTCTTTTTGAATTCCGTCATTAATTTAACACGAGTGAACGCTCATTGACATTCGTGAGCACCACTTGATTTCGTCCCGAGTGTTTTGCTTCATACAATGCGTCATCCGCTGCTTCTGTCATTGTTTGAATCGGCTCCGATTTACCATGAGCAATCCCGATTGAAGTGGTAATGTGAATGGGAGGAAAGTCATTGAGTACAAACACTTCATGCTCAATGCGCGTCCGAATCCGTTCGGCGACTTTTTCTACTTTTTCAACAGACAGATCATACATCAAAATGACAAATTCTTCGCCACCAATCCGGGCGACTAAATCGTGCGATCTCGTTTCGATTAAAAGTAATTCAGCGAACCGTTGCAAGACGAGGTCGCCGTTCGCGTGACCATATGTATCGTTGACGCGTTTAAAGTGATCGATGTCCAAGGCGAGAACGTTATACGTTCGTTGTTTCGTCCCGAGTTCAGACGTATAACGGTCCCAGACGCGTCGATTGAATAGCCCGGTCAAATGATCACGTTCAGCAGATTGCTTGTAGTCTTTAGATTGTCGTGTCGTCTGTTCAAGATCGATCGTCAGCGCGCTTGAAAGCAACCCGACTGACATTCCGACAGTCCAGATTGTGGCAATGAGAGTGAAGTAAGCCACACTCCAACCAAGGTTGATCAACACGGCGACCGAGATAACCGACAGCGCCCAAACGTTTAACAGCATACTTTGTAAGAACACTCGCTCTGCTAGACGGCGATGAATCCAAAGCATACCGATGCTGACAAACCATGTTGCGACAAAGGCGATGACAGCTTGATCGGTGACACCGAATAAAAAGCGCGTACTCCCGATAAAAGCGGTCGCGACGAACAGCGGCAAGCGTGCCCCATAAAAAGCAAGTAACACGAGTGGTAAGTGCCGCAAATCGACACGGACTGACTCGTTCACTTCTACACCGTTAAACATGAGGAACAAACCGAGCAGTCCAGCAAGTATCCCGATTAAGACGCCACGACCTCTTGATGAGAAGAATAGTTGTGAGTGAAACACTTTTGAAATGAGATAAAAGCCAGTGAAAGCGACACAAGCGTTGATCAATAGGGCAATAATGGGCATTCGATCACGACCTTACTAACAGAGTATACGTTAACGGTAACAGACTGCAAAAACTTGTCAATTCATATGACGTTTTTTTGAAAAAACCTGTAAAAGTAAGATTGTTCAATGTATTCAATGTTTTTATTTGCTCGTGCTTCTCATGACGGAAAGCAAAAAAATAAGAGAATTGACCACCTAAATCAATGGTAGATTCTCTTACCAGAGCACTTTATTTCCAGTGTGAAATTCGGCGATTGAAAGTAGATCGTGTCGCCTCACGCTTTCTTCTTCGTTCCTTGGAACGCGAAAAACATCGCAATGCCGATGCCGAGTCCGAGCCACCAGTTATCGAACAACAGGCCGAAGATGAGGATAAAAGCGACAGCGACCGGGAGTGCTAAAAATCCACGTTGGCGTTTCATGAAAATCATCCTTTCTACTTCTCTCTGTTCGACTGTTCCCGGTTTCGCATGGAATCATTCTAAAAGCAAGCGTTTTCATAAAAACGGCTCAACGACAACGTTTGTCTAAAAGATGAACACTTCTGTTTTCATGTGAAATTGTGAGCAAACATATCTATTCAATGGATAGGAACCCTGCTATATTAATCAAGTGATATATTTCACATGAGGAATTCATAAATCACTTATATATAGGAGGACCATCCCATGGTTACATTTTTCTTAGCGTTAGGACTATTATTGCTCGGTTATCTCGTCTACGGCCGGTACGTCGAGAAGACGTTCGGTATTAAAGAAGAACGGACGACGCCCGCCTATGCGTCACAGGACGGCATTGACTACGTACCGATGGGCACAAAGCGCAACTCAATGATTCAACTGTTGAACATCGCCGGCGTCGGCCCAATCTTTGGACCGATCATGGGGGCGTTGTACGGTCCGGTCGCATTCCTATGGATTGTACTTGGCTCGATCTTCGCTGGCGCGGTGCACGATTATTTGACGGGCATGATTTCGCTTCGCAACAACGGGGCACACTTGCCGCAACTCGCCGAGAAGTTCCTCGGTCGCTCGCTCCGCCATGTCGTCAACGGCTTTGCGCTTCTCTTGTTGCTCTTAGTCGGGACGGTGTTCGTCACATCACCAGCCAATATGATCAACAACTTGTTCGATGGCAACGGCTCGACGCTCGCGATCGTCACGTTCGGGATCTTTGCTTACTACATCTTGGCGACGCTCCTCCCAGTCGATAAAATCATCGGTCGCATCTATCCGTTCTTCGGGGCGCTTCTCTTGTTGAGCGCGATTGGGATTGCCGTCAGCCTATTCACGCAAGGCTACCAAATCCCGGAGATGACGTTGACGAACATGCACCCCGACAACTTGCCGCTCTGGCCGCTCATCTTCTTCACGATCTCGTGCGGTGCGCTCTCAGGCTTCCATGCCACGCAGTCCCCCATCATCTCGCGGACGACGATGAAAGAGAGCAACGGCCGCTCAATCTTTTACGGCATGATGATCGTCGAAGCCGTCATCGCCATGATTTGGGCGGCTGCCGCCATGGCCATCTTTGAGCCGGGTGAACTGCTCGCCATGATCAATGCCGGCACACCGGCGCTCGTCGTTCAGGAAGTGGCGACGCTCATGCTCGGCAGCATCGGTGGGACGCTCGCCATCCTCGGCGTCATCGTTTTACCGATCACGTCAGGCGACACGGCATTCCGTAGCGCCCGGATGATTATCGCCGACTACTTGAACATCGTCCAGAAGAAGTTCACATCACGTCTGTGGATCGCGCTTCCACTTTTCGTCTTGTCGTTCATCTTGACGAAAGTCGACTTCCGTCTGCTTTGGCAATACTTCAACTGGGCCAACCAGACGACGGCGGTCATCGCTTTGTTCGTCGGCGCGACGTACTTGTATATCAAAGGGCGGAACTACTGGGTCGCGCTTTTGCCGGGGACGTTCATGTTGTACGTCGTCTGGTTCTACATTTTGACGGCCCCGATTGGCTTCAAGATGGACGGAGTGCTTCCGTATATTCTGGCCACGATTGGCACGGTCACGCTGTTCGGCTTGTTCTTCCGACACGCGAAAGCGATGCGTGAACAACGTTTCGAGTGCGACATATCAAGTGATCAAGCAGCATGACAAAAGGGTTTGGCCGAGGCCAAACCCTTTTTACTCGGTTGTATGTTGTTCCGAGAGCAGCGTTTTGCTATGAGTATACAAATAGATGGAGAACGTTGTCCCTTCTCCGTACACCGATTCGGCGTCAATGCCCCAACCGTGCGCCTCGGCGATCCGTTTGCAGATACGGAGGCCGAGTCCGGTCCCTTTGATGGAACGGTGAGCATCCGAGTCGACCCGGTAATATTCGTCGAATACGTACGGGATGGCGTCGCTCGGGATACCAATTCCTGTGTCACGCACTGATAGGACATACGTTTCGCCCTCGATTGTCTGCTCGACATAGACCGTGCCACCATCCGGAGAGTACTTGACGGCGTTACCAATCAAGTTGTGGAGCAACTGCAACAGCTTCTCCTCGTCGGCCTCAATTGTCACATTTTCGGCCGATAAGATGACATCGTGCTGAGGAGATGTCGCTTTGTAGTGGGCGACGACGTCCTCGAGCACCGGTCGCAAGGCGAACGTCGACAGTGACAACAGCTCTTCGGAGTAGTTGACGCGCTGATAGTCGAGGAAGTTATCGACGAGCCGCTCGAGTCGTTCGGCTTCCCGTTTGACGAGCGACAACATCCCGTGTGTTTTGTCGTTGTCGCTATGTTGGTACATGAGCAGCTCGGCATAGCCGTTGATAGCCGTGAGTGGGGAGCGGAACTCGTGAGACAGCTCGGCGAGGAAAGCATCCTTCTGCTCCTCGAACCGGATGGCGTCGGTGATGTCGCGCCACATGATAAAAACGCCACGCGGGGTGTGGGTGAAATTCAAAATGAGTTGCATCGTCCGCTCGCCAATTCGGAGCGACTTCGCATCCATACTCGGGCAACAGCCGAACCGGTTCGTCATGAGCTCATCCCAAAACAACATCACATCGTTCATGTCGGCGCCGTTCTGCTCGAACGTCTCATGAAAGAAACGACTCATGCCGTCGATGTTGTGAAAACGACGCGTCTCCATGGACGGACAGATGGTGCGGAGCTGTTCATTCGAATACAGATGGTTCCGCGTGAAGTCGATATAGCAGACGGCGTCCTGGACTTCTTCGACGAGTGAAGCGATCGGGAAGGCGTGAGGGGATCGTGATCGCTTCGTCACGATGGAACGACTGCTCGATGACCGTCCGTGATGTCTTCGAGCCGGATAGAACGATTTTCGATTCATGGGAAAACCTCCTTTCCATCATAGGTTGTATATGAAAGTAAGTGAGTACGTAGCATTCCCATTCATTATACGATATTCCGCTTTAATTCCCTATACCATCCATATACCTAAGCAAAAACGGGTCACAATCGGGATGTATGGACGATTCGGTATCGATTCTATGAAAAAAGCCTCCCTCGAGAATACGAGAGAGGCGTCAAAGTTAGAAGAGCGTGTATGGATTGACGCTGTTGGCAGCCGTCGAGCTGCTGTAGACGTACTTGTTTTTATGGATCTCGAAGTGGAGGTGGTTTCCGAACGAGTTGCCCGTGTTGCCGACCGTTCCGATTTTTGTCCCTTTGGCGACCGTCTGCCCTTTGACGACGTTCAAGCGGTCCATGTGAGCGTAGACGCTCGTATACGCTTGGCCGTTGATCGTGTGTGAGATTATGACGTGGTTGCCGTAGGCGCCGTAGTTCCGGGCGACGATGACTTGGCCGGTGGCTGCGGCTTGGACCGTCGTGCCTTTGGCGGCTGCTAAATCGATGCCGTTATGGAACGTGTAGCCATATTTGCCGCTCGCCGGGCCGTAACCTTGCGTCAATGTCCCTTTCGTTGGAATCAAGAACTTGTTCGCTGTGACCGTTTGGAGTGACGTGCTGCTATATTTTTTCACATACGTACTTGATACGTATCTAGTACTACCATTATAACTGATTTTTGTCCATGAACCTGTTGCGCCAAGATACGTGAACGTTTGACCGAGTTTGGCACTGCCGACTTTTTGATAAGATGTCGATGGGCCCGTCCGTACATTCAGGACGTTCGTCGTCACTTGGACTTTATACGATGTAGCTGCCTCTACCGGTGTCGAAGCGGGGACTGTTAAGCCGGAAACGAGAAGGGCGCCTAATGTGATCGTCATCAGTTGTTTTTTCATAGTATGGTAAATCCTTTCAATTATGTAACAATGCGACAGAACAATGATAATTACCTGATAAAAAAATTTTACCATCAAAAAATAGAATTAAATATGTCATTTATATTTCAAAAAAGTATAATCGTTATGAAAACGATTGTGGACTAGTAAAGTCTAGTCATACCAACATATATAACGTTTATTTGACGTAAGAGAATATGCCTATAATTAAAATAAACTAATCTTTCGTAGTTTAGTCATTTTAAAAATAGGGTAATTTTATCTGTTTTAGACTAAATAAAACAAGGACAGATCGAAAACAAGATATTTTGTCATTTATTTCCTTTGTTTTTAATTTCAATCCTCTCGATTTCAAGTCTGACGCTGAATAGTTCATGTGTTTTCCTCCAATATGCATAAGCAAAAACCGAGGCGTGAGCCCCGGTTTAGCGTGTCTGCCCTGACTGAGAAGGCATGATATATTCGTTGACCATTTCGGTTACGGTGCAGCTAGTTCTGCCTCGGTGACCCATTTATGATTGGTCACGTCTTCCCCAGATTCTAACGTGAAGTCGACCATGTAGACGGTCGTCTTTTCAGCCGAATCGATGGTAGCGGTCGTGCCGCCCATACCGGTCATATGTTCCGCCTCGACATCGACTTCATCACCAACCTTATACGGGGCTTGTGTCGCATCTTCGATTTCCTCATGGATAATCCATTTATGGTCTTCGACGCGCTCCCCGCCATGCATTGGATCATACGAGATGCTATATACGACCGTGTCGTAGGCACCGACAATCGTCGCCTCGGCACCTTCCATCCCCGGCATATGGGCTTCTGTGATGACGGCCGTGTCACCGACCGCGAACGTTGGGTTCTCGGCTGACTTCAAGCCTTCCGGTACGTCACCAGAGCCGGACCTGTCCATTCCTGCATGATCGTTTCCGTCCATCGTCTCTTCCATCTGGTCATTCATATTCGTGTCATTGTTCATCGCTTCATCTTCGCCACAGGCGACGAGCAAGCCGCTCAGTGAGAGTGCCATCGTCATCATTCCAAGTTTTTTGTTTACCTTCATCTGTATTCCCTCCAAACATAATGTGGTCAATCTACTTTTAATTGTCCCATCATCCCGTTTTCTTCATGTTCCAAGATGTGACAGTGATACATGAACGTCCCTGTTTCTGTGAACGTCATTTCAATTTTTACTTTTTCGCCAGCTGCGACGGCGACCGTATCCTTCCAGCCGCGTTCGTTGTCAGGCGGGGGCTGGCCGTCTCGTTCAAGTATTCGGAATTGGACGCCATGGACGTGGAATGGATGGGTCATCCCGCCCATCATGTCTTCCCGGTTATAAATTTCCCATACCTCGGTCGAGCCTTGTTGGACATTGATGTCGATTCGGTCGGGGTCGAACTGTTTCCCGTCAATTGTCACCATGTTTCCCATCCCGAACAACGTGAGACGTCGGTCGGCAACGCTTGATTCGTTGGACGCAGCCGTTCCGTCAAAGGCATCGCTCCATTCGCCATCCTGATCGACTTGGTCACGCACCGTGAACGTCGTGAACGGGATTCCATTTGCTTGAAGAGCGAGGTCGTCTCCGAGTGACAAGTCTGAGAAGTCGATTAAAATCTCGGCACGTTCACTAGGTGTGAGCGTCAACGTTTTGAGTGGTACGGGTTTGTCGAGCAACCCGCCGTCAGTCGCGATTTGAGTGAATGACGATCCGTTCGATAAGGGGAAGTCGATGTTCCGAGCGTTCGACCCGTTGACGAGGCGGACGCGTAACGTATTCGTCGTCACGTCGAACGTCGTATTGATGGCTCCGTTCACGATTAACGTATCACCGACCGTCCCATCGACGTTCATTTGGCGGTCGTAATCGAGTTGTCCGTCGTCTGTGAAGAGACGGTCTTGGACGATGAGCGGGATGTCATCGATACCGTACTCGTTCGGCAGACCCGAGGATATGCCATCCGTCACATAAAGGAGACCGGCCAAACCAAGGTATACTTGTTCGGCCGTTGCGCCCATCGGATGTGGATGGAACCAGAGCGTTCCCGGTTCTTGGTCAATATCGAGACGAACTTGTTTTTGCTCACCCGGGCCAATCAGTTGGTGCGGTCCGCCGTCTTCTTCTCCAGGAATGACGAGACCGTGCCAATGGAAAGAGGTCGGCTCGTCGAGCTGATTGATTGTGTCGATATACACGGTCTTCCCGGCCGGCAACTCAATCATCGGGCCGAGTAAATTCCCGTTATAGCCGAGCGTATCCGTGTTGACGCCTTCGTCGAAGAAGCGATGCTCGCCACGTTCGGTGCGGACCGTATAATAAAGCGCCTCGTCTGTGGCGCGGTCAGGTTGTAGCCGTTCCGGTATCGGGAGCGGTTGGGCTGGTTCGTCGGAGGCGATGAGGTCGATTGTGTTCCCACGTCCCATCCCGCTGTTCCCGTGCATCATACCCACATCGTCCCGATCTCCCATGAATGAGCCGTTTCCCATCATCCAACGTCCAGGAGTGAACGTGAACAATAGAAGGAGCAGTCCAATCACGATACTTACGATACCCATCCCGATAACCCATTTCATGACGCGGTTCATAAGGCATCATCCTCTCTACTTTAAGCAAGAGCCTATTTAGTTATACCAACAACTTATGAAATATTTGTTAAACGAGAAAAAAGTTTTTATATACTCTATAGGGGTATGTGGTATATATAGGAGGTGGTCATTGTGGAACATCCACATCACGCGTCATCTGACCATGAGCACGGGGAAGCGCACGACTCGCATGCCGGCGGACATGAAGGGATGATTGCAGAGTATAAACGTCGATTTTTCGTCTCGTTAGGACTGACGCTCCCGATTCTCATCTTGTCGGATATGATTCAAGAGTGGGCTGGTTTCGAACTCACGTTTCCTTATGACAAGGAGACGTTATTCGTGTTGGCGACGATTGTGTACGTCTATGGGGGCTGGCCGTTTTTGAAAGGGAGTCTCGACGAATTGCGGCAACGAAATCCGGGGATGATGATGCTGATTGGACTGGCCATCAGCGTCGCGTACTTTTATAGTGTCGCCATCGTGTTCGGATATGGACAAGGGCATGATTTCTTTTGGGAGTTGGCGACGTTGATCGTCATTATGCTGCTCGGGCATTGGATTGAGATGCGCTCCATCATGGGCGCCTCAAACGCGTTGCAACAACTCGTTCGGTTATTGCCGAGTGTGGCGCACCGCATCAACGGGAGTGATATCGAAGACGTTCCCGTCTCGGCGCTCGCCGCCGGAGATTTGATTCTCGTCAAACCGGGCGAGCAGATTCCTGTCGACGGGGAACTGCTGAAAGGGCGGACAACGGTCGATGAGTCGATGTTGACCGGTGAGTCGATGCCTGTCGAGAAAGAGGCTGGGGATGTCGTCATCGCCGGGTCGATCAACCAAGAAGGTAGTATGACGATTGCGACGACGAGCACGGGGGAGAGCACGTACTTGTCGAAAGTCATCGACTTGGTCAAAGAAGCGCAGGAATCCAAATCAAAAACGCAAAACCTGGCCAATCGGGCCGCCAAGCTTTTGTTCTATGTCGCCGTCGGGGCGGGCGTGCTGACGTTCGTCATTTGGCTCGCTCTCGGCTACTCGGTCAGTATGGCCGTCGAGCGGATGGTCACCGTCATGGTCATCTCATGTCCGCATGCGCTCGGCCTTGCGTCTCCGCTCGTCGTGGCGGTCTCGACGTCGCTATCGGCGAAACGCGGGTTGCTAATTCGGAATCGGACCCAGTTCGAGGAGGCGCGTCATCTTGATGCGGTCATTTTCGATAAGACGGGCACGCTGACGCAAGGTGAGTTTGGGGTGATGGACATTGAAGCCGCATCCTCTTACACGAACGATGACGTGTTGCGTCTGGCTGCCGCCGTCGAGACGGCCTCGCAACATCCGCTCGCACGAGGGATTCTTCGCGAAGCGGAAGAGCGAGGTTTGACATTGCCTGAGGTCTTCGATTTCGCCTCGATTACGGGTATCGGGTTAGAAGGACAGGTAGACGGAAGTCATGTCCAAGTCGTCAGTCCTCGTTTTATTCGCGAGCACGAGCTGTCGATCGATGAAGCGACATTTGATCAGTTATCGGCCGCCGGGAAGACCGTCGTCTTCACGATTCGCGACGGAGAGTTGGTCGGCATGATCGCCTTGGCGGACATGGTTCGCGATGAGGCGAAAGAGACGGTCCGAGCGTTGAGAGAGCGCGGTGTCCGCTCGATCATGCTCACCGGGGACAACCGGAAAGTGGCTGACTGGGTCGCGTCCCAACTTCACATCGATGAAGTATACGCCGAAGTGTTACCGGATGATAAATCACGGCAAGTCCAAACCGTCCAAGCCGACGGCAGCAAAGTGGCGATGGTCGGGGACGGCATCAATGATGCGCCGGCCTTGGCTCAAGCAGATGTCGGGATCGCCATCGGGAGTGGGACCGACGTCGCCGTCGAGACGGCCGATATCGTCCTCGTCCGGAGCAACCCGAAAGACGTGCTATCGATTCTCGACTTGTCTCGCAACACGTACAACAAGATGATGCAGAATCTGTGGTGGGCTGCCGGCTACAACATCGTCGCCATTCCGCTCGCGGCCGGCGTGTTGGCCCCAATCGGTATCATCTTGTCACCGGCCGTCGGCGCCGTACTCATGAGTCTCAGTACCGTCATCGTCGCCTTGAATGCGCGGACGCTTAAACTTTAACAAGTTTTTCATCTTTAGTTTATATACTAAGGAAGATGCTAAAGATGGAGGGACTTTAAATGAGACGAACATTACTCGTACCGACGCTCATCATGACGGTATTCCTTGCCTCGTGTGGGGGAGCGACGCCAGTGAGCGAGTCGACGGAACCGGTCACGGAAGAAAAAGAGATGTCGACGGAACAGGTGCCGGACCGCTGGGAAGCGACAAAAATAGGCACAACGGTCTCGCATATCCATGGTGCCGGTTTTTGGCAAGACGGACGCCCGGTCATCGCGACGCATACGGGACTGATGGAATTCAGGGAAGACGGCTGGTATGAGTTGTCGTCGAACCGGCATGACTATATGGGCTTCGAGCTCGTCGCGGACGGCTTTTACGCGAGCGGTCACCCAGCGCAGGATTCGCAATATGAGAATCCGCTCGGCGTCGTCCGTGGAACCGAGAAAGGCGAGACGCTCGAGATTCGCTCGCTAGAAGGTGAAGCGGATTTTCACTATATGAGCGTAGGTTATGAAACAGAAAGTATTTACGTCTATTTAGAACAAGCGACAAAAGAGCTCGCGCCAGGTTTTTATCGTTCGCTCGATGGCGGTGTCTCGTTTGAACCGATGAAGATGGACGGGATCGAAGGTCGTGGCATCGCGGGTATTTCGGCCGATGCAAGCGAACCGAAACGTGTCTTCGTCTATGGACCGGATGGCATCCTCGTTTCAGACGACGGGGGAGATACGTTCGAGCCGTTCAATGATCAAGGAAACATCGTCACGATGGCCACGGCAAAAGGACAACTGTCGTATATCGCTAAAACAGGTACCTCGTTCGATCTTGTTGTCTCGGATTTGACCGAGGAGACGGAGACGTCCATCGACTTGCCGTCGATGAGCGCGGACAACGTCCCGATTGAACTTGTGATGGAAGCAGATCGATTGTTGCTAGCGACATCGGACAACAGTGTGTATGTCTTCGAAGACGAGGGGTGGACGCAACTGTTGAAAGCGGGAAACGTGAACTGAAAAAATGGTCGGCGCCTGAGTCAGGGGCCGACCATTTTTAGTGGAGCGGAAGCGTGATCGTGAACGTCGTTCCGGATGGATTGGAGGCGACGGTCAACGTGCCATCATGCAACCGGACGATTTGATGGGCGATGGCGAGGCCGAGGCCGCTGCCTCCTGTACGACGGGAACGTGATTTCTCGACCCGATACAGGCGGTCGAAGATGTAAGGTAAGTCCTCTTGCGGGATTCCTTTCCCGTCGTCTTGAATCGTGAAATGAAGCGACTCATCCGTACGCTGCATATCAAATCGGACGTGGTGTGCCTCGCTGTGTTCAATCGCATTGTGGGCGATGGAACGGAACACTTGTAAGATTCGGTTTCGGTCCAACTGAAGGACGACGTCTGTTGCACTGCAATCGGTCTGAGCTTTGAAAGCGATCGGTGTCACCCGGAACATCGTATCGAGCACTCTCCGTAAATCTTCGCATAACTCACCTGCAGGCACGGTTTCGCGATGCAACGTGAACGTGTTCTCGTCCAACTGGGCGAGCTGGAACGCGTTCTCGACGAGCTCGGTCAACGCCTGGCTCTCCTCGAGAATCGTCTGAATCGATTGTTTTTTTAACGACTCTGGTGTCTGCGGTTTGGACGCGATTTCGGCATAGCCTTGGAGATATGTGAGCGGCGTTTTAATCTCATGGGCGAGGTCAGATAAAAATTGATTGCGCTCTTTCCGGAGGCGGGCCAGTTCAAGCGACATCGCTTCAATCGAGCGGGCGAGTTCCCCGATCTCGTCTTCTCGAGTCGTCGGGAGCGTCAACGTCTCAGGATTTGTCAGTACGTCCTCGGTCGCTCGGCGCAATAGCTGAATCGGATTTGAAATCAAACGGCTCAGTAAGACGAACGTCAAAACGGTGATGACGAGCGCGATCCCTGTGATGTAGAGAAATCGGAGTTGGAGGCGATGGCTGATTTCGTGAATGATCTCGGTCGGGAGAAACATATACACATATCCGAAGCGGGTGTCGTTTTCCATGGCGTCAATCGGGGTCCGCACCGCGAGATACGGCCCGTTCTCCCAATCATTCTCGAGAACAATCGTCTCATTTACATCTTCTCGGTTCGCTTCACCTTGAACGAGCGTCGCGAGCGGGTCAGGAAATCGATTGGACGTCTGTAAGATTGAATGGTCGGGAGCGGTGATGGCGACTTTCGTGTCAGTCTCGCTTTCCATCGTCGCGACGTGACCGATTGTCTCGGCATCAAAACTCATCGACAATACGTTCGCGTGACTCTCGGCTCTCGACTCGAGTCGATCGATTTCTTCGACGACGCGCTCACCGAGGAGTGTATGGTAGAGCAATAAGAACAAGACACCTTCAATCAATAACGTCGTCAATAAAAAGATCAGGCTGATCCGGAACGGGAGGCTATTGCGTCGAAACGTCATGAGTCCGATCGCTCCTCGCTCCAACGATAACCGCGTCCCCATACTGTCTTCAAATAGTCGTCGATCGGGAAGCCGGCCTCACCGAGTTTGTCGCGAATCATGCGGATGTGGGCATCGACCGTGCGCGGGTCCGACTCAGACGAATAGGGCCATACCAAGTCATATAAGTCCATCCGATTGTACAGACGGTTCGGGTGTTGTAGAAACAGTTTCAAAATGGCCGTCGCCTTCGGTGTCAAGACGACTTCTTGCTCTTGATAAAGAATACGACCACTCGCTTCCTCGTAGCGTAATTGACCGTAGCTGACGTTCGTCATCCGGCTGCGTCGCAAGACGGCACGGATGCGAGCGAGTAAGACGTTCCCTTCGAACGGCTTCGTCACATAATCGTCCGCACCGGCGTCCAACCCTCGAATCGTCGTCTCACTATCCGATCGGGCCGTCAGCAAGACGACGGGGAGCTCGGCATCGAGTGCTTTGATTTGGCGGCACAACGTGATCCCGTCGACACCGGGCATCATGATATCTAACATGACGAGGTCCGGGCGCTCAGAAATGAGCTCCATCGCTTCTTGTCCGTCCGCTGCCTCGATGCATGTATAGCCGTCCCCTTCGAGGAATAAGCGAAGGAGTCGTCTCATTTTCACTTCGTCATCGACAATCAAGATTTTCATCTGTTGTCCTCCTTTTGTCTGCGTCCATCATTCCTACCAATTTCGAGAGTCGCGCTACGTTCTCCTTGTAAAGAACTGTCGGACAAGTTCCGATTCGTCGAACGGCACGAGGTCGTCGTTTATGCGCTCGACGCGATCATGTCCTTTCCCGAACAGGACGCCACAATCATAGTCTACCATCCGTTCACAGAAGAAACGGATCGCTTCTTCACGCTTGTCGAAATGGGCGAGTTCAGTAGACTGTCCATCCGCTAAATCATCGAGGATTTGCTTCGGGTCTTCATGACGCGGATCGTGGACCGTCAAGATGAAGTCGGCACCTGAAGCGGCGACCACGTCAGTCATCATCCGACGTTTCATCCGGTCTCGCTCCCCGGCAGCACTGAGTAATACAAGGACACGAGAGTGACGAGCCGTTAGCGATGTCACGACTTTTTTTATGGCATCCGGGGTGTGCCCGTAGTCGATATAGACTGGTGTCGTGATACCTGTCACTTTCTCGAGTCGCCCGCTCGGTAAGTGTAAGTGCGAGAGGTGGGGAACAATCTCTTTTAATGAGACACCCTTTTGAAGGACGATACTGATCGCACATAACATATTGTCGAGATTATAGTCTTCTTGGAACGGGAGTGCAGACCAGGTCGTGTCTCCGTCCATATGAATCGCAAAATGGTCATCTTTTGTCTGACCGAGCAAGTCGGCCGTAGACGAAGAACGGCTGAACATGAACTGCCTCGTGTGCGGTGGCGCGATGGACCGCATGACCTCGTGATGCGGATCGTCACCATTGACGATCCCACAACCCACATCCGACAATTGCGCGAACAATTGAGCTTTCGTGTACGCATACGTCTCCATCGTGCCGTGATAGTCCAAGTGGTCGTGAGACAGGTTGAGAAACGAGGTCGTGTCGAATGACAAGTTCGCGATACGTCCCTCTGCAATAGCTTGAGACGAGACTTCAATCAGACAATCCGTCACACCGGCCTCGACCATGGTGTGGAGGTGGCGTTGAATCGTCAGTGCATCGGGTGTCGTGTTCGGTGTCTCGAACGTCTGTCCGGCATAGGTAATGCCAAGTGTGCCGATTAAACCGGCTGAGAGATCGAGACGGTCAAACAGTTGATGCGCGAGCGCGGTCGTCGTCGTTTTTCCGTTCGTCCCGGTGACGCCATGCAGACGTAGTCGCGTCGTTGGATGATCGTAAAATGCACTGGCAAGTTCAGCCAAAGCGTGTTTCGTATCTTTACAATAGATGACAGGCACCCGGGCCTCGATCGGACGTTCGGCGATGATGGCGACGGCCCCGTTGTGGATCGCTTCGTTCACGAAGTCATGACCATCGTGTCGATACCCTGATATACAGACGAATAAATAATTTTGTTTGATTTCTTTTGAGGAGAAGGAAATGCCTTCGATCACGGTTTCGGCAGGGTTGTCTAAATACGTCCATGTCACGAGCTGTTTTAGCTCTGCCAACAGGTCTTGCATCGTTTTGAGCACGGCTTGATTTCTCCTTTTTCGATAAAGTCCATTTTGACAGTATAGTCCCTGTTTGTGAAAAAGAAGTGAAATGATAGGAATGCTCGCTCGACGAGATGGTCCATAGGGTTTTAACAAAAAAAGAATAGGCAAAGGAATACGTAGAAGCAAATAAACAGAAAGGCAGGAGAGAACAATGAAACCTTATGCGAAATTCGGTGTGATGATTCTTGTGTCGACGTTCCTCATGTATTGGCTTATGTATTTGAACGTGTTCCAACTCGATCACATCTTCTTCAGTCAGACGCGTCTGTACATGGCGCTCATCATGGGCTCGGTCATGGCGTTCGTCATGCTGCTGTTCATGTGGGGCATGTACAAAAACAAGAAGGTGAACGCGGTCATTTTAGGCGTGAGCGCGCTCGTGTTCGGATTGTCGCTATGGCTCGTCCGGAGTCAGACGACGGTCGATGACGTCAGTTGGATGAAGGCGATGATTCCGCACCACTCCATCGCTATTTTGACGAGCGAGCGGGCTGAAATCGAGGATCCGCGCGTGAAACAGTTGTCAGAAGAAATCATCAAAGCGCAAGAACGAGAAATCGCCGAGATGAAGCGGCTGATTGAAGAGTTAGAAAAAGAAGAAGAGGAAGCGGCAAAAGAAGCTGAATCGACAACAACAGCGACCGAGTAATCGGTCGCTTTTCTCATAGAAAAAACCGAGGCGTGTGCCCCGGCTTAGCGTGCTTGCGGTATATAGTTTCTAGTACGGCGGTTTGTCGAGCGCGGTGCGACGAGGAAGAAGATTCCTAATATCACACCGACTCCAAGTCCCCACAGACTGTTGAACAACAGCATCAATACAATCCCGAAGACGAGTCCAATACTCACATCACCCATACGGTCAAACATTCGTTACCACCTTTTCTTTGTTTGCTAGAATTCATTTTTACCCACATCTGATAAGTTTTACACGTATCAAATGGAGGCGAGGCGTCTAGCGCGTCTCTGTTGACTTATAATACGTTGGTTTGCTCATTTGGTTTCGTTTTGTAGAAACTATAGACGACGCTGATCAAGATGACGAGGACGATGGCGCCGAGCGACATCCAAATCGGCATTTTATAGATGTCACCGAAAATCATCTTCGTTCCGATGAAGACGAGCATGAAGCTGAGCCCGTGCTTCAAATAGTAGAAGCGGTCAATCAAGTTGGCGAGGACGAAGTAGAGGCTACGAAGTCCAAGGATTGCCATGATGTTCGCGTAGAAGATGATATACGGATCACGCGAGTAAGCGAAGCTGGCCGCGACCGAGTCGACGGCAAAGACGATATCCGACAGCTCGATGAAGATGAGCGCGATGAAGAGCGGCGTGAAGAACAGTTTGCCGTTGATACGGTTCGTGAACTTACCAGACGAGATGTCTTGCGTGATCGGCAAACGGCGCTCAAGCCAACGGATCGTCTTATTCTCTTCAAGCGACTCGTCCTTGCCGATATTCTTGAACATCATCCATCCGGTATAGACGAGGAAGGCACCGAACACGTAATAGACCCAACCGAAGTTTTCTAACAGCGACACACCGGCGACGATGAAGACGGCCCGGAAGAAAATCGCGCCGAGGATGCCCCAAAACAACACCTTATGCTGATATTTGAGCGGAATCGCGAAATAAGCGAAGACGAGCGAGAAGACGAACACGTTGTCGATGGCGAGTGCTTTCTCAATGAAGTAGACGCTCGCATATTCTGTCGCGACCGTGCTGCCTTGCGAGTAAAACAACCAACCGCCGAACGCGAGGGCGATTCCAATCCAAACGAACGTCCATGTCCATGCCTCACGGAGCGAGACTTCGTGTGCCTTACGGTGAAACACCCCGAGGTCAAGCGCGAGCATGAAGATGACGAGTGCCAAAAAGGCGATGAGTAGGGTCAACAACAATTCCTCCTTTTAGGTTCATATGAACTCTATATAATTAATTTAAGGTCATAAGAACTTAAAGTCAATCTATTTTTTCGAGAGAGTTGTAAGATACATTTCGAGTTCTAACGACTTTGAAATTGTAAAGAATCAGTTGACGCTGTAAAATAAAATTAACTTAACCGAAAGAGGTGGAATAAGCCTTGGATTCATCCTGGCTGATTGATTTATCGATTATTTGGTTTCTCATTGTATTGAACGGTATTTTTGCGATGTCTGAGATTGCGCTCATCTCCTCGAAACCGAGCCGGCTCGAAGCGGCCGCAGCGAGAGGGAGCCGTAGCGCGGCAATTGCCTTACGACACGCAAAAGATCCGACCGACTTGTTGTCGACCGTCCAAGTCGGGATTACGTTGATTGGTATCATCAACGGGGCGTTCGGTGGAGCACGCTTTTCGGAGCCGTTGGCGCAACAATTAATCGCGCTCGGCATCGGGAGCGAGCTTGCCGGCACACTCGGATACATCATCGTCGTCACGATCATCACGTACTTGTCGCTCATCATCGGCGAGCTCGTCCCGAAACGGATTGCCCTCGTGACACCGGAACGGGTGACGATGACGATTATCCCGGCGCTCGACTTTTTCAGCAAAGTGATGAAGCCGTTCGTCTGGGTGCTCTCGAAGTCGACACTCGTCGTCTACAAGTTACTCGGGTTGAAATCTGAGCAATCAAGCGGAGAAACAGAACTCGAAATCAAACA
This sequence comes from Exiguobacterium sp. SL-10, assembly GCF_004337025.1. Taxonomy (NCBI): domain Bacteria; kingdom Bacillati; phylum Bacillota; class Bacilli; order Caryophanales; genus Exiguobacterium; species Exiguobacterium sp. SL-10. The sequence continues at coordinate 79,516 of NZ_SJUP01000006.1, read as the reverse complement.
GTTGTTAAGTGAAGGGATGGCGCAAGGCGATTTCGCCCATGACGAAGTCAAGCAAGTCGAGCGTTTGTTCGCCTTCCACGACCGCTACATCTATCAATTGATGCAACCACGTACGACCGTTGAATGGATTGACCTCGACGATTCGATTGAAGAGATTCAAGAGGCAATCTACAAGAGCCAGCACAACAAGTTGCCGGTCGGTCGTGGCAGTCTCGACCAGTTTATTGGTTTCGTCGAAGTACGCGAACTGTTGACTTTGCCGTCATTGAAACACGAGACGCAAATTTTGAAGCGGGTCAAACAGGCGCTCGTCGTGCCGCGCCAGCAAGAAGGAAGCCTCGTTCTTCAATCGATGCAACAGAGCGGCGTCGGGATGGCGTTCGTATTAGATGAGTACGGTGGATTCTTAGGAGTCGTCACCTTGTTCGATATTTTAGAAGAAATCGTCGGTGAAGTTGCCATCGAAGAGGAGGAGCCGTCGGTCGTTCAACGCGAGGACGGGTCATACCTGGCCGATGGGATGCTCAATATTGACGAGGCGAAGCAGATTTTTGGTTTGCCGGATGCGTTAGAAGGACAAGAGCGATCGGCTTATCATACGTTGGCTGGATTCGTCATCACGCAACTTGGTACGTTCCCGAAAAAGGGAGACGTCACCGAGGCGCACGGTCTGCGCTTTGAGATCGTCGATATGGATGGTCGCCGAATCGACCAAGTCTTGGTTCAACCGCTTGAGTCGGAACCGTCCATCGAGCCACAATAAAAAGAAGTCTCTCCAATATCGACGAACCGACACGGGAGAGACTTCTTTTTCATTTTTTATTCTTTTGAAATTGATTGAAGACACCCTTCACTTTATCGGTCAGCGAATCTTGCCGTCCGCTCGAGTGAGACGTACCATTGCTTTGGTTTTCGTTCATTTTGCCGGCGACTTCCTTCGCTTTGGCCGCAACTTGATCGATGATATGATCGTACTTACCGTTCTGTTTATGATCAGACATTTCTCTAATTCCTCCTCGTTTCAGGTCTATATTCATAATTTAACCGAATTCCAGAAAAATAAACTTTAAAGGTCACAAGAACTTATTTTCACACATTTCTTGAAAGTTAACCAATGTCTCATACATATTAAATGGGAGAAAAGCGAGCATGGTATAAGATTCAAGTGTATGAGCGCTTGGTCGACGCCTTGTTTACAGCAGAACGCTGCTTAAAAAAAGTACTCGGTCCACAACTTGTTCGTTTGACAAGAAAGATGCTATCTTTATCGTTAGGCAAAGTTGCGTTCAAGTGACCTTGCTAAAATTTTTAAATACTATGGAGGTGTCACTCGAGTAATTCGAGGAAAATGTGGACAGGATCTATTCTACACAGGTAATGGCTGCCGGGGGCGGCGGAGGAGATGTTGAAGGCCCGATTTGGTTATTATTGTCATTGGTGGCATTATTGATTGCGCTCACCGCTTTCTTTGTCGGATCGGAGTTTGCGGTCGTCAAAGTCCGGATGTCACGACTCGATCAGTTGATTGCCGAAGGGAACAAGTCGGCAGTGCTCGCGAAAAAAGTCGCATCTGACCTTGACTACTACTTATCAGCGTGCCAGCTTGGGATCACGGTGACGGCACTCGGACTCGGTTTCCTCGGAGAACCATCGGTCGTGCGTTTGCTCACCCCAGTCTTTAATCAGTTTGAGATTCCGGCCGCGGTCGCATCTGCCATCTCATTCGCGATTGCGTTCGCACTCGTCACGTTCTTACACGTCGTCATCGGAGAGCTGGCACCGAAGACGCTCGCGATTCAATTCCCAGAACGGATGACACTCATCTTCGCACGTCCGCTCTTCTGGTTCGGTCGAGTCATGTTCCCGTTCATCTGGTTGTTGAACGGTTCAGCACGATTGCTGCTTGGGTTGTTCGGTGTGAAGCCGGCAGGACACGAGCAGGCGCACTCGGAAGAAGAGCTGAAAATCATTATGGCGCAAAGCTTCCAAAGTGGTGAAATCAACCAGACGGAACTCGCGATGATGCAGAACATCTTCTCGTTCGACCAGCACGTCACGAAAGACTTGATGGTGCCACGGACAAAAATCGAGACGATTGACCTGGATGCGACGCGCGAAGAAGTGCTCGCCACGTTCGCAGATAGCCAATATACGCGCTATCCGATCACGGAAGATGGCGACAAAGACCATTTAATTGGCTACATTAACGTCAAAGAAGTGTTGATGGGTCTAGCGACAAGTCCGTCTATCGTCTTATCTACCTATGTGAAAGAGCTTCCGGTCGTCCATGAGATGACACCTTTGGAAGATACATTGAAACAAATGCTAGAAGCTCGTACACAAATCGCTGTTATCTTAGACGAATATGGTGGGACTTCGGGATTGATTACGCTCGAGGACTTGCTCGAAGAAATTGTCGGCGAAATCCGTGATGAGTTCGACGAGGACGAGATGGATCCAATCCATAGCGTGAGTGCCACGGTATATGATGTTGAGACACGGGTATTGCTCAACGACCTTGAGGAACGTTTCGGTATCCGATTCGAGGACTCAGACGAAATCGATACGTTAGGCGGTTGGTTGCAGTTGCAACGCTCGCAGTACGTCATTGGCGATCAACTCGAGTTTGACCGCTATTCGATGACAGTCATCGAGATGACGGATCATCACGTTGAGCGTGTTCGTCTCGAACTTCATGCGGACGAAATGCCGCAATCGACAGAAGCAGAGTGATTACTCTAGAATCATGAACAAGGTTTCAGACAGACGTAGGCGAAACAGTGTTCCTGTAGGCTATGAGAGTCAATCACAGTTCAGCCGCGAGTATGCACGGTTGTTCGGGCTGCCGCCCCGGGCCGACGTGCGGCAACAACGACAGCTTTGACAAACGAAATACGCGAGCGGTATGCTTGAAGGGAAAACGATATACACTAGGATTGTTACTGAGATGTCAGGCAAAACCTAAACTGGGCGCACGCGTTGCGTCTGGTTTAGGTTTTTCTTGTTTTTCAGGACAAAAAAGGAGGACATTATGCGACACATCATCTTTCTAGACGTTGACGGCACGCTCGTCGATGACCACGGCAACATCCCGGGATCGGCCAAAGAGGCTGTCCGACAGGCGCGACAAAACGGTCACCTCGTCTTTTTGTCGACCGGGCGCTCGAAGGCCGAGCTATTCTCGGATATTCTCGACGTCGGCTTTGACGGCATCATCGGGGCAGCCGGGGGCTACATCGAGCTCGAGGAGGAAGTGTTGTACCATCAACAAGTCTCCGTCGATGATTTGAGCCACCTCATCTCCTTCTTCACCGAACACGGCATCGACTTCTATCTCGAGTCGAACGACGGCCTGTTCGCCGGCGGCAACGCCAAGGCACGGGTGGCGACGATGATTGACGAGTTGATGGCAAACAATCCGGAGGCGAGCGCGACAATCGAGCGCGGCTTGAAGCCGTTCCATGACGCAATGATGGAAGGGGTCGACCTCGTCCGTCCCGACGTGAACAAAATCTCGTTCCTCGGCTCATCCGTGCCGCTCGACGTCATCCAACAAGAGTTCGCATCTCGCTTCACTGTCATTCCGAGCACGGTCGTCGTATTCGGGGCCAACAGTGGGGAGTTGTCCATCCCGGGCGTCAATAAAGCAACGGCGATCGCGACGCTGCTCGAACATCTAGGGTTGGAGCGTTCGCAGACGTTCGCCTACGGGGACGGGTTGAACGACATCGAGATGCTCGAATACGTCGAGGTCGGTGTCGCCATGGGCAACGCCAAACCCGAGGTCAAGCGCGTCGCGGACGACGTGACGGACGCGTGTGATCAGGACGGGCTCTTCAATAGCTTTAGAAAATATAGACTGATGTAACTGATAAAAGAGACCGTCTTCGGAGAGGGTCTCTTTTTTTGGGTTGCATTTTAGGGAGACTTCAATTAATATCGTTTCATAGCTAACGATTTAGGAGGATGAAGATGAGACACGACCTGCGAGAACCAGATTGGGACGACCGATTCAAACCTTTTGTTGATGAACTCGATCGTGATGCCATAGCGATTTTGACATCGATTGATCATTTTGCGCATACGATGAGAAGTCACTTTGAGAATCAAGTGCTCGTTCACTATCGTCTGTCTTGGACCGCCTTCGCGATTCTTTACGAACTGTTCGTGCATGGAAAGCTAGAAGTACGTGATTTAGCGGGCAAAGTTGGTATCAGTAAGGCCACGGTCAGTAATGTGTCAAAGACGCTTGAGAAGAATGGCTATTGCGGACGTGAGAGCGACAAAAAAGATCGCCGTATGACACGACTACTTTTGACCAAATCCGGTGAAGAAACAGTAGCGACACTGTACCCGAAGTTCCATGCGGAGGAACGCCGACTCGTCCGATATTTGGACACGGGCGAGAAAAAGACATTGCTTCGATTATTAAACAAAATGAACAACAAAGGAGAGAGTGAGTCGAATGAAACAGACGTTTGAAGAGATGACACTGACCGATGAGCAGTTACTGGAAGTCGAGAGGCAGATGGCTGAATACACGCAAGGGGTGGATGACATCATTCCTACCGAAGAGCTGAGGATGAAAGTAGCAAAATCGCTGATCAATAATCGTCCACTCAAGGTCAAACTCGGCCTCGATCCCTCAGCGCCCGATATTCATTTAGGACACACTGTCGTGTTAAACAAGATTCGCCAATTTCAAGAAAACGGTCATGAGATTCACTTGATTATTGGTGATTTCACTGGAAAGATTGGAGATCCGACTGGGAAATCAACGGCGCGGGTCCAACTTACGGATGAAGTGGTCAAGCAAAATGCGCAAACGTATTTTGATCAATTCGGCAAGCTGATCGATATGGACGGTGTCGTCCTGCACTATAATTCAAAATGGCTAAAAGGACTCAGCCTCGAGGATGTCATTGGACTAGCCGGTAAAATCACAGTCGCTCGTATGATGGAACGGGATGACTTCGAGGAACGGCTCGCCCTTGGTAAACCGATTTCCCTCCATGAATTCTTCTACCCTCTATTGCAAGGGTATGACTCGATTCATCTCGAGAGCGATATTGAAATCGGAGGAACCGATCAGCATTTCAATATCTTGATGGGACGACATTTCCAAGAAAAATACGGGCGAGAAAAACAAGTCGCTATCTTGATGCCGCTGTTAGAAGGGCTAGATGGGGTCGAGAAGATGTCGAAATCAAAACACAACTACATCGGGATCGATGATTCGCCCGCGGACATGTATGGAAAGACGATGTCGCTTCCGGATGAGCTCATGCCAAAGTTTTTCACGTTGGCGACGGGATTCCCACAGGAAACGATTGAGACGACGCTACGCGCACTCTCGTCAGGGAGCTTACACCCGCGAGATGCGAAAATGAAACTCGCTAAACGGTTCGTCGAGCTATACCATGGTGAAAAGGCGGCGGAACAAGCCGAACAAGGTTTCAAACAAGTGTTTCAGCTCCGCTTATTGCCAGAGGATATTGAACAACGAAAAATTCCAAACGGGGAATCTGTGACGTTACTTGAGGCAGTCATGAAATTCGATTTATTCGCTTCAAAGAGCGAAGCGAAGCGCATGATTGCTGGTGGTGGAGTACGGATCGATGGGGATAAACAGACGGATAGCGACGCGGCAATCCTACTCAAAGCGGGTATGATTCTACAGGTCGGCAAACGTAAATTCATTCAACTGAAAGACTAAAACAAGGGAAGCCCGCTTCGGGTTTCCCTTGTTTTACGTGTTCGTTTTATCAGCCATGTCGTTGACGACATCGGCGAGGGTCACGTGCTTCAACACAGACTCCATCGCTGATTGGGCGTGGATAAAGATTGGCTCGATCGTTGCTTGGATATGTTGGCCGACGGGACACGCCGGGTTCGGGTTGTCGTGGATGCTGAACAGTTCGTTCTCCTCGACGACACTGACGGCGTGATAGACGTCATAGAGCGAGATCTCGGTCAAGTCTTTCGTCAGTTTGGCTCCGGCTACGCCAGGCTTCACTTCGATCAAATCGGCTTTCTTCAACATGGCCATGATTTTTCGGATCAAAGCCGGGTTCGTGTTGACGCTGCCGGCCAAAAAGTCAGACGAGGTGACGCCATCCTTATTGACCTCGATCAACGTCAAGATATGAATGCCGACCGCGAAACGGCTACTGATGGACATAGGCTAACACCTTTCTGCACAGTCATGTAAGTGAATTGGTTACATCTTCAGTATAACAGGGAACAAACAATTGACAAACGAAGATGCTGTAACTATGATGATTACATGTAACTGATTCAATTACAGGTTAAAGGGAGGAAATGATTTATGAAATACTTAGTCACCGGTGCGACTGGAAAACTCGGTTCGAAAATTGTCGATGTGTTGCTCAAGTCGGTACCCGCAAGTGAACTCGCGGTCAGCGTCCGCAACCCTGAAAAAGCAGAAGCACTGAAAGCGAAAGGGGTCGATGTACGACACGGCGACTTCGACAAGCCGGAGACGCTCGATGAAGCGTTCAAAGGTGTCGAACGACTGCTCATCATCTCAGCGGACGGGGACAACGACACCCGCATCCGTCAACATGCGAACGCCGTCGAGGCGGCTGAACGCGCAGGCGTATCGTTCATCGCCTATACGAGTCTCGCCGACGCGACAGAGAGCCAAAACTTGATGGCACCGCCGCACGTCGAGACGGAAGGCGCAATCGAGCGCACGGGGATCCCGCATGCGTTTCTGCGCAACAACTGGTACTTAGAGAACGAACTGGGCAGCATTCAAGGCGTGCTCGCCGGCGCACCTTGGGTGACGGCGGCCCGTGACGGGAAAGTCGGTTGGGCGCTGCAGGAAGATTACGCCGAAGCGATTGCGAACGTTTTGGTGGCAGACGATTTCGAACAAGACATCTTCGAATTGTCAGGCCCGCTCCATACGCAAGCCGAACTCGTCGAGGCACTCAGTGAGGTGCTTGGCCGCGAGGTGCCCCTCCAAGAAGTGAGTAATGACGCTTACGCTGGCGTCATGCGCGGCGCCGGGGTGCCGGAAGGGGCGATTCCGATCGTCGTTGGCATTCAGGACAGCATCCGTAACGGCTCGCTCGAAGTCGAGTCGAACGATTTCGAGTTGGTGCTCGGTCGTCCGGTGACGCCGCTCAAAGAGGCGCTTCAAAAGCTCGTCTCTTCGCTATAAACGATACTGACGTCACGTTTTCGATTTTCGAGAACGTGACGTTTTTTGATGAATGCTAGCGATTTGTCGTCCCATATTTACCAATTAACTTGATTCATCTTGTATACTGACAATAAGTGGATAATTGAAGTGTACATATTGCAAGGGTCAGTAACTAAAAATATTGTCTCAAGGAGGGAAAAAGACATGAAAAACATCATGTTTCTATTGGCTGTTGTGCTCGGATTAGTTTTACTGTTCGGGTTGAGATATGAATTCCATGTGATTGGAGATCTGGGCTTTAGAGTCACAGCTGTGCTTATGTTGGTGACGGTCCTCGTCGTTCGATCGACTGCAAAAATCTCTTTCTTTAGCCATTCATAAAAACAGCCCGCGAATTCGAAAGTCGCGGGCTGTTTTTTAGTTCGCTCTTGCTTCGAGCTGATCAGTCACGTCTTCTAACGTGGTCGCAGTCGAAGCGAGTCGATCGGACATGTGACTCAACTCTTTTTGAATAGCGACTTGTTCTTCGGTGGCGGCAGCCACGTGTTGAATCTGTTGCTGCAGCTCACTCGCTGCATGTTTCGTCGTCGCGAGGCGCGTCTCGAGCGTCTCCATTTGAGACGTCACACGTTGACGTGTCTCTTGAATCGAACTGATTTGACCATCGATTTCGGAGACGTCTTCGGTCAAGCGATGGAAGACGGCGGTCACGTCGGCCGAGACGATTTGACAGTTCTCGGTCGCGCGTTTGAACAATTGTGCCGAATCCCGGACGACGGTCGTGTCATCCATCAGTCCGCCGAGGACGCGTGTCATTTCGGTTGCATAGTCTCGGGACTGGACGGCGAGTTTGCCGACTTCAGAGGCGACGACGGCGAAACCACGACCGGCATCACCAGCTCGCGCTGCCTCGATGGATGCGTTCAAAGCAAGCATATTCGTCTGGTCGCTAATGGTTTCAACATGTTGCAGAATGGCTTGAATCTCCGTCGACCGGTTCGACATCGTCGTGACGACATGTTCGAGCCGTTCCGATTCACTGATGATTTCACCGACTTTTGCTTCCATCCGTTGCATATCTTCGTTCCCGGCGATGGCATCGGCCGCAATCCGTGACGAAGCAGCAGCAGTTTGAGCCATCCGCTCTTGGATGAGGGCGGTGAGAGAGCGAATCGATTGAATCTCATCGGCACCGTGATTCATCGATGTCTCTTGCTCGGTCGCATGGGCGACGATCGGGTCGACCGAGACGGCAATCTGTTCTCCAGACTCGAGCGACTGGTTGGCTGCCGTCTCAAGCTCGTTTGCATGATTTTTTAGTGTCATGACGAGTTGGCTCGCATCGGTGACGGCTTGTTTTAGCAACCGGCGCGTCTCCTCTTCCTGTGCTTGAATTCGCGACGATTCGAGGTTACGGAAGTGAATTTGCGCGACGAGCACGGCACTCAGTAACACGAGATAGACGGCATGGACGAGCAACAAGCTGAACGGATAATCTGCCGTCCCGCAAATGATTTCAGGTACCAAGAAGTAGCCGGCTAAATGTTGAACCGCAAAGATGATGGTGCTGTAGACGATTAAGTCGATACGGCGCATGAACGATAGAATGGCCAAGACGACGAAAATCGAGAAGTGATATTCGACGAGCCCTTGCCCGCCGGCGACGGTCGAGATACTCGAAAACGTGAGCGTCAGCATCATCAAATACGGAAACAGATTCGGTTTTACGCGATGGCTGACGAACATAGTAATGAATAGAACAATCGGAAGGACGAACAGGATCCATGTCGCGATGGGATACGCATAGTCGACGGCGCCGTTTCGGAGCACGGTGTACGTATAGGCGAAATCCGTGAAGCGGTGGAGCAGGTGAACGATGACAGATGTGAAGACAATAATAAACGTGGTGACGAGCATCAACTGATTGCGTTTCATAGAACTCATAAAGATTCCTCCTGGTGATGGGTCAATATAGCTACTAGAGTATCGTCCGATTGACAAGAATGTTTACTGAATTTACACGTCGACGCAAAAAAAAGAGAAGCGGATGCGCTTCTCTAATTCGAAGTGAGCCCGAGCCAGCGTTTGACCGGTTCGCGGAAGTAGTAGGTGACACCGAGCAATGTGACGAAGACAAGGGCGGCGATAATGATTAACGTGACGCTACCTGAGGCGAGGCTTGCACCGAGGAAGCTGTAGGCGAGCGTCCCGGGTAGCATACCAAGGACGGTAGCGAGGATGAACGACTTGAATTTGACTTTCGCGATTCCGCCCGCGTAGCTAAGCAAATCGAAGCTGACGAGTGGGATGAGACGCAAGACGAACACATATAGGAAGCCGCGTTGCTCCATCTGCGTGAACAGCTTCTCCGACCACGGATAGTTCTCGACTTTGAGCACCGATCGGCCAAACAAACGTGCCATGACGTAACCGGTCACCGCGGCCGCTGTCGCACCAAATATAATATAGAGGACCCCGGGCCACACCCCGAATGCGAGCCCGGCCCCAAGTGACAGCACGGATGTCGGCAAGAAAATGATTGGGCCGATGGCGTAAATGAGAAAGAAGACGACGGGTCCCCACCATCCGAACGACAAGACGATGTCACGGACGTCAGACGGGCGAAGCTCATAATGGAAATGGGTGATATAGAAGATGCTCCCGAACACGGCGAGCATGAGGCTGATTTTGAGAGGGCGTGGCACGGGAATCATTCCTTTCGAGTCGATTCGTCTTTTATTTATCGTATCGCATTTTACATCTAAATCATCGTGAGCTAGCTTACAAATTAGTGCTCAATGTGTTGTCGATCCGAGAACGGCGCCGAAAATCGAAACTTAGGTCAATGCATGTGCAAATACGCTTCATTCCAACATCCTTTCCTACGATAAAGCAGATGGGAGGGATAATCATGAAAAATTTGAACATGTCCAAAAAGTTGTCGGTGCTCATCACCGTTTTTATCGCGACACTCGTCCTCGTCGCGGCGCTTAGTCACGTCTTTATAGGCAGGATAGCCGACGCAGGAGAAGCCATTTATGAAGAACGGTTGCTGCCGATTCGCGCGCTCGGTCAGATTCGGACCGATAACCGGGCACTTGATAGTCATTTGCTTGAATTGATGCTCACAACAGATGCGGCACGGAATGAAGAGTTACAGGCGAATATTAGTGAACGGCGCGACAGCATCGGGACGAATGTGGCGCTATTCAATGAGACGTTCGCCTCGACGGACGCGGAGATACAAAATCGGGTCGACGACTTGAACGCTGAAATCACAGCGTACCTCGAAGGGACCGAGCTCGTGCTTCAGCCGGCACTTCGAAATGAGAATGCGGCGGCGTACCGTGTCTATACGAACGACTTGCGACCAATTCGTCAAAATTTGGTCGAGACGGCCACGGTCGTCATGGATGGAATCAATCAAGAAGCGGAGACGGCGAGTGCGGAAATGCAAGCAGGACGTGAACAATCTGTCCTCACGTTTTGGGCACTCGTCGCCATCGGGGCGCTCGTCTCCATCGGACTCGGGGTCTACATCACGCGTCTCATCGTGCGACCGGTCCGTGAGTTGAATGGACTCATGAGCCGAGCCGGTGAAGGAGACTTGACGGTCGACAGCACGTACACGTCACGTGATGAGATCGGCTCGCTCGCGGTATCTTTCAATCAGATGAAAGATAACTTGCGTGACTTGATTGGCAATGTCACGTCGACGGCGGGACGTGTCGCGACGTCATCGGACGACTTGAAATCGAACGTCGAAGAGACGACGAAAGCGACAGAGATGGTCGCTGTCACGATGGAGGAGATTGCGTCGGGCTCGCTCCGTCAATTGACACGAGTGAAAGAGTCGAACAGCACATTGACCGAACTGACGAACGGGATTCATCACGTCTCGAATAGCGCCCAACATATGACGGAGTTGTCGGACGGGGCTCTTCAAAAAGTCGGGACCGGCAATGAATTGATTGAGACGCTCGAGTCCCAGCTCGAGGCGATGAACGAGAAAGTGAAGGCGTTGCAGACGGTCATCGGCCAACTCGACGTCCGCTCGCAAGAAATCGGCAGCATCACCGGTACCATCTCCGGTATCGCCGAACAGACGAACTTGCTCGCCTTGAATGCGGCCATCGAAGCGGCACGGGCCGGCGACCAAGGACGCGGATTCGCCGTCGTCGCCTCAGAAGTCCGTAAACTCGCTGAAGAGTCGGCCGTGGCGACGAAACGGATCTCCGGTTTGATTGGGGATACGCAGACAGAAACAAAACAAGCCGTCCAAACGATGCACATCGTCGAGAGTGAGATGGGCCATAGTGTCACGAACGTCCAACAAGCGGGCGATGCGTTCGAGGACATCAAACGGGCGATTGAAGAAGTCGGACAAAAAGTGGAGGAAGTGTCGGGCGCCGTCCAAGAGATGGCAGCCGGGGCGACCGAGATTTTGACGTCCGTGAACGAGATTCAAGGCATCACCGAGACGACCGCGACCGAAACCGAGAACACCTCGGCGGCGACAGAAGAACAGATGGCGTCGATGGAAGAAATCACGGCCTCGGCCCAAGAACTGTCGAACATGGCAGACGAGATGCGTCAAATGACAAAACGATTCAACGTGTAACGAACAGGCAGGTCGACAATCGACCTGCCTGTTTTTGTGTTTGATGTAAATGAAGCTGGTACATTATTTCCTCCCGTTTCCTTTTATATATAAATTATGTAAAAATGGATTCGTATTCATTCTCTACGGTAAGGAGTGGCTTATGAAATACTCATTATTTAGATTCAGCGACGTGTTAGAGGCATTTGGCATCTATCTCATGTGCTTTACTTCAAATTTGTTATTGGTTTATGTACAAATTTCGAACGTAGAAGTTGCTTCTCTTTTAGAGGGTTTTATAGAAAGTATTGTAGACTATCGACTGATTATAAGTATTTCTCTTACATTTACGATGATTGTGTTTCACTATCAATTTTTGAATCGAAAGAAGACAGAAATATCCTGCCGAATCCTTGTGGGTGATACACGCGAAGGGATTATCACCCGATACATGTTGAACAGTCTAACGATACTAATGTTCAGCTTCGTAGCATCCCTTTTATTAGGCCTTTATTTAAATGTGATTGGAACGAGCAATCTCTATTTAGTCTTTATTTTTATTCTATACATACTAGTTAGTGCGGGTCAGGTGACGAACAAATGAAAATTTTACACTTTTTTATAACTAAAATCTTTTTGAAGCGATGGATTTTGGTGTTGAGTATGGTTGCCTTACTGTTCCTAGCCAACTCTCTTTCTTTCATTGCTGCACGGTCCATTATTTCAACATTTCAAGGTTATCAAGATGTCGCTGTTTTTAATCAAGAAGGCAATTTCATTGCGAATCTAGACCCCGATCATGAAGCGAAGTTTGATAAAATCGATGTCAAAGATACACAAAAGTTATACGACTATCTAAATGACAACTATACATACGCTTTTCAAGCCGATGGGTTTGGCGCTGTATTGGACAATGAGCATGACATGGAACTTTCTTTCAGTTATATCAATGAAGATGCCTATAGAATCAACCAGTATGAATTATCTGAAGGAAACGATTTATATTTTGATTATCAGGTGGACGAAAATCAAATCCCTGTTTTAGTCGGTGCCGGTCTAGCCTCGACATATCCTGTGGGATCAACGATTGAGACCATGGATCCAGTCACCCAGCGAGTGGTTAATTTAAACGTTCAAGGGGTTTTAGAGAAGAATACGCACCGGTCTAATTTCTATGCGCCCGATTCAAAAAACTATTTTAATTTTGCGATTCTCCTCCCGGTGAACGAACAATTCATTCAACGTGCGGGCCTAGACCTTCATGTGAACGGATTGATGGATCTGGTGCTACTCGATTCGACAAAAGAGGAAGCTGCGGACTTGAATGAATACGTTCAAGAAAATATAGGTCTGAAACTTAACTTTTTTAGTCAACAAGAAAACTTTGATTACTTTGAGGCCTATTATGCGAACTCGATAAAAATAATCTGTGCCATCACCTTCGTTCTGCTTGTTATCCTTGTTGGTCTAGCAACGTGGACCACGTTGACGAGTGTTCGATTGATGATCAAAGAGTTTACCATCAATTTATTAGTTGGATTAAGTTATTCCAAACTGAGAACGATTTTTTATAGTTACTTCGGAATGTTGTTTTCAGTGATTTTAGCCGTGTTGTTCATAGTCATTGCGTTCAATCGATACGGCTATTGGATTAGAAAAGACGCCGTTTTTGCAACGTACGGGCTATTTGGTTTGATCAGTATGGATTGGCTTGCTTTACTCATGGTTCTTTTAATCAATCTGATGATTGGGTTAACGATTGTTGAACTGACGCTACGAAAAATAAAAAGGATTCCAATCTCGGTGGGGGTTTTACAATGAATCGCATTATGAAGTTAAAAATTCAGAACAAAACGTTCAAACAGAAAGGTTTTTCAATCTTGAATGATTTTGAGTTGGAAATTCAACCCGGGGAAAGAGTGTCAATCATCGGAGAGTCTGGGGTCGGAAAAACGTCGCTGCTTAATATTATCGGGTTGCTCGATACACAATACGAAGGAAGCTACGAGCTGTTTGGTTCAGCGGTGAAGGAGTTGTCACGAAATAAACTGGCGGAATGGCGCAATCAAAAGATTGGATTTGTTCTTCAAGATTCCGCGCTCATTAACTCTTTGACCATCGAGGATAATATCAAATTGCCTCTCCTGTATGCCAATATCGAAAAAAATCCCAGCGCCCAAAAACACTTTGAACGAATTGTTCAGAAGATTGGAATCGAGCCCATTTTGAAAAAGAAACCACTTGAGTGTTCGGGGGGGCAACGGTCTAGAGCTGTTTTTGCGAGGGCAGTCATGATGAATCCTCAAATCATTTTATCAGATGAACCGACGGCGTCATTAGATTCAAAAAACAAAGAAAAAATCATCGATCTACTGTTTGAAATGAACAAAGAATTTAATACGACGGTGATCACCGTGACGCATGATTTAGACGTGGCCCATCGTCACGACCGCATCATCACGCTCGAAATGAAGGAATGAGATATGTTCCATGAATGACGAAAGGCAGGTCGATTGTCGACCTGCCTGTTTTAGCGTGACTCGTAAGCCGCAATCCATTGATCCGGTGTCATCTTCGAGACGAGCTCGCCAATCAACACATACGGGATGTGTTTGACGTTGCCGAAACGGATACAGCTCTTGCCCATGTTCAACTTCGTCGGCACTTGTACGGCGTAGGATTCCTCGAACCAGCGGAGCAGTTCCGGGTCACTGTAGACGCCCATATGATACACGGCGACATGATTCTTTTGGGCGATGACGCTCAAGAAAGGGAGCGGGGTGCCCGGCGTGACGTGATACCCGGATGGATACGTCGACAGCGGGACGACATAATGGATGCCGTTCCCATCGGTCGTCTTCTCGAACCCGGCCGGCAAGTTCGCATCGATGACATCAATCAAACGGATGAAGGCGTCGAGTCGTTTGTCGTCGACGAGTGTCGTATAGTCCATCAGACGTCGCCTCCTCGTAAAATTTTCGCCATCGCCTTGCCTTTGGCGAGTTCATCGACGAGTTTATCCAAGTAACGGATCTCGCGCATGAGCGGCTCCTCGACGTTCTCGACGCGGACGCCGCAAACGACTCCTTTGATCAAGGCACGGTCTTCGTTCATCTTAGGTGCCGTGGCAAAGAACGTGTCAAAATCGACCTCGGCAGCGAGTTGGCGCTCGAGCCCAGCCTCGTCATAACCGGTCAACCAGCGAATAATCGTATCGACTTCGTCTTTCGTCCGTCCTTTTCGTTCGGCTTTCGCGACATAAAGCGGATAGACGCTCGCGAAGCTCGTCGTGTAAATGCGGTGTACCATGAAATCCCCTCGTTTCGTGGAAAGATACCTTCATTTTCTCACACAATCAAAGCTCACATCCAAAATGTTTTTTGTTGTAAATGCAACTAATTCAACTATACTAGACGTAACGTATTGCAAATACAACAATTAGGAGGATTGTATGAGAGACCAGTTGCGTGAAATCGGGATGATTGCCCGTGCCCTCGATTCGATCAGCAACATCGAGTTCAAAGAGCTCGAGCTGACGAAAGGGCAATATCTGTATTTAGTCCGGATTTGTGAAGAACCAGGCATCATCCAAGAGAAGCTCTCCGAACTGATCAAAGTCGACCGGACGACGGCGGCGCGGGCGATTCAAAAGTTGGAGACGAACGGACTAATCACGAAGCAGGACGATCCGAACAATAAGAAAATCAAACGACTCGTCCCGACCGAACGGGGCAAAGGATTGTACCCGGTCATCATCCGCGAGCACGAGCATTCGACGGACGTCGCGCTCTCCGGGCTGAGTGACCAAGAAGCCGAGCAGCTGCTCCGGCTGTTGAAGCGGGTCCGCCACAATATCGAAGGGGACTGGGATGCGGTGAAGAAAGGGAAGAAGCGAGACTACTAGAGGGGGAAAAATATGATCACAATCAAAGGTTGCACGATGGAAGACGTCGATGCGCTCCGAGACATCAGCATCGAGACGTTCACGGAGACGTTCGAAGCGGAGAACGACCCGGTGCATCTTGCGGCGTATCTCGAACGGGCGTACAACGTGCCGCAACTTAAAAAAGAGCTTTCGAATCCGGACTCACAGTTCTTCTTCGCCATACTCGACGGGGAGGTGGCCGGCTACTTGAAAGTGAACGCCAACAACGCCCAGACCGAGGCCATGGGTGAGGAGGCGTTCGAACTCGAACGGATTTATGTGCGACGCGTCTACCAAGGAAGCGGCGTCGGGAAAGCGTTGTACGACCAGGCCATCCAGTGTGCGAACGAGCTGAACAAACATGAGATCTGGCTCGGTGTCTGGGAACACAACCATAAAGCGCTCGCCTTTTACCGAAAACATGGTTTCGTCCAGACCGGGGCGCACACGTTCTATATGGGTGACGACGCCCAAGTCGACTTGATTATGGCCAAGCCGCTTCGTCCGTGACCCATTCCAATATCCCGGACAAGTCTTCGTAGACGGCGTCAGGGGCCAGGTCGGGCATGGCGATTGGTTTGCCATCGCGGTTGATCCAAGCCGTATGGAACCCAAAGTTCTTCGCACCGGCGATGTCCCAACCGTTCGAGGACATAAATAGTACCTCGTCGCGCTTCAATCCTCTGTTCTTGAACCAGTGCATATAGGCGGCCGGTGACGGCTTGGCTTGTTTGATGCCATCGATGCTGACGAGTTCGTCGAATAGGTCGGTGAATCCCGCATTTTTAATGAGTTCCTTGAGCATCGCGTCCGTCCCGTTTGAGAGAACGATGGTCTGTTTATGCTGTAGCTGCTGCAACACATCTGCGACTTCGTCATATGGCGACAACTCGGCATACGTGGCCATTAACGCGTCCTCGGTCTCGGTCGTCCACGTCACTTCGGCCGCCGACAAAGCATACCGCAGGGCGTCGCGCGTGACGACGGAGAAGTCCTCATAGCGGCCCATGATATGACGGGTGAAAAAGTAGTCGAGCTGTTTCGTCCGCCACGCTTGGCTGATCTGTTCACCTTTCCCCGGGAACTGTTCGTCACACGCCGTCTTGACGGAATGGACGTCGAACAAAGTCCCGTATACATCGAACACGAACGCTTGGATCGTCGGTTTCATCAAATCCCTCCTAAAGGTCGTCTAGCGCCTGTTTCACTTTATCGGCATGAATCGATAGGCGCAGTCCCTTTTTGATATACCCTTCTTTCTTCAAATTAGACATGATGACGCTCGTCGTCTCGCGTGTCGTCCCGACCATGGCTGCGATATCGGCGTGGGTCAATTTGATATTGATCGTCTGCCAGTCTTTCTTCCGCTCGCCGCTCTTCTCGCTCAACTTCAGCAGGAGATAGAGGATGCGGTATTTTACATCGGTCAAGGCGATCTTTTCACTGAGCGCGTATAAGTCTTTCAGCCGTTCGGAGAGGATATTGATTAGCTTCAAGGCGATTTTCGGGTTCTTCTCGATGAACTGTTCGAACTCGTCGACCCCGATCGTACACAAGTACGTGTCGGTCATCGCCTCGGCGTACAAGTCATCATCGGTCAACGAGAGTGTCGCCGTCTCGCCGAAGATGTTGCCGCTCGTCAAAATATCGACGGTGAACTGTTTGCCGTGCTGATTCATCCGGTAGAGCCGGACCTGTCCTTCTTTCAACAAGAACAGCGCCGGGATCGGAGCGTCCGGGGAGACGATGATCTTCCCTTTTTTGACCGGTCGCATCTGGCTCATCGCGTCGATCACTTTCAACTCTTGCATCGGCAGCTCGTCGAACAAGCTGATGTGCGAGAGCAATGTTAATTTGTCCATCGGTGGCACCTCACTTTCTAGTAATCTGTATTACTGTCTACTTAAATTGTAAACGATACAATGAGGAAAAGGGGGACGTGCTATGCTCGAACTGTATACGATTGACGGCTGCTCCCGTTGTCACTTGGTCAAATTGCGCCTGAACGAATTGGCCATCCCGTTCATCGAGAAGAACCTATTCGAGGAGCCCCGCTACGTCGAAGAACTGCTCAAATTGAACCAGCCACTCGTGACGCCGACGCTCGTCGACGAAGCGCGCGTCTTCACCGGAAAAGCGTTATGGGACGAGCTCGAATTGAATAAGTGAACAGGTCAAAAAGGGAGCGATCTGGCTCCCTTTTGGTCATGGTGTGACGTATGCGGCTAAAAACTCGGTGACTTCTCCTGGTGTCTTCGCGTTCGCGCTATGAAGATGTCCAATCTTTTCGCCGTTCTTATACACGAGCAGGCTCGGGATGCCCATCACTTGCTCACGTTCGGACAGGGCAGGCAGCTTGTCCTTATTGAGCGTATGGAGCGGCATGTCACCCAATGTCGAGGTGACGTCCGGCATGAAGGCGTCGAGCCGTCTGCAGTCCGGGCACCAGTCCGTGTAGAATTTGACGATCGTATGGTCGTTGGATGAGACGAGTTGTTCGAATTGTTGCTCGGTTGTGATGTTCATGTGTTTTCCTCCATTAGCGTATGGCCGCTTTCGGTGCGACTTGTTTTTCCGTTCGTAGCTTGAAGACGATGGCTAAGATGAATGAGAAGAATAGATGTGTGACAAGGCTCATCAATTGATCCGGGGCGAACGCGTTCGCGAGGTTCGTCCCCATGCCCATCATGAGCGGCATGACGACGAGCGGTCCGACGATCCAAATGCCAATCCCGAACAGAACGGCGAGCGTCCAAAGGTTCGAGATGACCAAGTGTCCGAGTCCGAACGTGACCCCGAAGATGACGCTGATGATCATATGAACGATCCAACCGACGACGAGGCTCTCACTGCCGACCATGCTCGCAATCATGCCAATCATGCCCATCATCTGCATGAAGAGCCCGAACAAAATCCCGCCGATCACTCCACCAATCACGCCGTTGACCACGTACCGTTTCATCTTCCTCACTCCTTCTAGTTTGATACAATAAGCGTATATCGGATGGGGCGATATTTCTGTAACCGTCCTTACAAACCCGAAAAAAAATGACGCCGGTTCGGCGCCATCTTGTCATTTGAGATTCTTTTTGATGTATTGGACGATCTTTCGGAGCTCGGTCGCCGTCAGACGGCCGAACGGGCTCGTCTGAATCTGTTGATACAACAGCCGTCCACCTTCATCGATGAGGAAGTAAGCCGGTTCTCCGTGCTCACCGTGGTCGGCATATGGAGCGTCGGTACCATGATACTGCACGCCATAGTCGAGCAACGTCTCGAGCGTCTCGTCGTGAAGGACCGGGAAGCTGAGCGCGTTGTCGTCGACCATTTGTTTCAAGTCCTCAGCTTTGTCGGTCGAGATCGTCACGAGACGGATGCCTTTGTCTTGGAAGTAGCCTTGTTGGCTCTCGAGCTCTTTCAAGTCTTGGACACAGACCGGGCACCAAGCACCGCGGAAGAAGATGATGAGATGCCAGCCGTCGTGTCGTTCAATCGATTCTGCGAGTGAGAACGAGTCTCCTGACACGTCCGGCAACTGGATGTCAGGGGCCTTGTCACGTAAGTTGAATAGTGTAGCCAATGGAATTCCTCCTCTGTATATGATCGTCAGGAATCCAGCCTAACATGCCACGCATTATTTTGTTTGTAAGCTAGCTAACACGATAGGAGGAATACGATGTACGTCCCAAAACTATACGCCGTAAACGATTCAAAAGAAGTCCATGCCTTTCTGAAGGCACACCCGTTCGGCACCGTCGTCACGCATGACGGACAGAAGCCGATCGCGACGCACGTACCGCTCCGGTTTCATGAAGAGGACGGTCACACCTGGTTCACGACGCACATCGCGAAAAACAATCCACAATGGCAAACGATTGAAGATCAGACCGTGCTCTTGATTATCCAAGGTCCGGACGCCTACGTCTCCGCGTCATGGTACGGGCATGAGGACGTCTCGACGTGGAACTATCAGGCGGTGCATGCATACGGACAGGCGACCATCTTGAACGCGGCACAACTCGAGGAAGACTTGGCCGGGCTATTGCGGGACCATGAAGGAGACCGCCATCACGCCGTCGTTTGGGAAGAACTATCCGAACCGGTGCAGCGGCAGAAGTACGGGGTCGTCGGGTTCCGCATCGAGATTTCGGAGATGCAGGCGGCGTTCAAGCTGAGCCAAAATCGTAACGAAACGGATTATACACGAATCGTCACAGAGCTCGAACAAGCAGGGTGTCCGCTGGCGGACGTGATGCGCGAGAAGCGGCAATCGTAAAGCATTGATTCGACGTATCATAAGTTTGGAACTTAAATCTATTTATGAAGCGAGCGAAAATCAATGAAGATGAAATGGATTGTACGAATACTAGGTGGGCTGATCATCATCTTGGCCTTGGTGGAGCTGGCGACGGACTGGGCAGATCCGCCGAACCCACCGATTAGACACGTTTTTGAAGAACCGATTGCGTTTCCGTTTGAAATCACACGGCGTTATACAGAAATCGACATTCAAGTGCCACATCATCTCCATAATTTCGTATTTCATTATGTGAACGAGGAGACGGCACAAGAACTGCGTTACATCGTCCTTAAAGTCGTCGATGAACCTACAGACATGGACGACCTCTCATCATACGGAGACCAATACGTACTTGCGGACGGGACATCTGCTTTCTATGATGAGACGGAATCGACGTCACAAGGGTTGTGGTGGAAGAACAAAGACGGCTTTACCACCCGAATCATCTACTACATCGATGGCAATTCCGTCGAACTCGATGATGAGACCCGTTTGCAGGTTCAACAATTAATCAACTTGGCCAATCAAACGTTATGACGAAAGCCCGCATCTCACCAGTCGAGAGAAGCGGGCTGTTTCTATTTTTTGAAAGATATCTTGAAGTTCAGATTGACAGCACTCCTGAATTCATCCTATACTCATAAATGATAATGATTATCAATGTCGGCGTCAGAACGTTGTCATAGAGAAAAAAGGGGATTAAATCATGAAAAGCTACAAGAAAATGCTACATATGTTCATCATCATGTCTGCTTTCGTGCTCGTGCTCGCAGGATGCGGCTCGAACAATGAAGATGCAGCCACGACAGATGAATCTGCTGAAACGGCAGAAGGCTATCCGATCACAATCAAACACGCGTTAGGCGAGACGGTCATCGACAAGAAGCCAGAACGCGTCGCAACGGTCGGTTGGTCGAACCAAGACGTGGCGCTCGCGCTTGACGTCGTACCAGTCGGTTTCTCGGCTGCGAACTACGGTGTCCAAGACGGCAGCGGCATGTTGCCATGGACGGCTGACAAGTTGAAAGACCTCGGTGAAGAAAACCCAAACATCTATCAAGATACGGACGGCCTCGACTTCGAAGCGATCGCCGACTCACAGCCGGACGTCATTCTCGCTGCCTACTCAGGCATCACGCAAGAAGATTATGATACGTTGACTGAGATCGCACCGGTCGTCGCATACCAAGAGACGCCTTGGGTGTCATCATGGCAGGACACGGTTCGTTACGACTCAATGGCCATGGGCATGGAAGCAGAAGGCAAACAGTTGATTGAAGACACAGAGAAACTCATCGCCGACAAGGCGGCTGAAGTACCGGAGATGAAAGGGAAGAAAGCGGCATTCATCGCGCTCAGCCCGGACGATCTGTCGAAGTTCTACATCTACACGACAGGTGACCCGCGCGGTGCCTTCATCGAAGAGCTCGGCATGGAGTACCCTGAGAACATCACAAGCCAAATCAAAGATGAGAACAGCTTCTACCTCGAGCTCAGCTCAGAGAACGCTGATATCTTGAACGATGTCGACATCTTCGTTGCCTACGGGAACGAAGAGACGTTGAAAGCACTTCAAGCTGACCCGCTCTACAGCAAAGTGCCGGCCATCAAACGCGGTTCGGTCGTCATGATCGAAGACAACACGCCGCTCGCGGCTGCTGGGACACCATCACCACTCTCGATCGAATACACGATCGACGACTACGTGAAACTCGTGTCAGAAGCACTCGCGAAAGTCGAGTAATCAAATGAATATGCCGAAGAAGTTACACACGCCGAAACGGTTCGAGCTCCTCCTCGTAGGGTCGCTCGTCCTGCTCGTCGTCTGTATGCTCGCTTCGCTTGCTTTCGGCTCACGGACAGTCGGATGGGATGAACTGCTTGACGGTTTATTCCGTCCGGCTGTTCAGTCGTATGAAGCGGACATCGTCCGGCAGCGGGTCGTTCGGACGGTGTTCAGTTTCATGTGCGGGGCGGCGCTCGGTGTCTCGGGTGCATTGATGCAGTCGGTGACACGTAACCCGATCGCCGACCCGAGTATTCTCGGGGTCAACACGGGAGCGGCGCTGTTCGTCGTCGTCGGGATCGCCTTCTTCAACATCTCGACTGCGAGCGACTATATTTGGTTCGCGCTCGCTGGTGCGCTTCTCACGGCCGCGTTCGTGTTCGGCATCGGTTCGCTCGGACGAGGCGGGTCGACACCAATCAAGCTCGTCTTGGCCGGTGCGGCGACGAGTGCGGCGTTGTCCTCACTCGTCATGGCCATCATGATCCCGCGCTCGAACGTCATGGACCAGTTTCGGTTCTGGCAAGTCGGTAGCGTCGGGGCCGGGACGATGGACTCGATTATGACGTTCCTGCCGTTCTTTATCGGCGGCATCGTCATCGCCATCCTGGCGGCACCGTCCCTCAATATCTTGGCGCTCGGGGAAGAACTTGCCACGGGTCTCGGTGTCCGTATCGGCACGTTGAAATTGATTGCTTCGTTCGCCGGCGTCATTTTATGCGGGGCGGCGACGGCACTGGCTGGACCGATCGGCTTTATCGGTCTCTTGGCGCCACACCTCGTCCGCTTGATCATCGGTGCGGATGAACGCTACATCATCCCGATGTCGGCACTGACGGGTGCGATTTTATTGACGTTCGCCGATGTGGTCGGGCGGCTGCTCGGCAGTCCCGGGGAACTCGAGGTCGGAATCGTCACGGCGTTCGTCGGAGCCCCAATTTTGATTGCGTTGACGATGAAAGTGAAGGTGCGTGGCCTATGAACCATCAATCGATTCAACCAATCATTCAGAACAGTCGCAAACGTCGGCAACGTACGGTCGCAGTGACGCTCGTCCTGTTCGGGTTCGCTCTCGTCTTGAGCGCGACGATGCTCATGCTCGGCAATACGATTTATTCGGTCGGAGACGTCGTCCGGGTCTTGTTCGGGGAACAAGTGCCGGGTGCGTCGTTCGCCGTCGGCACGATTCGCCTGCCACGAATGCTCGCCGGCGTCTTCGCCGGACTCGCGTTCGGGATCGCCGGCACGGTGTTCCAGACGATGCTCCGTAACCCGCTCGCCAATCCCAACGTCATCGGTATCACGACCGGTTCGAGTGCGGCGGCGGTATTCTGTATCGTCGTCTTGCAAGCGAGCAACACGGTCGTCTCGATCGGCTCCATCATTGGAGGACTCGTGACAGTCGTCGCCATCTATTTCTTATCAAAAGGCGCCGCCTTCTCGATCGGTCGACTCGTCTTGGTCGGAATCGGGATTCAAGCGATGCTGACGGCGGTCATCAACTATCTACTGCTCATCAGCCGACAAAACGATGTCGGCACGGCGATGCGTTGGTTGAGCGGCAGCCTGAACGGCGTCAAGATGGAGACGCTACCACCGCTCATGATCGCGGTCGCGCTCTGTCTGCCGATCATCCTCCGGCTCAGCCGGCAGCTCCAGATTTTAGAGCTCGGGGAGATGACGGCGACGTCGCTCGGCGTCAAGACGAACCAGACGCGGGTGCTCTTGCTCGTCGCGTCCGTACTCATGCTGGCGCTTGCGACGGCGACGACGGGCCCGATCGCGTTCGTCGCGTTCCTAGCGGGACCGATCGCGAAGCGGCTCGTCGGGGACGGGCGTTCGACGATTATTCCGGCGGCACTCGTCGGTGTCATCTTGGTGCTCGCGGCCGATCTCATCGGTCAGTTCGCCTTCACGGCCCGCTACCCGGTCGGTGTCATCACCGGCATGGTCGGGGCGCCGTATTTGATTTATCTCTTGATCCGGATGAACCGGAGAGGGGAGTTATAAGCAAAAGGAGCCGTGTCTGGTGGGACACGGCTCCTTTTGTTGAAAGCGTCAACAAAATTTCATTGACTTCTCTGTCGCTTGAGGTGTATGCTAAAAATCCTGCCCAAAAAAGAGAGGCCGGGAACTGGCATCAGTTCATTATGAGTCAGAGAGGAACATGATCCCATGAACCAACAACAATTAGTCGAGCGTGCCCGCCAAGTAAAAGAGAACGCCTACTCCCCATATTCAAACTTCCGCGTCGGAGCGGCGCTTCTCATGAAGGACGGAACGGTCATCGACGGCGTCAACGTCGAGAACGTCTCGTTCGGTGCGACGAACTGTGCCGAGCGTACGGCCATCTTCACAGCGGTCGCGCAAGGCTATAAAAAAGGTGATTTCGAAGCCGTCGCGGTGTCAGGTGACACGGTCGATTTCTTACCGCCATGCAGCATTTGCCGCCAAGTGCTCGTCGAGTTCGGCGACCCGGACTTCAAAGTATTGCTCACGAACGGCAACGCCGACGTAAAAGAAGTGACGCTTGAAGAACTCGTCCCGCTCGCGTTCACAGAGCTTGAAATGTAACCGCAATGCTCCCGTATCTATCGATGCGGGGGCATTTTTGATTACCGCCAAAAATTAAACAAGAGTCGCGGAACGGCGAGTGCGAGTTCGAATAAAAAGTCGGCGGCTAAGTCGGTGCGATTCGGTAAGTTGGACAGTTTCGGTCTGACGATGTGACCACGGACCGGCTTTTTTCTTCCTTTTAGACGAATCCGAATCGAGGTGGCGGATGCCAAATTAGGACTGTCCATCACTTGGAAGTGAAGGTGCGGTTCAGACAAATCCCCCGAGTTCCCGCAACGACCGATCAATTGGCGCGTCTTGAGACGGTCTCCGACGTTGACAGCAATCGAGCCGGCTTCGAGGTGGGCGAGGAGACTGTACTCCCCGCCAGCGTGTTCCAGGATGACGTGATTGCCGAAGGGGTGGTTCGAATCTGGGACGTCCGGTACATCATCGACAACCACGACAACCGTCCCGTCCAACGGGGTGATGACGCGTTCCCCGAACGCATAAAACGAGTGGTTCCCTGACTTTGACTTGTTATACGACCAGTTGTTGTTCACTTTTATAAAATCGTAGGCGTATCGTTGCGAGCGTTCCGGATAGTGCCTATTTTCACCAGGATGTGTGCCGCCTGATAGGACGAGCCAGTCATCCGTGAACGGGAGGTGGTATGTATGTTTCGTGAAGCGACGGTCGCCCCTCGAATCGGGTTGATGCGGTGTCATGAGTAGTTCCTCGATGAGTTCGTCCTGATTGAACGTCACGCTAAGCATGCGTTCTTTCCGGTCATCCATCCAGACGAGATGCCGGCTACCGTTCAATTTCATGTCATTGATCACACGATAGCGGCGAACGCCTTCATTGAATGAGGTGGCGAGCCGGTAGAACGTGTCGAGCGAGGTCTGCTGTTTGAATGAGTCGGTCGTCTGGCTATAAATCGAATCGAATTGACCATCGAGAAATGATTTAGGAAACGTTCGGACGTCGAGTTGCATATAGGTTCCACCTTTGCTGGTTGTTCCTATTGTATACGGCGTCAAGAACATAAAGTTTCGAGCATACAAAAAGCTGAGCCCAGATGGACTCAGCAAGTGTCATTCATTCGGTTCCCACGGATTGAAAAAGTTGTACGCGGGATGCACCCCTTCTAACGTCCGGAACTCATAGTCGCGTTCTTTCGCATAACGGATAATCGTATCGAGCGCTTGCGGTGTCATCGAGTGATCGTGTGCCAAGATGATGGAGGCGACATTCAGCTCGTAATTCGCCTCGAGCCGGTTGAACACCCGCTGCTCGATTGGAGCATTGTCTTTCTTATAGATATGGTCGAGACTGCCGACGTTCCAATCCCAAATCTCGAAACCGGCCTCGTCCATCGCTTGCCAGTGCGCGGGCGTCATCCCTGCGTCACTCCCATAGATGGTACGGGCCATATTCGTATGGATACCCGTCACTTCATAAATGAGACGTTGCACGTCCTTCATTTGACGCACGGCCGTCATCGGCGACGCATAAAACTCCTCGCGCACGTGTGTCATGCCATGTAAGGCGATGAGATGGCCTTCGGCGACGATGCGTCGGATGAGGTGCTCATTGCCCGCGATATTTTTCCCGAGGATGAAGAAAGTCGCCTTCACCCGATGCTTCTTCAAGACGTCGAGCAACGCTCCCGTCTTCCGGTTCGGTCCGTCATCGAGCGTCAAATAGATGAGACTGCGGTCGTTATAGGCTTTCGGTTTCGGGATCGCTGCCTGTGACAGGGAGCTGATCAACAAAAAGATGGACATGAGCAAAATGACGCGTTTCTTCATCCTAACAAAACTCCCTCGAGGAAAAAATCAGGTGACGTGGTATCGGTTTGAAGGTTAGAGTACCATAGATTCGATTCAGAAATGAAGCGAATAATGCCCCTGAAATTAAAAATCAGGGCAGGGATGTGATGTCGGTTCAGTTCGTTACAGGGAGTTCATAAATCTGTTCATCGTCTTCCGTCGTGACATAGGTGAAATTCAACTTTTTCAAGAGGGCGATGGACGCCTCGTTCGTCGCGAGCGCACCCGCTTTAATCGTCTCGGCCCCTTGGTCGGACAAGTGACCAATCAGTTCCGACACGACTTCGAAGGCATAGCCTTGGCGCGAGTGGAGGGGTGAAATCGTATAACCGATCCAATACGTCGTCCCGTCTTGTTGCACATACAAATCGCCGATCAAGTCATTCGTCTCTTGATGGATGATGGCGAGTTGCATCCCGTCCACGATGGATGGGGGCTTCAGCAAGGAGCGTTGATAGTCTTCATAAGACAAACCTTTGAACGACTGGTACTGCATCCAGACCAAGTCGTTGCGATACGTCATAAACGATTCGATGTCTGATGGTTCGAACGGACGAACACGACAACGGGCTGTCATCAGTTTCACGAGAGTGTCTACCTCCTGTACGATTTTTCTGAACGGTTCACTTTCAGTTTACACGGGATGTGAATCAACATGACAAAAAAACTAAATCCGGTCGTCTACCGGACTCAGGTGCTTATCGTGAAATCATTTCTCCGTCTTCAGGAACGATGAGTCGCTCGACGAAGCCATGTTCCGCCGCATAGGTGCGTAAGTCGGCACGCGACAAGTTCCAATGGTTGACCGCTTCCATATGGACCGCGATGATTGTCGCCTCGGGTGCAGCCTCATGCACGTGGCGGACATCCTCTTCGTTCATGACGAGCGACCCGCCTTCGACGAATTGGTTGTCGCCGGCGTTGACGACGATGACCTCTGGTTGATGCGTTTGAATCGTCTTAGCGACTTCGTCATACCAGACCGTGTCCCCGGCGACATAGAGCGTCTGTTCCGAAGAGTGGGTGAAGACGACCCCGCACACGAGACCGGCCATTTCCAAGATTGGTCCACGTCCGTGCTCCCCGGATGTCTTCGTGAGGCTGATGTCAGCGAACGCCGTCGTATCACTCAATACGCTCACGTTCGTGAAGCCGTCGCCTTCGATGACGTTCAAGTCGTCCTCGTTTTGGACGAACAACGGGATTGCTTTTGGCAGTGCTTGTTTCGCGACTTCATCATAGTGGTCGAGATGCAGATGCGTCAAGATGACGGCGTCGACGCCTGCCAAGACGTCCTTGATTGGAATGGGCAAACTGACCAACGGGTTGTTCTCATCTTGCCGTGCTGAGTTCGGGAACGGCGGATAGGCACCCTTCTCCCCGAGGAACGGGTCGATGAGGAACGTCTTCCCGGCGTATTCGACACGCAGTGTGGCATTACGGATCAATTGTATGTGCATAGAAAAGTCTCTCCTTTTGGCTATAATGTATGTACAGTCTAACAATCAGCCGCGCTTCCATACATAACACGAATCAAGTGTTTTCACGGATTGGCTTGAATAATGAAAGGAGTCACCTATGCTCGATTCAACAGACCGCCTCATCCTCGAGGCGCTTCAGGCGAACAGTCGGATGACGATGAAAGAACTCGGGGCACACGTCCACTTAACGGGACAGGCGACGGCGACGCGCGTCAAAAAGCTCGAAGACCTCGGCATCATCGAAGGCTATACGGTTCGCGTAAACGAGGACAAGCTCGGGCTGCCGGTCCACGCGATGATCACCATCTTCACGTCGAGCACGTTCCACGATCCGTATCTCATGTTCCTCGAGGAGCACCGGCCGTACGTCCGCAATAACTACAAGGTGAGCGGGAACGGCTGTTACGTCTTGGAATGCCGCTTCCCGTCGAACCAAGAGCTGAACGCCTTTTTGGACGGGCTCAGCAAGTACGTCAATTATAAGTTGTCGCTCGTCATCAACTGAAAAAGGACTTGTGAATCGCTTGATTCACAAGTCCTTTTTTAATGCCTCCGCCCCGCGCGGATGATAAAGCGATATTCTTCACTCTTGAAATACGTCTCTGTGAACTCGAAGCGACTGCCATCCATGAGGAACGAATAGAGTTGCACTTTGAGTACAGGCGTTCGTTCACTCACGCCGAGCATCTCGGCGATATCTTTGGTCGGAAGCACCGGAATGAACTCTTGGACGCTGTCCGCAATTTTTAATTGTTTCACGTCTTCGATATAGGCGTACTTTGATTTCGTCATCACTTCGTACGTCAAGTCGGGAAACAGCTTTAGTGGCAAGTATGTGTCCTCGACGATGAGCGGTTCGCCGTCTGCGAATCGTTGGCGCCTCACGTAGAAGACGAGCTCGCTATCTTCGAGTTCGAGTGCCTCTCGCACTTTCTCATTCGGTGGCTGCAACGTGAAGGTGAGTACTTTGTTCGTCACTTCTTTCCCTTCTCGTTTCATGTCTTCGGTGAAGCTTTTTAATTCGTACATGTTGTGTTCAATCTTTTCGGACTGGACGTATGTGCCGCTGCCTTGTCGTTTCCATAAGAGACCTTCCTCTTGCAGCAATTTGACCGCCTGCCGCACAGTCACTCGACTGACGCCGAACTCTTCAACGAGTTGAGCCTCGGTCGGGATTGCCTCACCGGGCGCCCACGTGCCGGATTCGATAAACGTGCGCATTTTGTGGGCGACTTGTTGGTAGAGCGGTGATTTTGCTTTCATGACTGATCCTCCGATTTCGACCTGAATTCATACTTCTAGTATACACAAAGTAAAACGTTTTCAAAAATGTTGTTGACGTTTAAAATAATATGTATTAAATTTGTATTGTAATCAATGAGATATGTATTCGAAAGGGGAACGCACACATGAAACAAGGACAACGCCTCGTCGTCGTCGGTGGCGGCAGCACGTACACAATCGGTATGATGATGAGCTTGATCGAAGAGAAAGCTCACTTCCCACTACGTTCAATCACGTTTTACGATACGGATGGTGAGCGCCAGGAGCGTGTCGCCAAAGCGACTGAAATCCTCTTGCGTGAGCATTACCCAGAGCTCGAGCTGTTCGAGTATACGACGG
Source organism: Exiguobacterium sp. SL-10 (assembly GCF_004337025.1). Lineage (NCBI taxonomy): Bacteria > Bacillati > Bacillota > Bacilli > Caryophanales > Exiguobacterium > Exiguobacterium sp. SL-10. Next base: position 50,239 of record NZ_SJUP01000006.1, on the reverse strand, counting down.
ACAAGGAATACGCCTTCCGCGACAAGGACTTCTTCTTCGTTCAAATTCGAACGGGCGGCCTGGAGATGCGCGAGAAAGATGAACAGATTCCGCTCCGTCACGGCGTGGTTGGACAAGAGACGTGTGGACCGGGCGGGATGTCGTACGGGATGCGGTCGATCGGGGACATGATTGATCTCGTCGCAGACATCCGCCAAGGCTCACCGGGCGGCTGGATCTTAAATTATACGAACCCTGCCGCAATCGTCTCCGAGGCGTTGAAGCGTGTCTACCCGAATGACAAAAAGATTTTGAATATCTGTGACATGCCTGCCGCAATCATGGTGAGCTACGCGAAGATTCTTGGCAAAGAGATTTGGGATCTCGTGCCGGAATACTTCGGCCTCAACCACTTCGGTTGGTTCACAGGCATCTATGACAAAGAAGGCAACGAATTGACGGAAGACATCAAGCGCGCCATCTTAGAGGACGGGTTCATCCCAGAAGACTCAGAGATCGCAAACGATCCATCTTGGATCAAGACGTTCAAGCAAGTCGAGAAGATGCTCACCGACTTCCCGGAATATTTGCCGAACACGTATCTTCAGTATTATTTGTATCCGTCCGACATGGCGGAGAAGGAAGACGTGGAGAATACGCGGGCCCGTCAAGTCATCAACGGCCGCCAACAACGTGTCTTCTCGATGTGCGATCAAATCATCGCTGACGACTCGCTCGAGAACGTGCATCTTGAAGTCGACATCCACGGTTGCTACATGATTCGCGTCGCAGCGTCACTCGCTTACAACAATGGCGACATCTTCATCGTCATGGTGAAGAACGACGGCATCATCGCTAACTTGCCGGATGATGCGATGGTCGAAGTGCCGGCGATGCTCACGAATCGTGGACCAAAGCCGTTCGCGGTCGGACACATTCCGCGCTTCTATAAAGGGATGATTGAAGGACAGCTCGCTTACGAACAACTCGTCGTCGACGCTTATTTCGAGAATAGCTACGAGAAGGCACTTCAGGCACTCACGCTCAATCGGACTGTCGTCGATGCGCCGGTCGCCCGTCAAATTCTTGACGATTTGATCAACGAGAACGAGAACTATTGGCCGACCCTCAAACAACGGGAAACGGTCGCACGCTAAAGACGAAGGGGAGTCATTCCCCTTTGTTCGTTTTGTGAATTGATAACGCTTACACATGAGGAGTGAATCAAATGAGTCAATGGTTCGGGGTATTTCAAAAGTTCGGGAAGGCGCTCATGGTGCCAGTCGCGCTCTTGCCGGCGGCCGGTATTTTACTTGGTCTCGGCGCGGCGCTAACAGGTCCACTTGCAGAAAGTTGGACGTTTTTGCAGAACGGGACGGTCGAAGCGATTAGTGCCGGAATGCTTCAAATCGGCTTGAGCATCTTCGCCAACTTGCCAATCATCTTTGCGATTGGCGTCGCGGTCGGTCTGTCCGGCGGGTCGGGAATTGCGGCACTCGCCGCACTCGTCGGCTACGTCATCATGAACACGACGATCTCGATTGCCCTTGGGATCACACCGGAAATGGCTGCTGAGAGCGGGGAGTACGGCATGTTGCTAGGTATCCCGTCACTTGAGACGGGTGTGCTTGGCGGGATTGCGGTCGGGTTGCTTGCGGTCTGGGTATATAAGAAATTCCATACGTTCAATCCGCCAGAGATGCTCGGCTTTTTCGCCGGAGATCGTTCGGTCGGGATTGTCATGGTATTTTTCTCGATTTTGCTCGGTTTCTTTATGATGCTCATCTGGCCTCCGATTCAGACCGGTCTCACGGCGATGGCGAACGTCATCGCGAGTGACGCGACGAATCCGGCTTATGTCGGACTATATGGAATGCTCGAGCGGCTGTTGATTCCGACCGGATTGCATCACATTTGGTACGCACCGTTCTTATGGACGTCACTCGGCGGCACGGCGACGGTCGGCGGTTCGATTGTGAGCGGGGACCAATACATTTTCCTCGCCCAAATCGCAGAAGGTGTCGACGTGACGGCCGGACGCTTCATGGCAGGGAAGTTCCCGATTGTCATGTTCGGTCTTCTTGGAGCGGCGTTCGCCATGTACCGTCAGGCCGACCCGGACAAGCGTCCCGTTGTGCGTGGTCTCTTACTCGCAGCGGCAGGGACGGCGTTCTTGACCGGGATCACAGAACCGATCGAGTTCACGTTCTTATTCATTGCACCACTTCTTTACGTCGTGCACAGCGTATTGACTGGGGTATCGTTCGCACTCATGTATGCCCTCGACGCCCAGATCGGCTGGGCCGGTGGGTCGGGTCTGATTGACTACGTATTGGTGAACGTGTTGCCGGGGACACCGCGCTGGTGGATGAACCTCGTCGTCGGGGCGGGATTCTTCTTCGTCTATTACGGCATCTTCACATTTGCGATTAAAAAGTGGAATTTGGCGACGCCAGGACGTGGGGGACAAGAGACGAAACTGTTCACCCGCAAAGACTACGATGAGAAGAAATCAGGGAAGACATCGATTCAAACGACGGCACTTGCGATTCAAGAGGCGCTCGGAGGCCGTGATAACATCATCGACATTGATGCTTGTTTCACACGTCTCCGTGTCGAACTGAAAGACGTATCGCAAATCGATGAGGAAGAATTGAAGGCACTTGGAGCGGCCGGGGTCGTGAAAGTGAAAAACAATATACAGGCCATCTTTGGGGGGCGCTCCGACTTGTACAAGAATGAGTTGCTCAAAATGCATAAAGAGATGGATCAAGCGAATTAAAAAAAGAGCTCAACCGTTGCGGTTGGGCTCTTTGTGCGAGTTGAGAAAGTTAGTTCATAGCGGCCGGGGTACGATAAAACTGGACACCTTTGATCAGTGCCGACAGGACAAGTCCAATCGCGAGCGGCAACGTGATGACGCCGATGCCTTGCTCGGTGACGATCATATTGCCTTCTTCATAGTAGCCTTTTAGATAGAACAGACCTGAACCGACCGTCTCGTTCAACTCTAGCGTCGAAACGTTGAGATACACCATGATGGCGAATAGCGAGATGACACTGATTGAGACGAATAGCGTGGAGAATGATAGTTTATAATTCATAACAAGACTCCTTTCGTATGATAGCTCACATCGATTTTACCATTAAATTACATTCGTAATATGAGTCAAAGGGATTATCTTTTTATTCATTTTAAGAGTACATATTAGAAAACAGCTTATTTATTTGTTCATATTTGAGTAGTATTGGTAAGTTGTTTTATTGTACAAAAAAAAGTACAATTAGAACATGAAAGGAGGGGTTATAATGTCTACAATTACCTATAGTGATGCACGAAAAAACTTCAAAAAAGTATTAGATCAAGTTCACGAAAATAGTGAAGCGATTGTCATCTCACGAAAGAATAGTGAGAATGCCGTCATTATGTCAGAACAAGAATACGAAAGTTTAATGGAAACCATTTATTTGTTAAGAAGCCCGAAAAATGCGGAGCGGCTATTAGAATCCATTAAACAGATTGAAAATAATGATGCAACGGAAAGAGAATTAATGAATGAGTAAATCTTTATTATTCACTGATAATGGGTGGGAAGATTATTTGTATTGGCAAAAAGAAGATAAAAAGAAATTGAAGCGAATCAATTTGTTAATCGAGGATGTTAGAAGAAACGGAAATTTGAATGGAGTTGGTAAACCAGAAGCATTAAAAGGGAACCTACAAGGTTTCTATAGTCGTAGAATTGATTCAGAGCACAGACTCGTTTATCGAGTTACAAATCAATATGTAGAAATTTTACAATGTCGATACCACTACTCATAAATGGACTCACGCCTTTGTTGGTATGAGTCCATTTTCATTTATACAAATCCCACAACTTGTGTGCCTGCGTTCGCATCATCTCCCGCAATTCAAGTGGCTCAACAACCTCGACTTCCGCCCCAGCTGCGAGCAATTGCCGAGACAAGAACGGAAGCTCGGCCTCCGGCACAATCCACTCATTCTTTTCAGCGATATCGGGTAATACGTCTTCAAGTAGACGTCGACCGAGCGTGGTGATCTCGAGACGAACAGTCACACCGATTCGTTCGTCACTTGCCTCGAGAAGCGTCTCCAAATCGTCCGCTTCGAACGTCTCATCGAGCATGCGCATCGCTTCAATCCGATCGATGCGATATTGGCGCAGCCCGTAATCCGAGAGGCCATACACATACCATTTTAAATTGAGGAGTGCCATCCCGACCGGCGCAACGGTGAACGTGCGGCTGCCTTTCGTCGTCGCATATGTCATCTCGATGTTGCGCCGTTGTTCGACTGCTTGAAAGATTTCTTTCGTGAACGGGGCAGGCGGGACGGTCTTATTCCCGAGCCAAAGGATGTTCTTTTCAAGCCGAGCGATTTTTGTCTCAAGGTCGTGCGGCAATTCGTTCACGTACCAGTCGGACAGCGTATCGCGCATATCGCCGAACGGTACGTCCGGTATCTGTTCCATCCATTTGAGGGTAAGATAGAGCGCGACCGCTTCTTGTTCGCGGAGCTGGAGCGGCGGTAACAAGCGGTTCGGCAACATCTCATAGCCACCGCCCGTGCCGGGTACACTCCAAATCGGATAGCCGAGTTCTTCAAGTGTCAGCATGTCGCGTTGAATCGTCCGGACCGAGGCACCCGTCTCATGGGCGAGTTCGTCCGCGGTGAACCGTCGACCCCGATTCAATAGTCGAATCAACTGCAAATGTCGTTTTTTCATTTCATCCATTCCCGTCAAGTTTTGTCGTTTTTATCGATTAAGCTGAATGTATCACGAATCAAGGAGGAGTTCATTATGGCAAACGTCGTCTTATATATCGCGACGAGTTTGGATGGAAAGATTGCCCGTACGAACGACCAACTCGATTGGTTGTTCGCGATTGAAGGGGAAGGGGACAACGGTTACGCTGACTTCTTTAAGACGGTCGGTGCGGTCATCATGGGACGGAGGACGTACGAGGAAGTGCTCGTGCTTGAGCCGGACGGTTACCCGTACTACAAGATTCCGAACTATATTTTGACGCGGAGCCCGGACCGGGAGGCCGAGCACGTCACGTTCACCGATGAGCCAATCGAGCAGCTTGTCGAACGGTTGAAGCAAGACATCGACGGGGACATTTGGATTGTCGGGGGAGGCGAGGTCATCAAGGCGGCGATGGCGCACGACTTGATCGACCGCTATGAGATCGCCATCGCGCCGGTCGTATTAGGGGCAGGCATCCCGCTGTTCCCGGAAGGCACGAAAGAGACGAAGTTGAAACTGACGGGTCAACGGGCGTCCGGACAGTTCGTCATGGTGACGTACGAGAAGGCATAAAAAATGGTCCATTACCGTAACGTTCGACTAACTCCACGTTATGGTGACGGACCAAAAGTTATAAGAATTCAAATAAAAAAAGGGATATAAAGTAGAGGATGGGAAGAAAGGTGATGACTAAGCCGATGACTCTAATTGATTTTTTAAACTGCATGACTAAACCAATAAACCATACCCCGAATAGCAGCAACCAATAGTAGCTAGACGCAGGTTGAGGCCCTTCTGCCATGCCACTTATTCCAAGAGCCAAAATAGTGAGAGCGGTAACAACCAATCCCGTTATAATGTTCATTATAATTAAAAACACTTTATTCAATTTCTTTCCCCCTTCAATTTGATCTATGTCTTGTAAGATACTTTGGTTGCATCCCTCAAACGACTTCCTTTTCTTTTTTGAAAATGCCAACTAACAGCAGGGTCAGTCCGATTAAGAAAATAATGGGGAAGATAAGCCACATGATTAATCCGGCCCAAGCATTTTCGACACTGATTGCATAGGAGAGTCCGACTGAAAATGCTAAAGCGGGTGAAATGGGAAGCATCAGAGCGATGCCCCATACTTTAAGTTTTGTTTTTATCGATTCACCCGTACTAAACCAATAAGCCACAAATGCACCTATACCTGCAATGATATATCCGATTGCAATGGCCATCTGATTACGCCCTCCTCTCTTTAATAACAATGAAAATAAGCGCTTCTCAGGTAAACGTTGACGTTGACAACTTCAAACCACTATATATTTTCCATATATGTAATAAAATATCCTTTAACAATCTAGTTATTCATTTGCATGATTGTACGCTGACGATGAATAGACTCTAGCACCTCCAACTGAATCCATCAAAAAACCGAGCCCTTAAAGGACTCGGCTTTTTTCATACATGCTTCCGCTGAAACGCGGCAATCGCTTCATACTCTTCCGCGAGATGACGGGAGAGTCGGATATAGATCGGCAGCAACTCCCGGTAGATGGTCGTCGCCTCCGCGTCAGGTACATGTTCATGCGTCACTTGCGGCACAGCCGTGAAATCATCCACGTCGCCGAACGCATACTCGCCGAGCATGACCGCCCCTAAACACGAGCTCTCATGGCTCTCCGGCACGACGACCGGCGTATCGAAAATATCGGCCATCATTTGGCGCCACAGGCTCGACTGGGCGAAACCGCCTGTCGCGTGAATCCGGTTCGGCGCGCCCGTCAACTCGTCGAGCGCCAGCATGACCGTATACAAGTTGAAGATGACACCTTCTAATACCGAGCGGATGAAGTGCTCGCGCTTATGGTGAATGCTCAAGCCGAAGAACGAACCGCGTGCGTTCGAGTCCCAGAGCGGGGCCCGCTCCCCCATCAAGTATGGGTGGAACAGGAGTCCGTCTGAGCCCGGTTTGACCGTCTCGGCGATACGCGTTAATACGTCATAGGCGTCCATTCCGAGCCGTTTCGCCGTCTCGACCTCGCTCGCTGCGAACTCGTCGCGGAGCCAGCGCAAGATGATGCCGCCGTTATTGACCGGTCCGCCGATGACCCAATGCTTGTCGGTCAAGGCGTAACAGAAGATGCGGCCTTTCGGATCCTCGACCGGTTCCCGGACGACCGTGCGGATGGCGCCACTCGTACCGATCGTGACGGCGACGACACCTTGTTCGAACGCCCCGACACCGAGGTTCGACAACACCCCGTCACTCGCCCCGATGACAAGTGGGAAGTCCCAACCGAGCGTCTCGGTGACGTCTGGTTTGAGTGTCAGAATCGCTGTCGTCGGCACGAGTTCGGATAGTTGCTTGGGCGTGACCCCGGCGACGGCGAGCGCTTCCGCATCCCAGTCACATTCCTTCAAATTGAACAGCCCTGTCGCCGAGGCGATCGAGTGGTCGATGACGAAACGACCCGTCAGGCGATAGAAGACGTACTCTTTGATCGAGACGAACTTGGCCGCCTGGTCGAATACATCACGGTGTTCGGCCTTCAGCCAACGCAGTTTCGACAGCGGTGCCATCGGATGGACCGGCGTGCCAGTGCGCATATGGAGCGCGCTCGCGTCGAACTCGCGTTTGATTTCTTGCGTATACGGGTTGGCCCGGCTGTCGGCCCACGTGATGCTGTGGGTGAGCGGACGACCTGACGCATCGAGCGCGATCAGGCTATGCATCGCCGAGCTGAATGAAGCGAACCGAATCGGCCCGTCGACTTTCGCGCGGACGGCCGAGATTGCCTCGAGCACGGCCCCGTAGATGACGACCGGGTCTTGCTCGGCCGTCTCCGTGTCCGGGGTGAGGAGCGGGTACAACACGTTATGTACCGCGAGTTGTTGCTGGTTATGGAACAGGACGGCTTTCGTACTCGTCGTCCCGATATCGACACCAATCGTGTACACACACATCACTTCCTAACTTAAATAATGAACAAGCTAATCAAGAAGACGACCGCGAAGCCGGTCAATCCGATAATCGTTTCCATGATGGTCCACGACTTGAGCGTGTCTTTCACATCCAAACCGAAGTAGCGGTTGACGAGCCAGAAGCCCGAGTCGTTGACGTGAGACAAGACGGTCGCCCCTGAGGCGATTGCGATGACGATAAGGCCAAGCGCGGCACCGGTGATATTCTGGATTTCGAGAAGCGGCGTGATGAGTCCTGCCGCCGTGACCATCGAGACGGTCGCCGAGCCTTGGGCGACACGGACGACGGTCGCGATCAAGAAGGCGAGCACGATGGCTGGAAGCGGTGACCCGGCCATCATTTCCCCGAGTACGTCACCGACACCTGAGTCGATCAACACTTGTTTGAAGACGCCACCGGCACCGGTGACGAGAATGATGATCCCGGCCGGTTCGAGCGCTTTCGTCGCAATTTCTTGGACTTCGTCACGCGTATAGCCACGGCGTGTGCCGAGGAAGATGAACGTGAGCAGTGTGGCGAGCGTCAAGGCGACGAACGGGTGCCCCATGAACGTGAAGAACGTGCGGATGCTGTTGCCTTCCTCTAATAAGACGGCAGACAATGTGTTCGCGAGAATCAACACGAGCGGGATCGAGATGAGCGAGACGATCATCTTGAAGCTCGGTAGTTCTTTCGACGTGTCGATCTCTTCGAACTCCATATAGTCCGGGATGTTCACTTGAATCTTGTTCGCGATATACTTCCCGAAAACTGGTCCGGCCAAAATCGCGGCGGGAATCCCGGCGATGACCCCGAACAAGATGACCCAGCCGAGCTCGGCACCGATCAAGTTGGCGACGGCGATTGGCCCTGGTGTCGGCGGGATGAAACTGTGCGTGACGGCGAGACCCGCGAGGAGCGGAATCCCGTAGTAGAGGAGCGAGCGCCCCGTCTTTTTGGCGAGACCGTAGACGATCGGGACGAGAATGATGAAACCGACGTCGAAGAAGACCGGTACGGCGACGATGAAGCCGGTGATGGCGAGCGCCCATTGCGCTTTGTCTTCCCCGAACTTATTGACGAGCGTCTGGGCGAGGCGTTCCGCGCCACCCGACACCTCTAACATCTTTCCAAACATGGCCCCGAGACCGACGACGACGGCGACGAAGCCGAGCGTTCCGCCCATCCCGTTCTGGATCGAGGCGATGACGTCCCCGAGTGGCATCCCGGCCGCGATCCCGACGAGCAGACTGACGAGGAGTAACGAGACGAACGCGTGAAGCTTCGTCCGCATGACCAAGAATAAGAGCAAGAAAATCCCTGCGACCGCGATTAAAATGAGTGTCGAACCCGACATATGTATTTCCCCCTTTACCTTATGTGTAACCGTTTACAAATATTACCAAAGGAAAAGGCCACCCCTGACCTTTTCCTTGCCGTTATTTTTTCACGACCGCGTGGCCCCCGAACTCGTTGCGGAGCGCCGCGACGACTTTCCCCGAGAACGTGTCGTCCTCGAGCGAGCGATAGCGCATCATGAGCGACATGGCGATGACCGGAGCCGCCGCCTGTAGCTCGAGTGCCGTCTCGACCGTCCATTTTCCTTCCCCTGAGGAATGCATGACACCGCGGATGTCATCGAGTTTCGCGTCTTTCGAGAACGCGTTCTCCGTCAACTCCATGAGCCATGAGCGGACGACCGATCCATGGTTCCAGACGCGGGCGACCTGTTCGTAATCGTAATCGAACGGGCTCTTCTCCAAGATGTCGAACCCTTCGGCGATCGCCTGCATCATGCCGTACTCGATGCCGTTATGAATCATCTTCAAGAAGTGGCCGCTGCCGGCCGGTCCCGTATACAAGTAGCCGTTCTCGACCGAGAGATCTTTGAAGATTGGTTCAATCGTCGGCCAAGCGTCAGCGTCACCGCCGACCATCGTGCAGGCCCCGTTACGGGCACCTTCCGTGCCACCGCTCGTCCCGCAGTCGAAGAAAGCGATCTGCTTCTCGGCGAACTGTTCGGCGCGAGCGACCGACAGTTTGTAGTTCGAGTTCCCGCCGTCGATGACGATGTCACCCGGTTCGAGTTTCTCAAGGAGTTCCGCGAGGACGGCCTCGGTAATGTCCCCGGCTGGTACCATCGCCCAGACGACGCGTGGCGTCTCGAGCTTAGCAACGACGTCTTCAAGTGTCGGCACGATCTCGAACGCGTCCGTTTTGACGTCCCCGACGTCTGTCCCGACGACGGTGTGGCCATGGTCGCTCAAGTTGAGCGCCAAGTTGTATCCCATCTTGCCTAATCCAATCAAACCGATTTGCATATCGTCACCTCAAAATCGAATTTTTTTCCATCTCTCCATCATAATATCAAATTAAATTCGATTTTCAAGTGAAATCGCGGAATTTTATTCTTTTTTTCATAAAAAAAGACTCCCGAAACCTGGGAGTCGAACGATATTTAGGGATGAGACACTGATTTGACTTGATGGAAGAACGATTCGATTTCGTCTGCCGGCAGCGGTCGGTTGTAATAATAGCCTTGCGCCTGGTTACAGGATTCGGCTTTCAAAAAGGCGACTTGATGTTCGGTCTCGACGCCTTCGGCAATCACATTCAAATCCAGTTCATGGGCCATCCGAATGATCGTCTTGACGAGGGCGGCATCTTTCGTGTCGGTCTCGATGTTCTTCGTGAAGTGCTGGTCGATTTTCAGCGTGTCAATCGGGAACAGCTTCAAATAGCTGAGCGACGAGTACCCGGTCCCGAAGTCGTCAATCGACAGGTGGACGCCGAGGGCGACAAGTTCGTGCATCGTCTCGATGGCCCGGTCCGCACTTTGGATGACGCTCTCGGTCAATTCGAGCTCTAAATACTTCGCGTCAAGCCGAGACGCGTCGAGGGCACGGCTGACGACCTCGGGCAAGTCTTTTTGCGCGAACTGGACGGCTGAAATGTTGACGGCGACACGAAACGGTGAGATGCCGGCGTCTTGCCAAGCTTTGTTTTGACGACAAGCCTCGTTCAAGACGAACTCACCGAGACGATGGATCGTGCCGGTCTCTTCTGCGATCGGAATGAATTCACCCGGAGAGATGATGCCGAGTTCCGGATGATTCCAGCGGACGAGCGCCTCGACGCCGATGATTTCTCCCGATTCCAAATGGATCTGTGGTTGGTAATGGACCGAAAACTCGCCACGGCCGATTCCTTTCCGGAGCGCGATCGACAAGTTCGAACGTCGTGACACCGATTCGTTTAATTCGTCTGTGAAGAACTGGTAACCATTTTTTCCATCTGCCTTGGCCCGATACATGGCGATGTCGGCATTTTTGATTAACTCTTCTGCCGTCTCCCCGTCTGATGGGTGCAAGCTGATGCCGATGGACGCGCCCGTGAACAACTCTTCGTGTTCAAGCTCGAACGGCGGGTGTAAGACGTTGACGAGTTCCTGTGCACGATGGGCGCCCAGGTTACTCGTCGTCTCGGGGGACAGGATGATGAACTCGTCACCGCCGAGGCGGGCGAGCGTGTCGTGTTTTCCGAGAATCGATTCGATACGAGTGGTCACTTGTTTTAAAAACTGGTCTCCGACGGAGTGGCCGAACCGGTCATTGATCACTTTGAAGTTGTCCAAATCGATATAAAACAACGCGAACGTGTTTCGGTGTGTCTGACCGAGAAGGGCGTCGAGACGGTCACTGAACAAACGACGGTTCGGGAGACCGGTGAGCGGATCCAAATAGACGAGGTCGTTGATTTGTGCTTCGACTCGCTTGCGTTCACTGATATCTCGGATGATGCTGCTGAAGAACAACCCTTTCTCCGTCTCCCATGTGCCGAGTGACATCTCGAGCGGGAACTCGGTCCCGTCCTTCCGTAACCCGACGAGTTCGACGGTGCGACCGATGACGTTCGCCTCGCGTGTCTCGTGATACCGTTTCATTCCGCGTTCATGTGCTTCTTGAAACCGTTCCGGCATGATGAGGGTGATCGAATGTCCGAGCACATCTGTAGCGAGGTGACCGAACAGTCGCTCCGCACCTTTGTTCCATTGAACGATGCGACGCTCGGCGTCCGCGACGATGATGGCATCGTTCGCCGACTCGATGACGGACTGAAATTTCGTTTCGGATTCTTTTGACTGGGCCTCGAGCAACTTCTCATTTCGAATCGAGATGATGATGAGCCAAAAGAGCGTCATGACGCTGCCGGCGATCCAATAGGCGAGGAGCGTATTGTCCATCGATTGTCCGGTGAACTCAGAAACGTTCGCGACTGGGGTGAACACGGCGGCTGACATGCCGATATAGTGCATCCCCGCCACGGCAAGACCGATCAAGAGCGAGCTGACCAGTTTTCGCCAGTGGAAGCGCGACACGTCCGGAAGTGAGAACAATAAATATAATCCGACGAGCGAGGCGATGAAGGCGACGAGTGCTGATAACACCCACAAGAACGGGTCATACGAGAGCACCGCGTTCATCTGCATCGCTTCCATGCCGACGTAGTGCATCGAGACGATCCCGATGCTGATGAAGAGGGCACTGATGACGAGATTGCGCGGACGGGACGATGGACGGCTGACCATGTAGAATGCAAATCCGGATGCGATGACGGCCGGAACGATTGAGGCGATGACGATGCCAATATGATAAGTGACGGGGGTCTCCATATGAAACGCCAGCATCCCGATGAAATGCATCGCCCAAATGCCGAGCCCGAGACTGAGTGCGCCGGCTAGAACACAACGGATCCGTGAGACACGCGCGGCATATCTCAGACGACTGCTGATCGTAAGGGAGACGTAGGCGGAGAAGACCGCGACGGCGATGGAGAGGAGGACGAGCGGGAGACTGTACGTACTGTGAAGATGGTGTTCGATGGGGACCAACCCTTTCTCTATAAAGTCGGGATAAATAGACGAAATCTGACAGTTTCTCAAAAATGAGCTTTCCTAGCGTAGCATATTTATCTTGACATGAAGGGAATGTTTTCCACGGAGGGTCAATAATTTGGCACATTCTCGAATGAAACGTCCGGTCTTTGATTGCGGAATTTTTTTCGAAACGGTATCGTAAAAAGAAAAAGGGTGAGACACATGGAATCGATGAACGGCCTGGCCCGCATCCGTGGCGCCTACACGACACTGAGCAAGAAAGAGCAACGCATCGCTGACTATATCTTGAAACAGCCCGAACGCATCATCCATCATACGATCAACCAAGTCGCCGACGACCTCGACGTCGCCGAGTCGACCGTGTTCCGCTTCTGTCAGCGCGTCGGCTTCAAAGGTTATCAGGCGCTGAAAATCGCGCTCGCAACCGACGTGGTCGCGCCGCTCCAAGACATCCATGAGGACATCTCGAACGAGGACACACCGCATGAGATCGCCGAGAAAATTTTTACTTCGAACGTGAAGACACTCGAGGCGACCCGGCAAATTTTGGACGCGGCCTCGCTCGATAAATCGGTCGCGCTGCTGTTGTCGGCTCGTCGCATCGAGTTTTTCGGGAGCGGGGGCTCGGCCGTCATCGCGCTCGACGCGTACCATAAGTTCGTCCGGAGCGGTCTGTTCGTCACCGCGAACTTGGAGTCGCACATGCAGCTCATGTCGGCGTCCCAACTGACGAACGCCGACGTCGCCGTCCTCATCTCGCACTCGGGTGCCTCGAAAGATACGCTCGACGTGGCGAAAGTGTTGAACGAGCGCGGCGTCCCGACGATTGCGATCACAAATTATGCGAAGTCACCGCTGTCGAAGCTGTGTGAAGTCGCCCTCTATACGGTGTCGCAAGAGACCGAGTTCCGGTCTGAGGCGCTCGCCTCGCGAATCGCCGAGCTCAGTCTGATCGACGCCTTGTTCACCGTCGTCATGATGCGGCGTGGGGAAGACGGGAGAGAATCACTCCAAAAGATGCGGGAAGCCATCTCGCTACGCCGAATCTGACGAAATAGGATTACATTTTGCAAAAAGGTGGAAATTATAAGTCTGAGCGTAACGCGAGGTTTAGAGAGAGAAGGTGGACCGATGAACCATATTGATTTTAAGTCCTCTGACCACTACAACGAGTTCAAGCGATTGGCACAACGGCTCAAGGACCCCGGTCAGACGGACCGAGAATATTTTGCCGCGCTGTATGTGATATCAGGGAATCCACAAATTCGTGAGCGATTGCTTCCTTATATGAATCTTGAGGCTGGTACAATCCGTACCTCGACCATCATTGATGACAATACGTTCGACAATCGAGAATTTGTTCTCGCCAAGCTCATCATTCACTTGTACAACCATAAAGAATGGGTCCTGCCGACCGAGCTGATTTCTCTTCCTGAAGATGACTATAAGCTTGCGATGCAGGCGATAACACTATGCCGAAATGAGTTGTTTGACGGGGTGTCAATCCCGAATGACTAATCGTACCCTGTCCTGACCATGGACAGGTTTTTTCATGTAAAAAATAAAACTTAGCACGTCGAAAATTAATCTAACGTGCGAAAGAGATGAACAGTAAAAAATCCCACGAGGATGCCGATGAAGAAGGTATCCTCGTGGGATTGTTGTATAAAGATTTCACGTTGTATAATTTTCCATATTTGTAATACAATCAGATAAATACCGTTTAAAATTGATTGTAATTTGATGTCGGATTCGTATGGAAATGAATGAATCCGTTCTTTTTCGCATAGGAGGCACTCGTGGATCGTTGTGTAGACGAAACGGTTAATGTTTTAATCCCGAATGTCTTGTCGAGCTTGCGAAGTTCTTTCATCCGGTCTTTTGACCATTGGTCCTTCGACACGACACGGTAGTTAAACCCCTCCCACATGATGCCATCGACATACGGCGATGTGTGCGTTTGTAGTGTGGCGAAGCCCCAGTTTTGAATCAATGAAAGGGAAGGATGATGCGCTTTGATTGATTTCATGAACGTCCGCATGCCGTTACGTTGTGCTTTTAACGTGGCAGGGTGCGCCGAATGCTCATTGTCAATATTTCCGACGGTGTCCAAAAAAGCACCATCCAAACCTTTCGCCACAATTTGCTTGTTCACTTCACGTCGTAACAGCGAACGGTAGTGGGTCGAGGTCATGTCGACCAAATAAGAATCCCATGTCGCGTAATGGACACGTTTTCCGTTGCGATAAAAGAAGTCAGACTTCTTCATCTGCTTGATGAAATTGACGTTCCAGTTGTCGGCTTCCATCGTGTTGATATACCCATACACCTTTGTCCCATACTTCTGTAACTCTTTGATTTGAGTCGCCGTATAATAAACAGGTTCGATAATGACCATGTCATATTGTTGCATCTTCTTAATCTTAGCCTTGGTCGGCATGTCGTAATAAATTTTATACGACTTGACGTTCGCCAGTGGATTGCTCGATTGGGCAGAAGCTTGTTGAGGCGACCATAAAGTTAGCCCGAGGACGAGCGCACAGCAGAGTGACACCCATTTTCTTGTTGACATCATACGCATAAAAACCCTCCTGATTGTAATCAGAGAGCGGTAAGTGCAGACTGGCGATCGGTATCTAAAAAGATCGACGACCCATGTCTTTGCGCCCTTACTTTTCAGTAAGTTTGCCCGTCTCGATATGTTGTATTGTCGAACAATCAATTCAATGTCCTATCTATAAAATACCATGTAAAGGAATGAGTGACACTATGATTTATACCCAGCATCGCACGTCGATTAAATGGATTGAAATGATTGTGACTATTTTACTTATCGGCATATTGGACTATACGTTTAACTTGTCGGTATCTGAATGGGCGATCGATCCGCTTATTTTTTATATTCTTCTCTTTTCATTGCGATATGGGTTGCTCGGTGCGTTCGTCAGTTTCACGTTGACGAGTCTGTATCATTTTTCATTTTTGTTGATGGAAGGCGCAGATCTGTTGCTGTTTCTCTACGACACGAAAGAGTTGGCTTGGATTCTGCTTCACTTCTTCGTGGCGTTGAGCGCGGGTATCTTCAGTACCTCATATCGCGAGCGTTACCAATCGTTACACATTCGCCAAGAAGAAGTCGTCGATGAGAACGCGCAACTGAAGCAGACGGTTCAAAAGCTTCAAGAATCGCAAAACGAGATGAGGAAACGCGTGCTCGACTCGACGTATACATTGTCAAAAATCTATGAGGTCGGCCTCCATTTAGATCAAGATGTGACCGGCTTAGTGCGTGACCATTTGATCGGGACGTTCACGCGTGTCTTTAAAGCCCGACAAATTGGTCTGTATCACGTGGACACGTCACGCCGGACGCTTCGCCTTCACGTCCGTTCAGGCGACGTCGACCGTCTGCCCCAGACGTTGTTCATCGATTCGGACGCAGGGATGTTTCAGCGAATGTTTCAAACGAAACGACCGACTCTACGTTTGGCGGACGAATTAGAAGGACCGCTTCTCGTCGCGCCGGTCTGTTACGACGGTGATGTGAAAGAAGTACTGATCGTCCACGAGGTGGACATCCTCCGCCTGCGCAGCCATGAAATGAATATGATGAAGCTCGTATTGGACTGGGCGGGGACACGGATTGAGAAAGCGGATGCGCTCGAATGGTTGCTCGTGAGCGATCAACTCGTGGATGGGACACGCATGTTCAGAATGGATGCCTTTGAACAAAAAGTGGCGCAACAAGTGCTTCGCCATGAGCAATACGGACAGCCATATAGTACGGTCAGACTCTCGGTCGAAGGGGTCGACTTGACGTTGATTGAGATGGAGTTGATTTTAAGGCAGTCCATGCGTGAAATCGATGTCATCGGTTATGACGAGGATGAGCAGATGCTTCACTTCCTCCTTCCCGGCACACCGGTCGAATCCGCGGAGCGGTTCAAAGAGCGGATTGAGCATGTGTTCTATGTGAAAGGGGGGAAACGTTTATGACCGGATGGCTGTTAGTTGCGTTGTTTGTGCTTCACGCCATTCTGTTAATCATCGTTTATCGGCTCGTTGTCCTCCCGAGAACGGAAGGCGAGCAACGAGGGATTTGGCTCTCCATTTTTCTTCTCAGTGCCGTCATCCCGATTATCGGCGAGCTGTTCGGCATCGTGGCCTATGGCATCGCACGTCGTTTCGCCTCTTCGAAGACGCTTCTCGACTACGATGAATACATCACCTTTGAAGCGGTCAACCTCGAGCGGTTGCAACAACAAGCGAAAGAAGACCTTGATCTTGTCCCGTTGACAGAAGGCTTACAGATGGATGGGAAGAAACGAAAGCAGTCCATCACACAGCTCATGTCGACACCGTTGGTCAATACGGAAGAATACTTAACCCTTGGTCTTGAGCACGAAGACACCGAAACGGTCCACTATGCGGCAACGGTCAGAAACACGTTGTTCGACCGATACGAGTTGCTGTTAAAACAACGCGTGGCGCAAGTGAACGAGGAACGACCGGAGACAATTTACCCTGTCATCGAGACGGGCATGTCGTTTCTAGACAGTGGTTTGTTGGACCAAGATATGCAACATCGAATTGAGTCGCTCGTCATGACATATTTAGATCAGCTCGGTGAGCAGGATGAGACTGATTTGATGTATTTACGGACGAAAGCCCGTCTGTCCTTTCGGTCTGGTGCGTTTGAGACGGGCGTACGACTTGCAGAGGCGCTCACGCTACATCATCCTCAGGTAGCTGATGGGTACATCATGTTAATCGAGCATCATATGACGAACGGGGATTGGGCCTCGTTACGTCCGACGCTCGATTGGATGCGTCAGCACCTGAGCATACAAGACGTGCCTGAAGATTATCGCTTTGTCATCCAACAGTTAGAAGGTGTTAAACATGAATAAATCGATTACGACCTATACCGTCTCCTTATTTTCGCTGTTGATCGCTCTGATTGTCGTCGTCCAGTTCATCCGACTCGACTATGGGCACCGACTCATCCCGAAAGAATCACATGACCCAAAATCCTTTACGACGCTCGCGGGAGAAGCGAGCGCGTTAGAAGGAGAACCGGTAAACATTTATATCCATGAGAACGAGGACGAGTTGTCCACTTCCATCTTGACGAACGTGAAGTATGCGCTAGACTATGCGAAATTAGCCTATCAGTCGATTGAGGTGGATGACATCGCGTCGATTGAGCCATCGCCGCAACACGTCCTCATCGTCAGTGGGGAGAACACGGAAGCGTGGCCGTATGAGACGATTCGTTCGTTCGTCGAGCGCGGCGGACGGCTCTACGTCGCGGGTCGTTTCATCGACCAGTCGTGGTCCGATCTCGTCGGCGTCCGTGACTTTGGCGATTTTAAGGATGGGATTAACGGGTTGACGTTCGAACGGGAGCTGTTCCCAGGGTATGTTGACTTGCCGCAAGACTCTGAGTTGTTCATCCATAGTATCGCGGACGTCGACTTGAAGGCCGAGGCCGACGTCTTCATTTCGGCAAAGGATGAGCCGATTTTATGGAAAGCCCCGTACGGACAAGGAGAGGTCATGTTTTGGAATACGACCTCGTTGACCGACAAGAACTCACGAGGGCTCATCGTGCAGTCGCTGTCCATGATGTTTCCTGCGTTCGTCATGCCTCAGGCCGGCATTAAAGTCGTGCATCTCGATGACTTCCCGGCACCGGTCCCGAACAATTCACATCCGGTCATCACAGAAGAGTACGATTTGTCGATCAAAGAGTTTTTCTCGGAAGTATGGTGGAAGGACATGAAGCAAATCGGGGAAGACTTCGATGTCATCTACTCCGGCTTTTTGATCGGGAGTTACAAAGCGACGAATGAAGAGACGGCCGAACAGCTCATCGACAAAGTACGGGCGCCGATGCTCGAGTATGGCCGCGGGCTCATTCAGACGAACGGAGAAGTCGGATTGCACGGCTTCAACCACCAACCACTCGTCATGGGTGATGAGGTCATGGACCCCGAACTCGGTTACACGAGATGGGACAGCCAAGCGGCGATGCGCTCCGCGGTCGACCGTGTTGTCGAGACGTTTGAATATTATTTGCCGAATGAGACGATTCGCAGTTATGTCCCACCCTCGAATATTATTGGCGACTCGGGTCTTCAAGTATTGAATGACAAGTTTCCAAACGGTTTGATCGTCGCCGGGCTGTATAGCGGGGACGCTTCAAAAGGGAGCTATATCCAGGAGTTCGGACCTGACCCGAAGTATCCGAATCTCTATGATTTCCCCCGTGTGTCGAGCGGGTATAACGAGACGCCGGATGACTTGTTCGTCGTCGTTGACGCCGTCGCCAACTTTGGACTCGTCTCACATTTCATTCATCCGGATGATGTCTTGGATGAGTATCGCTCGAAAGGAAAAGGATGGGGGACGATGAAGGAGTCGTTCGGTGGTTTGTTCGAAACGCTTCATGGGACGTATCCACACCTGGAGGGATTGACGCAATACGACGCATATCGGAAGTATGAACTGTATCAAGATGCTCAAATCGACGTCGCGTATACGGAAGACGCGATTGAAATCAACGCGCAACAACTGATTGTGCCATCGACCGTGCTCGTTCGACTTGAGTCAGACAAGCATCTTGCCACAGGCTCGTTCGACTTTGGCGACGTGCAAGCGTTCGATGAGAGCGGGACACTATATCAGGTTCAATTGAGAGACACGTCGGTCCGTCTCCCGATTTTGGAGGGTCGCCCATGAAAATAGGAATTGTAGTCGAAGGAAGTTATCCATATGTCAGTGGAGGCGTCTCGAGCTGGGTTCACATGTTGATGCAACAGATGCCGATGCATGAGTTCGAGATTATCTCGATTATGCCGAATCCGAAGTCAGAGGCGGACTACCGGTACACGTTACCGGAGAATGTCACAGGCGTGACGACACTCGCCCTCAATCAACGGTCAAAGCGTAAGCGACGGATGCCCGACTTGACGCCGGAAGAGCGCGAACGGATTAAAACGTGGATGACGTTTGGTCACGTCGAGTCCTCGATTTATCCGCTGCTCGAACAAGCCATCGGGACGCCCGAACAATTTTTCTCGAGTCGTCTGTTTTATCAGCTCGTCACAGAGAACTATCAAGAAGAAGGCCAAGCCGGTTCGTTCATTAATTACTTTTGGATGTGGCGCAGCATGTATGCGCCCGTCCTTGATTTGTTGCAGGCGGAGTTGCCCCGCGTCGACGTCGTTCACGCCGCATCGACGGGTTACGCCGGTTTGATTGCGAGCGCGATGAAAGAACGGCAGGAGATCCCGTTCTTCCTGACAGAGCATGGCATCTATTCACGTGAGCGGGAGGAAGAACTGTTACAGGCGTCGTGGATTCCCGCGGAGTTCCGGACGCACTGGATTCAATTTTTCCATCACTTGTCACGCGAGGCTTATCGCAAGGCCGATGATGTGATCACGTTGTTTGAACGAAACAGTGAGCTACAACGTCAGCTCGGTGCGCCGGCCGAGAAGCTGAGCATCATTCCGAATGGGATTGATGTGACCGGACTATCGGCACTCGGTCACATCGAAGGTGATGACAAGCTCCGAATCGGTGCCATCGTCCGTGTCGTCCCGATCAAGGACATTAAGACGATGATTTATGCCGCGAAGCTGCTTCAGGACATGCTCGTCCCGTTCGAGTTGACGATCATGGGACCACTCGACGAGGACCGCGAATATGCGGCGGAATGTCAGACGCTCATCCGGCAACTCGAGCTCGAACAACATGTCTTCTTGGTCGGGAAAG
This sequence comes from Exiguobacterium sp. SL-10, assembly GCF_004337025.1. Classification (NCBI taxonomy): domain Bacteria; kingdom Bacillati; phylum Bacillota; class Bacilli; order Caryophanales; genus Exiguobacterium; species Exiguobacterium sp. SL-10. The sequence continues at coordinate 29,856 of NZ_SJUP01000006.1, read as the reverse complement.
TCGATATTCGTCAACACTTGCCACGATTTGATGTCTGTCTGTTGACGAGTATCTCAGAGGGACAGCCACTCGCGGTATTGGAAGGAATGGCTGCCGGCGTCCCTTGGATCGTGACAGACGTCGGGGCATGCGCGGAGCTCGTGAACGGCCGTCCGGACGAACCGTTCGGACCGGCCGGGTTCGTCGTCCCTCCGGTCAATCCACGCCGGATTGCCGAGCGGTGCGTTTGGTTTTATCAAAACAAGGATGACGCACGAAAACTCGGGCGAAACGGTCAGCAGCGGGTCGAGACCTATTATCGCACCGACCAGTTCATCGAGGCGTATGTCAATCTATATGAAGAAAGGAGCGCGGCACATGGCGGGTATCGGCTTTAAATTACAACAGTTGTTCCAGGAAGACTATTTCTCCTCCCGCATCAAGGCGTACACGTTTGCCGGATTCGTCACCTCGGGGCCGTGGCTGATTGTCATCGTCACGATTGCGCTCATGCAGTGGCTGACGAGCTATCTCTCGATTGCCACACTCGAGGAGCGGACGACGTTTAATTTAATCGTCTCCTACAGCTTCATCTTTTCGCAAGTCGTACTCGGTGTGCAGCAGCTCGTCGTCACACGTTACTTGGCCGACTGTTTTTATGAGAAGCGCTATGAGGACATTTTTCCGGCCTTTATCGGAATGATGAAGACGACGGTCGCCATCGCCTCCGTCTTGTTCGCCATCTTTTTATCGTTCTCCGAACTCTCGGCTTTGTTGAACGCGGTAGCTTTCGTCTTGTTTATGACCGTCAACTTGATTTGGGTCCACTTCCTCTTTTTGAGTGCGGCCAAGTTCTATCAGGCGGTGGCGTATAGCTTTGTGGCGGGCGGAGCCGTCGCGGTGGTGGCCATCTTCCTGACCGATCAGTGGTTGATGTCGTATGTGACGACGTCCGATATGAAGAGTTTTGCGTTGACCGCGAGTATGACGCTCGGTCTGATCGTCACATTGTTCGGCTTGTTCACATCGATGCTCTTGACGTTCCCGAATCGAAGCACAATGGGACAGTTCTCGTTTTATCGCTACTTCGACCGCTATCCGGCCCTCTTTTGGACGAGCTTTCTGTACAACATCGGGATTTGGGTCGGAACGTGGATCATTTGGTTCTCCGAAGGGGGGAGGGTCCATCTCGACACGTTCCGCTATCATCCGATTTATGATACGGCCATCTTCTTGTCCTACTTGACGATTATCCCGACGATGACGATTTTCGTCGTCTCCGTCGAGACCCGGTTCTATGAACGGTATCGCGTGTTTTATGGCTACGTGAACGAAGGGGGGACGTATCAACAGATTCAACGCGCGAAGGCGGCGATGCTGCTCGTCTTACGGCAAGAGCTTCAGCGTCTCTTCCGAAACCAAGGTCTCGTCTCGCTTCTCTTCATCATGTTTGCCGGAGTGTTATTTCCACTTCTCGGGCTATCACCTGAGATTCGGAACGTCTTTCAAATGACGACCATTGGCGCGTTCTCGAACGCGATGGTGCTTGTCCTCACGCTCGTGTTGCTGTATTTTGAGGATCATCGTGGGGCGGCGTATACTTCTGCTCTGTTCATCACGCTGAATGCCGGACTGACTGTGTTATTATTGCCGCTTGGCCCAGATAGTTATGGACTTAGCTTTGCCATCGGCTGTACGATTGCCTTCGCGTTCTCTCTGATTCGGTTAATCCGTTACGTGTCTGAGATTGACTATCATACGTTCAGTCGCAGCGAACGATCGCCACGGACGGACACGTTCCGCCGCGTCGGGGAATGGCTCAATGACCGTTCGGCATGATCGCTAAAAAAACCAGCCGTCTTCTCGAAAACGAGAGGGCGGCTAATTTTTTATGATGATCACTCTTGTGAGCCCGCGCATGACTGGGTTAAAACTGAGATGCTATGTCTCGCGTGATGCAAATCCGCAATATGGATAAAGCGTGTCATGGATGAGCCTCCTTGAACTCGAGTATCCTAATTTTCCCATGAAGCAATAGACATGTCGATGAGATTAATCTTTCCGCGTGACGGGAACATCTAACTGTCTATATGAAGGAGGGATTCGATGAGAGCGTTATTCTTGAACTGTTCATTGAAAGGCGGGGACACGACCTCGCATACGGAAGGATTGATGAAGGACATCATCCCACACTTTGATCAGCTCGGGGTCGACTCGGAGATTGTCCGTGTCGTCGACTACAACGTCGCGTTCGGCGTGACCGAGGACGAAGGGGACGGGGATGCGTGGCCGCAGATTTTTGAGAAGGTGAAGGCGGCCGACATCCTCATCATCGGGACACCGCTTTGGCTAGGCGAGAAGAGCAGCGTGGCGACGCAAGTCATCGAGCGGCTTTATGGGGGAAGCGCCTTGACGAACGACAAAGGCCAGGCCATCTATTACAACAAAGTCGGCGGTGTCGTCGTGACGGGGAATGAGGACGGGGCGAAGCATGCTTGTGCCTCGATCTTGTATGGCCTGTCGCACATCGGTTTCACCGTTCCGCCGAACGTCGACGCGTATTGGGTCGGTGAGGCCGGACCGGGCGACTCGTATATCGATGCCGGCCGCGATAACGCCTTCACGAAAAAGAACGGACGCGTCATGGCGTATAACTTGTACCATTTCGCGAACATGTTGAAGCAGACGCCGATCCCGGCTGAAGGCAACGTGATGGAGTGAAGTCGACGCACCAATCACATCAAAAAAAGTGACGGGAGAAACCGTCACTTTTTTTGATGTTTATTCGTCGAAGAACGGGCTAACGTCGCCTGGATATGAAAGTTCTCCGTACAGCTTGATTCGTGCTTCCATCCAATTTTTCTGTTGAATCATGTACTCGATGATGTGCTCGACAAAGTGCTCGTTGATTAAGCAAGGCTCGAACTCGAGGACACTTTCCTGACAAAGCGGTCCGACCGCCAATAAGCCAGGCGGAAACCAGGCTGTTTTCAAACGGATTCCTTGATCTAGGACTTGAACGACAAAATGAGCCTCGTCTACTTCTTGCTGGTACATCATTTTAAACGAGATGGCTTCACCATCCGGGAACGTACGCGTTAATTTGAGTATGGTCATCGGTCCATAGAGCATCGTATCTCCTTCGAATTGGAAGCGAGGATCTTGTTCACTGATGCGGAGCGCTTGATCGGCGATTCGATTGAACGTGTAATCGACATCTCGCCAATCGTTCGTCTGCTTGCGAAAAATAGTCTCTCTTGTGGCTTTGTGCAGGTTTTTCGAGACGCTTACCGGATACTCACGAAGTTTCAACATGTTTTCCACTCCTTGTTTATCACAAGATATTGTGCTCCTTTCATCATAAGCTAACCTTACGGGATAGAATTTTACAGATTCTAGTATATTTAAGAAGCTAATCGATGCGCGTTCCATTCGTAGTCACGTTTTATGTAAAACGTAAAAAAGAGAGAATTGTCACGCTAGCAAATATTATGCAAAAAACAGAAAGATATCAGTCGAATAGTTGACTGATCTCTTAATGCACAATAAAAGACGCTCCTAAGCGTCTTTAAAAGGTTCTCAAAAATTCGGGAAAATTGTTAGTGGGATTTGATCATTTCTTCTCCACCGCATGCCCACCGAATTCATTCCGTAGGGCAGCGACGACTTTTCCGGAGAACGTGTCCTCTTCGAGTGATCGTTGCCGCATCATGAGCGACATCGCGATGACCGGAGCCGGCACGCCGTATTCGAGCGCCGTCTCGACCGTCCATTTGCCTTCACCCGATGCATGCATGACGCCTTTGATCTCATCTAGCTTCGCGTCCTTGTGGAACGCGCTCTCGGTCAATTCCATCAGCCACGAGCGGACGACCGATCCGTGGTTCCAGACACGGGCGACTTGCTCGTGGTCGTACTCGAACGGGCTCTTCTCGAGAATCTCGAACCCTTCGGCGATGGCCTGCATCATGCCGTATTCGATGCCGTTATGGATCATCTTCAAGAAATGGCCACTACCACTCGGTCCGGCGTACAAATAGCCGTTATCCGTCGATACGTCATGGAACAACTCCTCGATTTTGCCGAACGCCTCCAAATCCCCACCGATCATCGTGCAGGCGCCGTGACGCGCCCCTTCCATGCCGCCACTCGTCCCGACGTCAAAGAAGTAGATGAGCTTGTCCTTAAAATGCTCGGCCCGCCGTATCGACTCCTTGTAATTCGAGTTGCCTCCGTCGATGACGATATCTCCCGGTGACAAAAGCGCATGCAAGTCGTTCAAGACGTGCTCGGTCACGTCGCCCGCCGGCACCATCACCCAGACGACACGCGGTACTTTGAGGCCTTCGACGACTTCATCGAGCGACTGTTTCGTCTCAAATTGGCTCGTCGACACGTTGCCTGGGTCGTAGCCGAGGACACGGTGTCCACCATCCGTCAGATTGAGCGCCAAGTTCAACCCCATCTTTCCAAGTCCGATCATTCCTAATTCCATATCGGTTCACCCCGTTCGTTATATTGGTTTCCTTATAAGGGTTACCCGATATGGCGAGACTTCAAAAGAACGGTTTCACTTCATCGATGCGATAGGCGAGGATCGATCCGACTTTCACTTGCTTGCCGTCACTTAACTCCACATAGTCATTGAGCGGGCTCGCCTCGTTCAACGTCTTCTCGAACGTGAACGCAGCTTCATGGATGGATTCCCCATACACCGTAAACGCACAAGGTTCTTGTTTCTCTAAAAAACATGTGACGACGTAACGCATTTGCTGACCCTCCAACCAGTTAATGGATTTATATGTGTATTTTCATCATAGATAAGTAAATTATTACAAAAAATCATCCATTTGTCTCATCAGGGTGTTTGAATATAAGGAAACATGCCTATGAAACAGCGGATTCGACAAAAAATTGACATAATTTTGGATGCATGTTGATTTAGAAATAGGTCTTTATACGTACCAGTCGGTCATGGTCATGGTTGAATCTGTCGAATGTGAAGAAGTCACAAAAAATAATACCGAGAAAACACTCAATAATTCGTCAGAAAAGACCGATAAGTAACAACGAATGTACGTGTACCAATTTGTTGCATCAATTTCCCTTTTTTTATAAAAATAACGGTATAAAAGACAGTTACATGCTAAAATAAAAAATGGTATTTTTCATAAAAATGGTTTACGAAAGGTGTTAAGTCATGGAAGAGCAGAAGAAGCGAGTAAAAAAACGTCGGAAAAAGAGTTCCCCAGCGAAACGGATTGCAAAAATTGTGGGACTCGTCGTAGGATTGTTCCTGCTCATCGGAGCCGGTGCAGCTGCCTATCTATATAATCAAGTCGATTCGACCGTCGAGCGGTTGAACGAGTCGACGGGCCTCAGCCCGGAGCGCATGCAGCCGGAGACGATCAATGACAAAAAACCGATTTCGGTCCTTCTACTCGGTGTCGACCGTCGTGCCGACGAGCAAGGTCGCAGCGACTCGATTATCGTCATGACGCTCAACCCGAACACGGATCAAAGCGCGATGCTCAGCATCCCACGTGATACGAAGACGGAAATTATCGGCAAAGGGACGTCGGATAAAATCAACCACGCTTACGCGTTTGGTGGGGCCGAGATGGCACTCGACACGGTCGAGAACTTGCTCGATATCCCGATCGACTACGTGGCCGAGGTGGATATGAAAGGCTTCCAAGACACGGTCGACTTGCTCGGTGGCGTCAACGTGACGAACAATTTGGCGTTCACGTCAGGGGAGCACACGTTCGAACCGGGCGCGCTCTCACTAAATGGCTCGGAGGCGCTCGCTTACACGCGTATGCGTTATGATGACCCGAACGGGGACTTTGGTCGCCAAGAGCGCCAACGTGACGTCATCACGGCGCTCGTCAACAAAGGCAAAGACGAGATTTCAATCTCGAAGTTCAACAACATGCTCGACGTGCTCGGCAACAACGCCAAGACAAACATGACGTTCAAAGATATCCGGACGCTTTCAAGCAACTATATGGCCGCTTTCAAAAACCAGGACGTCCTTCGTCTTGAAGGGTCAGGCGGGAAAGCGAGCGACGGCATCTATTACTGGAACCCGGACGCGACGTCACTCGAAGACGTGAAGTCGTATCTCGGACAATTGATGGAACAGTGACGATTCGCCTCATCCAACAAGGATGGGGCGATTTGTTTTATGGCATAATGAGAAGAAAAGGAGTGACGCGTGTGCTCGATCGCCTGTTCCGTCTCGTCATCGACGTCCGCCATCGGTTCAAGGACCATCATATTAACGACTACAGCGCGACGCTCGCGTTCTTTTGGTTTCTCGCCATCTTCCCAACGTTCGTTCTTTTGTTCACTGTCATGGCGTGGCTTGGGATTGACGACGCCTTGTTGATCGAACAGATCGAGATTCTCATCCCGGGTTCGAGCGTGCGCGATATGCTGTCGATCGTCTATGACGTCAGTGGCAACATTAACGCAGGCGTCGTCTCAGTCGGGGCCATCATCGCCGTCTGGTCAGCGTCGAACGGGACGGCCCGCCTCGTCAAGCTGACCGTGTTCGCCTACGGCGAGACAGAGGCCCGGAGCTATGTCGTCCGCCGCCTGATCGGTTTGCTCACGCTCATCGCCTTCAGTATCGGCGCCGTCATCTTGATCGTGTTCCATATCTTCGGTCGTGAGTTCGTCGAGCTCATGTACACATGGTTCCCACATCTTGAAGACTTCGACCGGCTGGCGACGCTCACCCGGTATACGGTATCGACCGTCATCCTGATTTTCGCCTTCTCGCTCTTCTATAAAATCGCCCCGCAACAACGCGTCACATTCGTCGAGACGCTTCCGGGCGCCGTCTTTGCCGTCATTTCATGGCAGATGCTGTCGACGGGCTACAGTGTCTACGTCGACCAGTTTTCGATGTTCGGCGAGACGTACGGGACAATCGGTGTCGTCATCTTGCTTCAGATTTGGCTCTACTTGACGGCGGCGACGATGCTGCTTGGTGCCGAAATCAATGCGGCCTGGCCTGACCATATGCGACGCAGCCGTTATAAGACCCACTTTCCGTAAAAATCCAAAATAAATAGTTAGCATTTTTTGACAACGTGCTATAATACAACACGTGAAGCGGGAATTATATCCATATCTAACGATGTTGAAAGCAGGTGGACATATGGCGAGACATAAGAAAAAGTCACAATGGAAAAAGGTGTTGGCGATCACGCTCGGCGTATTAACGGTTTTCCTCGTCGCCGGGGGACTGTTCGTCTGGTCGATGTACCGTGACGTCAACGAGACGGTGACGAAAGTGAATGAGAATTTGGAGATCAGTGAAGAACGGAAACAAGTCGAGACGATCGAACAGAAAGAATCGGTGTCGGTGTTACTCCTCGGGATTGACCGCCGCGACGGGGAGCAGGGCCGCAGTGACTCGATCATCGTCATGACACTCAACCCGACGACGGACGAAGGGGCGATGCTCAGCATCCCACGCGATACGAAGACGGAAATCGTCGGGAAAGGCATGAACGATAAAATCAACCACGCCTACGCCTTCGGTGGGGCAGAGATGGCGATGGATTCGGTGGAAGCGCTCTTGGATATCCCGATCGATTACGTCGTCGAGGCGGACATGGAGGCGTTCACCGAGGTCGTCGATGCGCTCGGCGGCATCACGGTGACGAACGACTTCGCGTTCTCGTCGGACGGCTACACCTATCCGGTCGGACAAGTCGATTTGAATGGGGCTTCGGCCTTGTCATATGCCCGCATGCGTTACGAAGATCCGAACGGAGACTTCGGTCGTCAAGAACGGCAACGCGCCGTCGTCGCGGCCATCGTCGAGAAGGGACGTTCCGACTTTTCGGTCGACAAAGTGACAAAATTACTCGACGTCGCCGGCAACCGTGCCAAGACGAACATCGAGTTCAACGAGCTCGTGGCGTTGTCGACGGACTATATGAAGGCGTTCCGCAACGCCAGCACGCTCCGTATCGAAGGGGCGGGCGGTCTCGAGTCGGACGGCATCTATTACTGGAATCCGGATGCATCCTCGCTTGCCGACGTCCAAGCCGAGTTGCAACGCTTGATGAACTGAGTCGTTCCTTACGGGACGGCTTTTTTTTGCGTTTGAAAATCTTGGTTCGGTGGGACTGATAAAGAGACACTGAGGAGGGATGATATGCTTTGGGAAACTGTTGAACCGATCATCAATCAATTAGAGGACGACCATACGATAGAAGAATGGCAGGAACTATTTATGAAGTGGGACAATCATCATTGGCATGATGGGGAGGAGTTGAGTGAGAAGACGGGCGTGCTTATGATCGATTCGAACGCCGTCACGACGGACGGGAGCCCTGACTTAGACGCACTACATGACTTGTTGAAGCAACACGTCCAAGCGTCGATCAGCGATCTCTATCTCGTCTCGTTGTTCCCGTACTCGGCGAAACCGACCGATACGGCCGTCAATCCGCGCATCCGATTATATGAGGACCTCGGACGCTTCAAACATGAGTTCGAGCTCATGTATGACACAGATCCTGATGTGTATAACGAAATGCAGTTCAACCTGCTCGAGGAGACGGACGCCTTCATCGAACGGCTCGCCCAAGGCGCGACGAAATTGCGCGTCCACGTCCAGTCGTTCCGCGGTATGCCGGAGGAGAGCATCCAACGCGTCATCGAACTGTGGCACGTGGTACTGCATCACTATAAACTACATGGGCAGCAGATTGTCGCGTACGAAGGCGATGTGTCGGAGCTCGGGTCATACATGAGTGTCGCCGACGCCATCTGTCACTTCGACCTCGCGTCGCATACGATGCTCGCCTTCGCGCAAGGCAATGCCAACAAGTTGTCTGACTGGGCGAACCGGATCGAAGCACCAGGAGACGGGAAGACGTACTTCAATTTCTTGTCGATGGCAGAACGAGACCCGTTCGAGAAGAACTTGATTGAGCCGAGCGTCGAGATGATTCTCGCTGCCCACAGCATCTTGTTCTCGTTACAAGGTATTCCGGCCGTCGATTACCGAACATTGCTCGGTGTCCAAACACCGGTCGACCACGACGCACTCATCCAAGAGTTGAAGACGGACACGTATCGGCTGCAAGTGTTCTCCGGAATCGTCAGCCAGTTGAACGTGAAGCGGACACATCCGGCGTTCTCGCCGTATGCGACGCAGCGAATCGACACGTCGTCCGATCAGCGTGTGTTCACGGTCGAGCGGAAAGGCGAAGGGGAGACACTCCTGTTGCATACGAACGTCAGCAATGAACCGGTCACCTTAAAAGTGAACGGAACGAACCTATTCACAGGTGAGCCGATCGAGACGATTGAACTCGATGCGTATGGGGTGGCTTGGATCAAACAATGAAAAAAACGAGTTCTCATCGACAAAGATGAGGACTCGTTTTGGTGTTAGCGATACCCGTTCGGATTGTTCGATTGCCAGTTCCAAGCGTCGCGGCACATGGCGCGGACATCATGTTTCGCTTCCCAACCGAGCACACGTTTTGACTTCGCCGGGTCGGCGAAGCAGATGGCGATGTCACCGGGGCGGCGTGGTGTCACTTTGTAGGGGACATCTTTTCCACTTTCCGCCTTGAAGGCCTGGACGAGGTCGAGGACGCTATAGCCGGTCCCGGTCCCGAGGTTGAACGCCTCGGCACCCGTATGGTCCATGACGTAGTCGAGCGCCTTCAAGTGACCCTCGGCCAAGTCGACGACGTGGATGTAGTCGCGGACGCCGGTCCCGTCTGGTGTATCGTAATCGTCACCGAACACGCTCAGTTCGCTCAAGCGGCCGACGGCGACTTGCGTGATGTATGGCATCAAGTTGTTCGGGATGTCGAACGGATCTTCGCCGATTTGGCCAGATTCGTGGGCGCCGATCGGATTGAAGTAACGGAGGAGGGCGATGCTCCAAGACGAGTCGGCGACGGCGAGGTCGCGCATGATGTCTTCAATCATCAGTTTCGTGCGGCCATATGGGTTTGTCGCGCTGAGCGGGAACGACTCGTCGATTGGTGTCCGTTCCGGCATGCCATATACGGTCGCCGACGAGCTGAAGACGATCCGTTTCACATCGAACGCGTTCATTACTTCTAAGAGAACGGTCGTGCCGACGACGTTGTTCTCGTAATAACGGAGCGGTTCAGATACAGACTCGCCGACGGCTTTCAGTCCGGCGAAATGGATGACGGCGTCAATCGTATGCGTCAAAAAGATTTGTTCGAGCAGTTCGCGGTCGAGGATGTCGCCGAGATAGAATGTGACCGATTTCCCGGTCAACGCTTCGACGCGCTCGAGCGCGTCGCGGCGGCTGTTCGACAAGTTGTCAAGGACGATGACGTCGTGGCCGGTTTCAAGTAACTGTAAGACGGTATGGGTACCGATATAACCGGCACCCCCTGTGACAAGGATTGGGTTCATGGGGATTGCTCCTTCCGTGAAACGCTCTTATTTTTCAGTTAGTCGTACCCGTGTCTGCCCGTTCGTGCCTTCGAATAAGCGAAGTGAGTACGTCTCACTCTCATATACCACCGCATCGTCCGTCTCAAGCACAGCTTCGCCGAGCGGGCTGAAAGCTTCACGCGTCGTTTGCGTGTTCGTCCAGTCGATGGCGTGTACTTTATCGTCTTGAATCACGAAGAACCCACCGTTATAGAACGCGTAAGCGTTCAACGCATCGGTCTCACGGCCGAACGGCGCGCCGATCGTCTCTGTAAGTGCTGCTTCGTTCATGGCGAAGAAATCAGGAATCGACTCACCGAGCCACTCGTTGTTCAAATTCGTGTTCACCCAGTCGAGTAAGGCACTATCCGTCAAATCACGCGTCGGCCAGTCGGTCGTGACGGCGTCGAGCGGGGCCCATGCTGTCGTCCCGTCCAAATTCACTTCGACGTGCTCATCTTGTTCCTTCACAACTTCGTACCGGTCGCCGATATCTCCTATGTAGGTGACCGTCGCGCCGTTCGGTTCCGAGACGAGGTTGACGTTTTTTGAGGCGAGCCACACATAGTTCGTCTCCGGCTCTTGGACGACCGGTTCAGGATCCGGCTTCGGCTTCTCCTCGACGACTTGGGCCTCTTGTTTTGGTTCTAACAAGTCCATGACATAGGGATACCCGATATAGCCGCCTCCGATGAATAAGGCAAGGATGAACAGAACACCGATCCATTTCCCGGACTTCCGCCGTGGTCGTGCCGGTTCAATCGTCCGATGGTATTTTGCCCGTTCTGCCCGTGATGGGACCGGGGCTTCCGGCATATACCGTGGTTTTGTGGCGGGTGGTTTCTCTTCTGGTGTTGGCGTTTTCACTACGGTCGGTTCAGGAGCGGGAATCACGGTTTGATCCATAAGCGGTGCCTCATTGACCGATGTCTTGTCAACAGGTGCTGACTTCGGCACTGTCGACTCTTTACGAAATACGTCTTCGTGCATCTCGAGTAAAGACACATAGTATGGAAGGAACGTGGCATCTTTCTTCCCATCTTTAATCCATGCCGCAAAGTCGGCCGCCGATTTGATCTCGGTCGAAAACGTTGGATCCGTTGTCCCTGTCAATTCTTCGAAAGACACGGCCAACGACTTCCCGTCCCCTAAATTCTGTTTAATCGCATCTTGCAATTTGATACGTGTCGTCGCATTCATGTCTGCGTACAACTGGAGTAGGCGCTCACTAACGTGCACTATAGTCTCCTCCTTTTGTTAAGTTCTTCCTAACAAAGTTTATCAGATTTACATACCAAAAAACCCAAATTTTAAAAAATGGGTCATCAACTGTGAGGATTTTTGCTATAATGTTTTGGTATTGGCACTGTTAAATATTATCTGCGGAATTTTTCCAGTAGTGACTTTAAAAAACAGAGGAGAGAACAGACGAAGATGAAAGAAGAAACAATTTCCCTTGGAGAACTATTCTCCATTTTAAAACGGAGCAAATGGCTCATCGCAAGTTTAGCAATCATTGCGGCGTTAATCGCATTTTTAGTGAGCTCATTCGTCATTAGTCCAACATATGAAGCATCGACACAAGTCTTAGTTGCACCGAAAGAGACACAAAACAACATGATTGATAGCAGCCAAGTTCAGTCGTCGGTCGCACTTGTAAACACATACCGGGTCATCATTCAAAGTCCAGCTATTTTAGAGCAGGTTCAAGAAAATGTAATTGGTGCCCCTGATAATATTGCAAACTTAATCACAGTCAACAGCGAACAAAACTCGCAGGTCATCAACATTAAAGTTCAACATACGAACCCGGTGCTCGCCACCGATATCGCCAACGAAATCAGCACTGTGTTCGCGGAAGAAGTCAGCGAATTAATGAGCGGTGTTGACAACGTTAAAGTCCTCTCGAATGCCTCGGTCCCGATGTCGCCAGTGAAACCGAACATCTTATTGAACACGGCCATTGCGACAGTTCTTGGGATGATGATTGGTGTGGCTATGGCATTTTTGAGAGTAATGCTCGATCGTCGGATTAAAACAGAACAAGACGTCGAAACGATTTTGGAACTTCCGGTTCTCGGATCGATTCCTGTCATCGATAAAGTCGAAATGCGTCAACAACGTCAAGCTAACGTGAAAGGTGAACGAGTCCATGTTTAAGTTCGGAAAAAAGAAACATAAGCATACCCAATACGACAAGTCAGGTCGTGAGTTGATTACGGTGTTAAAACCGAAATCGCCGATCTCTGAACAATACCGTACGATCCGCACGAACTTAGAGTTCACGGCAGTCGATGACGAGTTGCAGACGATGGTCATTACATCTTCTTCGTCTGGTGAAGGAAAATCGACGACGTCGTCAAATCTCGCGGTTGTGTATGCCCAACAAGGGAAACGAGTGTTACTCGTCGACTGCGACATGCGTCGTCCGACGGCTCACTTCACATTCCGTTTGTCGAACGGGATTGGTCTATCGACAGTATTGGCCAAAAAAACGACGGTCGATAAAGCGACACACACGACACAAATCGAGAACTTAGATTTGATTGCGGCAGGACCGATCCCACCAAACCCATCAGAGCTATTGTCGTCGAAGATGATGGATCGTGTACTAGAAGAATTAAAAGCGAACTATGACGTCATCATTTTAGATGCGCCTCCGATGATGCAAGTGGCAGATACGCGCCTCTTGGCCCGCAAAGTCGACGGTGTCGTCCTCGTCGTCGGTTGTGATAAATCGGACCGTCAAATGGTCGTCAAAGCAAAAGAACAACTCATTTTGGCAGATGCACATATCCTCGGTGTCGTCTTGAACAAGCGCGAACCACAAGGCAGCGACGACCATTATTACTATTACGCATATGAATAAGAAGGAGAGCACGCCATGATTGATATCCATTGTCACTTATTACCGGCCGTCGATGACGGTCCGGAAACAGTCGAACAAGCGGTCGAAATGGCGAAGCGCGCAGTAAGTGAAGGGGTGACTGCAATCGTAGTCACCCCCCACGCGTTTCAGCCGCAGTTTGATACAAGTCAGCTTGATGTCGCAAGTGCTGTGACAAAACTACAAAACGTACTCAGACAAGAAAACATCAAGCTCGATTTGTATCCGGGACAAGAGATTCGGATCTTCGGTGATTTGATTGACTCGTTAGAGCAAGGAAAGGCGTTATCGCTTGCTGGATCTCGTTACGTGCTCGTGGAGTTTCCGAGTGACTCGGTACCAGCCTACGCCGAACAGCTCTTCTTCGACCTTCAGACGGAAGGCTATACGCCGATTATCGCCCATCCAGAACGGAATAAAACGTTCGCGACCAACCCGCAGCGACTAATGGATTTTGTTTCGTCTGGGGCGCTGTCACAAATTACGACAAGTAGTTTGACCGGAGCATTCGGAAATAACGTCAAAGACCTCGCATTCGCGTTTCTTCGTAACGGCTTGAGCCACTTGATCGCATCAGATGCGCATAGCACGGGGCGACGAACGTTTTATTGGACGGAAGTCGAGAAGGTCGTGCGGGATGAACTCGGTGCGGACAAATGGGAGAATTATGTCATCAATGCAGAGGCAGTCATCAAGGATGATTTTGTATTCATCGACCCCCCGACATTGCCGATAAAGAACTGGAGAGGCAAATGGAAAAAGTGAGTTGTTCTAGATTTCGCTGAAATTCATTGACTTAATTGGTTAAAAATAGAGAAAGTGTCGACAACTGTCGAACGATTTTAGGTTTATTTTACTCCTCATATGTTTTTATATTAGGTCTAAAGTGATAATCTGAAAATATAATTTTGAAGGGATGTAAGTTACATCCTTTTTTCTATGAATCAGACAGATAATATATATTTATTTATAGAGGAGGAACATCATGGCAAGTAAAGTAGTGAAAAAAGCTGTGATTCCAGCTGCAGGATTAGGGACACGTTTTTTGCCGGCAACAAAAGCGATGCCGAAAGAAATGTTACCAATCGTTGATAAACCAACGATTCAATACATCATAGAAGAAGCTGTTGAATCTGGCATTGAAGATATCCTAATCGTCACGGGCAAGGGTAAACGAGCTATTGAAGATCACTTTGATTCGGTACCTGAACTTGAACAAACATTGATCGAAAAAGGAAAATCTGAGTTTCTTAAACTAGTAGAAGAAACAACAAACATTAATATACATTTTATCCGGCAGTCAAAGCCGATGGGTTTAGGTCATGCAGTATTGCAGGCAAAGGCGTTTGTTGGAAATGAACCATTTGTCGTTATGCTCGGAGATGATATTGTTCAGGCGGAAATCCCTTGTACGAAGCAATTAATCGAACAGTATGAAAAGACGGAGAGCTCAATCATCGGTGTGCAACCAGTTTCACGTGACGTAACGCACCGTTATGGGATTGTTGATCCGCAGTCATCACTTGAAGGCGGTTTACATAAAGTTGAATCTTTTGTTGAAAAGCCGGCACCAGGTACAGAACCATCGAACTTGGCCATTTTGGGTCGATATTTGTTTACTCCTCAAATATTTAACTTTTTAGAAACACAAGTCCCGGGAGCGGGTGGTGAAATCCAATTGACAGATGCGATTACGCGCTTGAATGAAGTTGAGCGTGTATATGCTTACGAATTCAATGGCAAACGCTATGATGTTGGAGAAAAGTTAGGATTTATTCAAACAACTCTTGAATTTGCATTAAAGAGGGATGATCTCCGAGAAGATGTATTAAAAATGATGACCGAACTGATGGAAGAACAATCTTCTTTGAATCCAGTGAAATAAGGAGGAAATCAGATGTCTATTCCTGAGTTAAGTCGAAAATCATTTCGAACAAGTGTACTAGTAGTTCTTGATATTATTGCTATTTTATCTTCCATGTTCGTCACATACTTCTTTTTGTATCCAATTGAGTTTATTGAAAATGTAGATCGTAATCACTTTGTAGAGTCTGCTTTACTATATAGTGCACTATTCATCGTGATGGCCGGTATCAGTCGTCTTTATCGAGTCGCATGGCGTTTTGCGAGTATGTCAGAAGCGATTCGTCTTGCGGTAACTCTTATGATGAGCACGTTGACTTTGTATGTCCTTCAATTTGCTGTTTACGGTGAAGCAATGGAAAGAATGTTATTCCTTAGTTTTTGCCTCTCTCTTTTACTCTTAGGGGGCATTCGTCTAGGTTCACGGATTTACGTGACGTGGAAGCAGGATCGTCGACTAGTTCTAGGCGGTAGAAAAATGAAACGTCGTAAATCTGAAAAGCGGACATTGATTGTGGGTGCCGGGCAAGCTGGTCGCATGCTAGTCCGTCAAATCAATCAATCTGATAATCATCGTATGAATCCAGTTGGATTTATTGATGATAACAGTCACCTTCAGAATCTGACTGTTAACGGTGTGAGAGTGTTAGGAACGCTCGAACAATTGGAAAGTGTTGTCGAGAATCATGCAATTGATAAAATTGTATTCGCTATTCCGTCTATGAGTTATCAGGATCGACTTGCGGTTATTAAACGAGCAAAAGCACTCTGTACGAATGTGCATACGCTACCCATGATTGAGGAAGTTGCAGCCGGAAAGGTGGCTGTTAACCAAATGCGTCAAGTATCAATTGATGATCTTCTTGGCCGTGAACCGGTTGAACTTGATATTTCAGGGATTCAATCAGAAGTGGAAGGTAAGACAGTCCTGGTTACAGGCGCAGGGGGATCGATTGGATCAGAAATTTGCCGACAAATTTTGAAATTTAGTCCAGAACGCCTTCTCCTATTAGGTCATGGGGAGAATAGCATCTATTTAATCGAACGTGAACTCCGTGAACTCAATTTAGACGTCGATTTGATTCCAGTTATTGCTGACGTGCAGGACGTAGAACGGTTGCGTGAAGTGTTTATGACACATTCACCGCATTTAGTTTTCCATGCAGCGGCTCATAAACATGTACCTTTAATGGAAGCAAATCCACATGAAGCTGTTAAGAATAATATCTATGGTACTAGAAATGTCGCTGAGATGGCAGATGAGTTTGGTGCAAATCGATTTGTTATGATTTCAACGGATAAAGCCGTCAATCCAACGAACGTGATGGGATCAACAAAACGTATTGCTGAAATGGTCGTTCAAAATTTAGCGAAAACGAGCCAAACAAAGTATGCTATTGTCCGTTTTGGAAATGTATTAGGGAGTCGGGGTTCTGTCATCCCGTTGTTTAAAACGCAAATTGAAAAAGGCGGACCGGTTACTGTCACACATCCTGATATGACCCGTTATTTTATGACGATTCCTGAAGCAAGCCGTCTTGTCATTCAAGCTGGGACTTTAGCCGATGGCGGAGAAGTATTCGTCCTTGATATGGGTGAACCGGTGAAAATCGTAGATTTAGCTCGTAATATGATTAAACTGAGTGGCTTTACAGAAGAACAAATTTCAATTGAATTTAGTGGGATTCGTCCAGGTGAAAAAATGTTTGAAGAGCTGTTGAAAGAAGGAGAAGTTCATCCTGAGGCAGTCTATCCGAAAATCTTTACAGGTATTGTTACCGAAGAATCGGACTTGAAAGGGAAACTTTCAAGAATGAATGAGTTAAAGACGAGTGAAGCGCTCGGTCTGTATCTCGTCAACTGGGCAAATGATTGTCTCGATTCGCTTAAGCATGATCACCTTAAAGAAACAGTTTGAATAATGGAGTGTGAATAATGAGGTATATTGAACACAAGCGAAAAATTGATTTGATGCTGTCATTGATTGGACTGGTTGTACTTGCCCCTTTATTTATTGGGATTATGATTGCAATTAAACTCGAGTCGAAAGGTCCGGTCTTTTTCAAACAAAAACGAGTTGGTCTTCATCGGTCACACTTTAATATTTTGAAGTTTAGAACAATGCGAATAGATGCTCCCAAAGACACCCCAACACATCTATTAGGTGACCCGGAACAGTACATTACAAAAATCGGTAAATTCCTTCGTAAAACAAGTTTAGATGAATTACCGCAAATCGTTAATATCCTAACAGGAGAGATGTCTGTAATTGGTCCACGGCCCGCATTGTGGAATCAATATGATTTGATTGAAGAAAGAGAAAAGTATGGAGCTAATGATATTCTTCCAGGTCTTACGGGATGGGCTCAAATTAATGGGAGAGACGAACTGCCAATTGAGGTGAAGGCTCAGTTAGACGGTGACTATGTCAAAAATTTGTCTTTTAAAAAAGACATACAGTGTTTTATAGGAACAGTACTCAGTGTATTAAAGAGCGAAGGGGTATTAGAAGGGGGCACTTCCTCTATGATTAAAGAAGTTGCTTCTGCAAAAGAAAAAGATAAGTAAATCGTTTCGACTTTAATAATGATTTAGGTATGTGAAGTACGCCAATTATTATTGATTAGGAATGACGAAAGGGTTAAATAAAAATGAATAAATACCATGGTATTCCGAATTTGGTATCAATTATTATGCCATCTTACAATTGTTCAGATTACATTGAAGAAACTATAAATAGTGTACTAGCGCAGACTTATGTAAATTGGGAGTTAATTATAGTAGATGATTGTTCAAGTGATGACACTCTAGAAATATTAAAAAAAGTTCAAGATAAAGATAATAGGATAATTGTTCATCAATTAGAAATGAATTCTGGAGCAGCGGTGGCAAGGAATAAAGCATTAGAAAAGGCTCAAGGAGAGTATATTGCTTTTTTAGATAGTGATGATCTTTGGAGTCCGAATAAATTAGAACTTCAAATTAACTTTATGAAAAACAATAACTATATTTTTACTTGTACGTTTTATGACAAAATTAACGAAAACGGGGCTTCATTAAACAATATTATAGCTTATAAATTTAAAGCCGATTATAATGATGTTTTAAAAAATTGTCCTGGGAATTCTACTGTTATTTATAACGCGACTGCCATTGAAGAAAAAAAATATATAACTCCTATAAAGAAAAGAAATGATTATCTCATGTGGTTAAATCTTATGAAAAAAGTAGACTATTTATATTGTTTAGAAGAAGTATTATCAAGTCACAGAATAAGAGAAAACTCATTATCAAAAAATAAATTTAGTTTAGTTAAGTATCACTGGAGGATATATAGAAAATTAGAAAAGATTGGATTAATAAGATCTCTTTATTTGACTTTTTATTGGATTCTAAAACCGATTATTAAGAAAATAAAACTTACTTGAAAAGTCATTTTCATAATCTTATAAGGTGGAATTTGTAATGAAAGTAGAAGTTTTAGTTGCAACAATGAAGCAATCTTCCTTTGACCTGGCCCGAAAAATGAATATACAAACCGATGCCATAATAATAAATCAAACTGATAGTATAAGTTATGAATATATTTTATTTAATGATAAAAAAATTCGATTTTTTTCATTCGATGAAAGAGGAGTAGGTTTAAGTAGAAATTCTGCCTTAATGAGATCAGAAGGTGATATTTGTTTAATGGCGGATGACGACATGGTTTATGACCATAACTATGAAAAAGCAGTTATTGAGGCGTTCAATGCTAATCCCAAAGCAGACGTAATATTATTTGATGTTTCTGTAGAAGATTCCCGAGGAGTAGTAAAGAACAAAATCAAAAAAAGTAAAAAGATTGGATTTCACAATTATATGAAATTTGGAACTGTTAATATTGCCTTCCGAAGAAATAAAATTCTTAAAGAAAATTTGTATTTTTCTTTATTATTTGGTGGAGGAGCAAAATACGGTTCGGGTGAAGATACTCTATTCTTAACAGAGTGTTTAAAAA
Organism: Exiguobacterium sp. SL-10; assembly: GCF_004337025.1. Classification (NCBI taxonomy): domain Bacteria; kingdom Bacillati; phylum Bacillota; class Bacilli; order Caryophanales; genus Exiguobacterium; species Exiguobacterium sp. SL-10. The sequence goes on along the minus strand of NZ_SJUP01000006.1, from coordinate 10,669 downwards.
AAGGTATTAAAATTTATGCGCATCCGAAAATTATTGCACACATTAAGTATCGCCCTTCATCTTGGTTTGAAGGATACACAGAGAAGTTTTTTTTAGATAAAGGAGCCCTTTTTGCTGCTATTTCTCCTAAAATTTCATACCTAATAGCTGCTCAATTCCTTTTCCGAAAAAAAAGTATCGTAGAAAACTTAGGAAAGAAAAAAGTATGGGGATTGTTATGTCGGGGAATTAAGGAATTCTCGGAAGGTAACCAATAATGATTTTACAGAGGTCTTAATTATGAATAATAATAATTTAAACACATGGATAATTATTACGTTTATTTATGCGTCATCTATATCTATACTTTTTTTTCAACTTTCAAGTCCATTTTTAATTAAAAGTATGATTATCGTGATACTTTTGATATTAACCGTAATATTTAATACACAAAAAATGAATAGATATTTCTTAGGGTATCTTATAGGCTTAATAATCATTATCGGAGTTAATGCTTTGTTTGTTGAAAATCCAATGTACGTCCTAGGTGATGGAATTAATTTATTAATTTATAGTACTATTCCACTTTATATTTTTAGCACTCAATCAATTCGAATTGAAGAATTATTGATGAAATGGCATAAAGTGGCAATGGGGTTCACCTTGTTAATGCCTATTTATTATCTTCTTAGGATGAACTACGTTATTACTTACTATGAAATTGGATTGTTAGCATACTATAACATTTTAGCCATTTTTATATATAATAAATTTAAAAAATCATATTTAAATTTATTCATGGGTGTAGTGAATCTAATGATATTAGGAATATTAGGATCAAGGATGGTGTTCGTCTCATCAATTCTGTCCATATTTGTTATTTTTTTGGTTTTTTCCTCTAAGAAAAAACTATCATATTATATTAAGTTTTTTTCAGTAGTTTTTACTTCTTTAATAGTTTTCACAAATTTATTGGGTCTTCTTAATGCCTTAAATGTTTCACTTATGAATCGTGGAATTAACTCTCGAAATTTATCTCTATTTATCCAACAGCTTCAAGGAACCGCCACAAATGATAGTATCTTAAGTGGGAGACAAGAAATTTATCCTTTAGTTATCGAATACATTAAAGAAAATGGTTTTTTTCCATCAGGTTTCGGAGTGGCGAGAACTTTAACACAAGGAAAGTATTATCATTCTCATAATTTTATAACCGAAATAATTCTGATTTTTGGATTCTTCGGTTTAGTACTTCTTGGTGCTTTAATTTTATTTCAAATATATAAAAATAAAAATAGATTGAAAATATTAGCAAAGAGTACAGATATGAAAGTTGCATTAGTATTACTTTCATCTTTTTTGTTTCGATCTATAACTGGAACTCACTTTGTTACTGATGTGATTTTTTTAATTTCTATTGCAATATTACTAAGCCTTTTTGCTGTAAACGGAGTTTATAACAGAACGATTAAAGGAGTTATTTAATATGAAAGTAACTTTCATAAGTTTTATGGGGAGTAAAAATTTAGGTGACTTACTAATTGTAAATCAATTAGAAAAAAAGTTGTTATATGATTGTAGTATAGAAAAATATGATTTTAATTTACGTAAATATGTTAGTAATGATAATCAAATACAATTAGAATATCCGTATATTGAGAACATGAAAAAAAGAAAGTTAAAACAATTTTATAATGATAATTTAAGAAAAAAAACTTTTCTAGATTTACTTCATACTTTAAGAGTTAAAAAGCAAATTGATTTTAATGTTGATAATTCAGATTTTGAGTTAGATATTCAAAATAGTGATTTTGTATTAGTTGGTGGAGGAAATGCAATTTTTGATTTGACCCCACATTCGGACTCGGCTTACAAATTCAAAAAAATAATTGAAATAGCCAAAAAATATAATAAAAAAGTTTTTGTGACTTCTATCGGAATCGGTCCGTTTCAAAATGAAAAGCAACTAAAAAATACGAGAGAAATTTTGTCTCAAGCCTATAAGGTTACTCTGCGGGATGAAAAATCTTATCAATATATCAAGGACATTTCAAATAAACCTGTATTATCCATTGATCCTGTTTTTTTAATGGATGAAAATCAAATACAGAATCCTAAAGTCGCAGATGAAAAATTAACAATAGGAATTTGTATTATCGATTTGTTGCTGAATAAAGTGGAGGAAGGCATTAATAAGGATTATTTAAGCAATTTGCAAAGAATAATTAAAAAATTGTCTAATAACTACCAAATTATTTTATTTTCAACAGAGCATAAAGATTATGCAGCTGTAGACTTTGTTTATGAACAATTAAAAAGTAATCACGCTATTAAAAAAGTAGAATTAAAGAATTTTGATGATATTAATGAATTGTATCGAACTATTGATTTTTTAATCGGTGCACGTATGCACTCACTTATAATAGCAGCTGCTAAAGGTGTACCTTTTGTTGGATTGTCATGGCAGGATAAAGTTGATCAAATGTTTAAAATGATTGAATCAACAAATGACGTTTTCGATATTAATAGTTTGAAAATTAAGGACGACTTATTATTACAACGCGTAAGAGAAAAAATAAGTGATTTAGAGTCTGAGAAGATTAAATTAAAAAATATTAAAACAAATAATGAATTACTTTTCAAAGAAAACATTAGAATAATTAATGAATTGAAAGATTCGATTAAGGTATAAAATGAGATCGCGTACAGAAAGTCTATTTAAAGATTCACTCATTCTAAGTATTGGAGACTTGGGAAGCAAGCTTCTTATTTTCGCCCTTGTTCCATTCTTTACTTTTTATCTTTCTAGCGTAGAGTATGGAAAATTAGATTTGATTCAAGTAACTATCACTTTGCTAATTCCATTAATCACTTTAAGCGTATATGAAGCTACTTTAAGATTTGTTTTAGATGGAGAAAACGCAAAAGTCGTTTTTAGTAATGGTGCGATTGTAATTGTCTTGGGAGTTATTTTTAGTGGCTTATGTTTAGTCATATACAGTATATTAATGGGAGTTCCTGATTTTTACTACTTAGTTTTTTTTGTTTTCTGTTTAAATATGTTTTACATCTATCTTTTGAATTTTTGTAGAAGTTTAAAAAAATTAAAATTGTATGCACTTAACTCTTTGCTATACTCAGTCTCGTTATTTGTGGGAGTTATTTTTCTTGTAGGTCATTTTCAATATGGGTTACACGGTTTTTTCATTGCCAACATAATTTCCTATTTATTTTCTCTTGCTCATCTTTTTAGAGGGATTAATATAAGAAGCTACTTATCGTTAAAAGTACTTAATTTTAATACGATTATTCAAATGTTATCTTATAGTCTTCCTTTAATGCCTAACTCATTAATGTGGTGGATAATTAACGCTTCCTCTCGATATCTTATATTATTTTATCTAGGTACATCGTTTAATGGTTTATTTGCAGTCTCGAGTAAATTATCTGGAATAATCGCAGTATTTAATTCGATTTTTTTTAAGGCATGGCAACTATCTGCTATTGAGCATAAGGATAGCAAAGATAGTGGAAAGTACAATTTAGTTGCGTTTCAGTATTTCAGTAGTTTCATATTTTTATTAGTAAGCATATTGATTATTATTGTAAAACCTTTGTTTTCAACTTTAGGCGAGGAATATATAAAAGCTTGGAAATACACTCCTCTACTGCTTATTGCAGTAGTCTTCTCAAGTTTATCTTCTTTTTTAGGGACAAACTATATAGTCAATAAGAACACTAAAGATATATTTTATACATCTTTAATAGGGGCGGGCGTTACATTAGTACTAAATGTTTTATTGATACCGATTATGGGTCTTTATGGGGTAGGTTTTTCTTCAATTGCAGGCTTTCTAACTATGTCAATCATAAGGTGGAGGAGTATAGTAGCCTATAAAAAAGAAACAAAAACTCTTCATACTATTCTATTAAATCTAATTTCAGTTTCTATAATTACAATTATCACTTATCTAACTATTCCTTTATATTTTTCTGTCTTTTTATATATTTTAGGATTGATGATAATGATTAAAATCAACAGAAAATTTATATTCTTTATTCTAGCCGTATTAAAAAAAATATTAGAAAAGTTAGTTAGGAGATATTGAAATGAAAATTGCTGTGGCCGGTACTGGCTATGTCGGTCTTTCAATGGCAGTCTTGCTTGCACAACATAACGATGTGATTGCACTGGATATCATGAGAGACAAAGTCGACATGATTAATGCGAAACGGTCTCCAATCGTTGACGCAGAAATTGAAGACTTCTTACAAAATAAAAAATTAAATTTAGTTGCGACAACAGACAACCTGACAGCGTTCAAAGATGCCGAATATGTTGTGATTGCAACGCCTACGGATTATGACCCAGTACGTAACTACTTCAACACGCGTACGGTTGAGAGCGTTATCGCAACCGTTTTAGCAATCAACCCGGATGCAATCATGGTCATCAAATCGACTGTTCCGGTTGGATATACGGATGAAGTCAATGCAAAATTCGATACTGAAAATATCATCTTCTCACCAGAATTCTTGCGTGAAGGTCAAGCGTTGCACGATAACCTTTATCCATCACGTATCGTTGTGGGTGAGCAGTCTGAGCGCGCGGAAGTGTTCGCGAACTTATTAAAAAATGCTGCCATCAAAGAAGATATTACGGTGTTGTTGACTGACTCAACTGAAGCAGAAGCCATCAAGTTGTTCTCGAACACATATTTAGCGATGCGAGTTGCGTTCTTCAACGAACTTGATACGTACGCAGAAGTTCGTGGTCTTGATTCTAAGCAGATTATCGAGGGTGTTGGTCTTGATCCACGGATCGGCTCACACTACAATAATCCATCATTCGGTTATGGTGGTTACTGTTTGCCAAAAGATACGAAACAGCTTCTTGCCAATTATGAGGATGTACCGAACAATATCATTGGGGCAATCGTTGACGCGAACCGTACACGTAAAGATTTTGTCGCTGAGTCGATTCTGAAACAAAATCCGAAGCGTGTCGGTGTTTACCGTCTAACGATGAAGACGGACTCGGATAACTTCCGGGCGTCTTCGATTCAAGGAATCATGAAGCGTATTAAGGCAAAAGGTGTCGAAGTCGTCATCTATGAGCCGGTTCTAAAAGAAGAATCGTTCTACAATTCACCTGTCATCAATGACTTTGAGACGTTCAAAGAGACAGCTGACGTCATCGTCACAAACCGTTTGCATCCAGAACTTGAAGATGTAGCGGATAAAGTTTATACGCGCGATTTGTACAGTCGTGACTAATCATATGGCAGCACGAGGAACAATCCCCGTGCTGCCATATTTTCAATCTTTTAAGTCGTCAACCGCTTCTCGGCATTCTTAGTCCGTTTCATGCAAATGTCGATCAGTCGTTTGGATATGTTTGCGACCGAATAATTTTAAATGAGGAACTGTAGTGACAACAAATATCAACACCCAAAAGGAGAAGAATAACGGCTATTCTCTGTTCAAGGTTAACAAATTTGTTAAAGACTATCGGGTAATGCAAAGATAAGTTTTTATGAAGGAGATCTATACATGAAAAAAGTATTAATCACAGGAGCGAATAGCTACGTCGGTAATGCGTTCAAACAATGGATTGAGGTACATCATGCTAACTCGATTCAAGTCGAGACGGTCGGGATGCGAAGCGGAGAATGGAAAACGATCTCGTTTGATGGATACGATGCGATTTTACACGCTGCGGGGATCGCTCACGTCTCGACGGACAAGAGCATGGAGGACCTATACTATAAAGTGAACACGGATTTGACAGCCGAGGTTGCGGAGAAGGCGAAGCTTGAAGGTGTGAAACAGTTTATCTTCCTCAGTAGCATGATTGTATACGGTGATGCTTCGAATGCTCAAATGATTACCCGAGATACAGTGCCGAAGCCGACAAACTTCTATGGGAATAGCAAACTTCAAGCCGAGAAAAAACTTGAAGCGTTAGCGGATCGAGATTTCCTCATCGCGAATGTGCGTCCGCCGATGATTTACGGAAAGGGATCGAAAGGGAACTATATCAAGCTGGCTAATCTCTCGAAGAAAATCCCGCTCTTTCCGAGCTATCAAAATCAGCGGAGTATGATTCACATCGATAACTTGTCCGAGTTTTTGGCACAGGTCATTCTACATGAAGACCATGGTACGTTCCATCCTCAAAACAAAGAGTATGTCTGTACGTCAGAGCTTGTCTCGACGATTGGGTCTGTGCATAGTAATACGGTCAAAACATTGGGCTTATTCAATGGTGTGATCCGTCAGCTCGTTGACCGAAACGTTACCATCAATAAATTGTTTGGAGATTTCGCATATGCGAAAGAGTTGTCAACATACGAACATGACTACCATGTACGTGATTTCAAAGAAAGTATTATTGCGACTGAAAAGAAATAATATGCGTACTACGAATTCTGATGTCAATAGCGGTTTAAAATTGGTTCTTCCTCACTTTTGGTGAAACGCTTCATCCCTGTGGTTATGTAGACATCGATTTATATTTCAGTAGAACAACGAGCCTCAAGTGACATTCAATATTTTGATGCGCAACAGCTCCAATCCCGCCCGACCATACATTTGGCGTTTGATCGTCTTCAGTCGGTTGACCTGTCCCTCGACCATGCCGTTCGACCAGGGCAACGTCATCCCGAGCCGGATAGCGTCGATGTCCCCTCGTATATAGGTTGCGAAAGAGGCTAGTGGGGCTTCGTTCGCCCTTTGCGCCTGTTCACACCACCATAAGATATCCTGTTCAGACGTCGCTTGATTACGGCCATTGAAATGTACCAGTCTTGCAATCTTATTTACCAAAGAGTGACAAACAATTTACCGGGCGATGCCAAAGTCCCGGCCATCCTTCACATTTCCTCCCTATGATTAAGGTGCACACCCAATGGTGTGACATCGTTACATGGGAGGTTTTTTATGCTTCGTTATTCGACCATCCTAAAACTTAAAGAGCAAGGACTCAGCCTAAGAAGCATCGCAGCGAGCACCGGAAACTCGCGTCAGAAAGTGACGGAGGTGATCGAACGGGCGACAGAAAAAGGCCTGATAGGGCCGTTCGATGATGACATGACCGATAAGTGGATTGAAGAGTTCTTGTTCCCTGAGAGGGCGTTTGAATCGTCCGGGAGACACCCGATCGACTTTGACTATGTACACAGGGAATTAGCGAAGCCGAACGTCACTTTGTCTCTCCTACATCATGAGTACGAAATAGAGTGCCGTACGAACAAAAGAATCCCCTACTCCTATCGGAGTTTCGTGCGACATTACAGTGCCTATGCGAACAAGCACAAGGCCACGCTTCGGATTCGTCGCAAACCAGGCGAGGTGATGGAAGTCGACTGGGCGGGTTCAACCACGTTCATCATCGACCGAGACACGGGAGAAAAGATAAAAGCATACATATTCGTGGCGACATTGCCCTGTAGCCAATTGTCTTATGCCGAGGCGAGCCTCTCGATGGACCTATCGGCATGGATCACGTGCCATAACCATGCCTACAGCTATTTCGGTGGGAGCACCCAGATTCTCATCCCTGACAACCTGAAGACCGGTGTCACGAGAAACACGTCACGTGAACTCATCCTCAACCCGACATACCGAGAGATGGCTGAACATTACGGGACGGTCGTCATGCCTGCGCGTGTGAGCGCGCCAAAGGACAAACCGAGTGTCGAGGGTTCCGTAGGTGTCATCTCGACTTGGATCATCGCCGCCTTGAGGAACTCCCACTGCTTCAGCCTAGAGGAGTTGAACCGTGAGGTTCATGAAAAACTAGAAGAGTTCAACCGTCGTCCGTTCACCCGAAAGCCAGGCAGCCGTCTCTCCGCATTCGAGGAGGAGGAGAAGTTTGCGTTATCGCCACTGCCGAAGCACTCGTACAAACAATCGAGTTGGCGAACCGCGAAAGTCCGGCCGGACTACCATATATCCATCGAGAGCATGTTTTATTCGGTGCCCTATGAATATATCAACTGTCAGGTCGAGGTGCGTCTGACCGAGCAATTGGTCGAGGTGTATTTCAACGAGATGCGGATTGCCTCTCACAAACGGCTGATCGGGCGCTTCGGACAATTGTCGACGAACCGTGATCACATGCCCGACAACCATAAGCTCTACGTCGACCAGACCCCGGAGAACGCAAAAGACTGGGCCGATGGGGTCGGTCCAAACGCCTTGAAAGTGATCGATTTCCTTCTTGACACTGCTCAGACCGAACGCTTGGGACTCCAATCCATCTTCTCGTTGAAAAAGCTGGAGCGACGTTATACCAAGTATGAGATCGAACGCGCCTGTAAGATGATCGTCTCCATGACCAACAGACCGACGGTCAAGGGCATCCAGAGCATCTTGGCGAACAACAAGAAGAGCGACGCCGAGCAGGAGTTGAAACGCAAGATGGAAACTGCCAACACTCACTATGGCTTTATGCGTGGTGCGGCATATTACGGGGGAGCCGATAAAGATGAATGAGCAGACGATTACCAAACTAATCGAGATGAAGATAAACGGAATGGCCGAGGCCTACGAGGAACAGTCATCCAATCGGGAATTTCAACGCATGGACTTTGATGAACGCCTAGCGTTACTCGTTGACTTCGAGCATTCCAGACGAAAGAACGGCAAGCTGCATCGAAGACATCGAGTACCATGCCGACCGTCGATTGAATAAAGAGCAGATCCTCAAGTTAGCGAGCGGCACTTACATCTTGGACGGACATAACTTAATCTTGAAGGGACCGACAGGGTCAGGAAAAACCTATCTCGCGACCGCCTTCGGGGTCTCGGCCTGCCGACAGTCGTTCAAGGTGAGATACATCCGTCTGCCTGAATTATTGGACGAACTGACACTGGCGAAGCTCGCAGCCGACGGAAGCTACCGTCGACTCCTCAAAAAGTATACAAAAGTCGACCCACTCATCCTCGATGAATGGCTATTGACCGACTTGACGACTGACGAGGCGACGATCCTCCTCGAGAATTCCGAGTCGCGCCATAAGACCGTCTCTACCATCTATTGTTCACAGATCGACCCGAGCGGATGGCATCTTCGATTAGGAAACGAGACCATCGCAGAGGCGATCCTCGACCGGATCATCCATGACTCTTATCAAATCATGATCGACGGTGAAATATCGATGAGGGAACGCCATGGCATATCAACACGCTGACGTCCGAGCCATCCAAGTGATGGCTCTTTTCTTCGCACTAGGTGGCTCAGTCGTCCGCAATCGATGGCTCACAATGCCGCAATCCCTTGTCCAACGGACTTTGAGTCACATGATGGTCGACATATGTCACTGAGTGGTACCGAACATGGCATTTGGTGGTAAATAAAATGTCAGAAGCGGTAAAAACTCGTGGCCGTAATCATCGCTTCGCTGAAAAGATTCTTGAACGAACGGACGAGCTCGTTCAATACCTTCAAGAAAGGATGGATGTCCAGTATCTTTATGAGAAGTGGTTTGTTAGAAGGCTCGTCCTCCCAGAGGACTTTCTGGATGATTCGTCGATTGATGTTAATCTCGTGTGGGACTGCTTTTTTCAATCTTGCCACATAAGGTCGAAACGTACTGATTCCACGGAGATATCCTTTCCGTTTCAACGTCCGGTACATCCATTCGGTCGTCCTACCTTGGCGGATCCATCTGACGATGTCTCCCTTGTAGATGTCTGCGCTGTGTCGTCGATGTGACCGACTGATTCTTGGTGGCTCTGTCATCTGTAGGTATCTACGGCACGTCTTTGGGTCGATATGGTGACGTCTGATCAACTCGGAAATCGGAACACCTTGTCTCGCATCCTGTTGTATTGCGAGAATAAGCGTCCATTTTCTTCTTTCAGCGTCTGTCAGTTCACGTTCGGCGTTAAGGCCATCCGGTTCGAGAAGGATTTTTTCGCTATATGGAAGACGTCGCTTCAAGATGTCTTCAATTTTCTTCCCTAAGTTATGAAACAAGTGCCATCGGTCACTCACCTGTTGAATCGTCTCATCGGCCAAACGGATGGCCTCCCGAAACTCCATGGACCCGTCACGTGCCACCACCTGGATGGTGGGATGCGAACGAATCCAAGCACAGACGGTTTTGACATCCCGAGAAGGAAGTAAGGCGATCGGGCGTCGTGTCTCTAGATCACAGATGATTGTCCCGTACTTTTTTCGTTTTCTCCAGGCCCAATCATCAATGCCGACCACGCGAGGGTCAGGCGTTTTCCGATGATGTTGTGAGCGTTTCAACAGTCGGAGTAGCATACTATCGCTGATATTGTTCAAGATACGTTCCAGCCCGATCGCACTCATTCCACTTAAGAGCCTCAGTAGCCCACGTTCTAAACGGATTGTTCTGCGGGAGTGTGGTCGACACAGGGAAGGAAATCTCTCCGTAAAGATGCTTGAGGGACAGCTTGGTTCGTCGCAAAAGAAACGTCTTGCCTGAATCCGTAGCTGCACATCAAATCCGAACACACGCTCATCGTACAATGTCCTGATGTATCGGCTATGGACACGATATGAGCTTTTAGTGCAATGGGGACAGGTGTGAACGCTAGAATAAAATTGACAGTTTTTGCTCGATACGATTTTACACTATTGCCGAAGAATCAGAACAGAACTCCGATAGAGTAGTTGAGGCTATTTTATCTGGAGGGAATGGATTTGGAGGAA
>NZ_SJUP01000066.1:0-237 GCF_004337025.1 Exiguobacterium sp. SL-10 | reverse complement strand
TTCCCCTTCGGGGGCAGGGGTGACAGGTGGTGCATGGTTGTCGTCAGCTCGTGTCGTGAGATGTTGGGTTAAGTCCCGCAACGAGCGCAACCCTTGTCCTTAGTTGCCAGCATTCAGTTGGGCACTCTAAGGAGACTGCCGGTGACAAACCGGAGGAAGGTGGGGATGACGTCAAATCATCATGCCCCTTATGAGTTGGGCTACACACGTGCTACAATGGACGGTACAAAGGGCAGC
>NZ_SJUP01000064.1:0-255 GCF_004337025.1 Exiguobacterium sp. SL-10 | reverse complement strand
CCGGTACAGAGATGTACTTTCCCCTTCGGGGGCAGGGGTGACAGGTGGTGCATGGTTGTCGTCAGCTCGTGTCGTGAGATGTTGGGTTAAGTCCCGCAACGAGCGCAACCCTTGTCCTTAGTTGCCACCATTCAGTTGGGCACTCTAAGGAGACTGCCGGTGACAAACCGGAGGAAGGTGGGGATGACGTCAAATCATCATGCCCCTTATGAGTTGGGCTACACACGTGCTACAATGGACGGTACAAAGGGCAGC
>NZ_SJUP01000062.1:0-295 GCF_004337025.1 Exiguobacterium sp. SL-10 | reverse complement strand
CGAATCTAAAGGCCGGGAGTTCGAATCTCTCAGGGTGCACCATTTATAACGGGAAGTAGCTCAGCTTGGTAGAGCACTTGGTTTGGGACCAAGGGGTCGCAGGTTCGAATCCTGTCTTCCCGACCATTTCTTAATTCAATTTGGTCTTTGAAAACTGAACGATGAGGCAAAAATGTTTTACAATTTTTGAATGAAGCGCAAGCTTCGTCATTTTTAAAGAGCTATATCAAATTCTTTGGAGAGTTTGATCCTGGCTCAGGACGAACGCTGGCGGCGTGCCTAATACATGCAAGTC
>NZ_SJUP01000061.1:0-338 GCF_004337025.1 Exiguobacterium sp. SL-10 | reverse complement strand
TGCCGCCTCGCCAGATGTGACGATGACGGCCGTAATGATTCCCTCCTCCGTCATCGCGAGATGATGCTTGTAGCCGAAAAACGAGGAGTCGGCACTCTTGTGCCCGGTCCGGGCATCACTGTCTTTGGATACCTGCAGCTCGACGTGCGCGTCCTCCGCGAGCTCACGCACCCGGTTCACCTGGTCTCGGATGTGTTCGCGAAACATCAGCTCGGGCATCATCGGGATCGCCTCCAAATTGGTTGGTTACAGCCAGTATATTCCGGAATGGAAGGCGCGTACAGCGCCGCCCGAGGGCACGCCGACTCCCGGGGAATCAGCGGGCAAAGCGAGACCCA
>NZ_SJUP01000060.1:0-379 GCF_004337025.1 Exiguobacterium sp. SL-10 | reverse complement strand
GATCCTCCCCGAGATCCGCCCGGGCGCCCGCTACGCCCGGGCCGGAGTCATCGTCACTGACCTCTCCCCCGCTGGGGTGCAGCCAACGTTGCCGGGGTTCACCTCGGAGATGGAGGACAGGAAGATCGCAACCATCATCGACGAGGTGACGACCAAGCTCGGCCGTGACAATCTCGGCCTTGGGTTCGGCGGGCTGAAGTCAGGCGTGGACTGGCAGATGGCCCGAGCCATGCTCTCGCCGAGGTGCACGACTCATTGGGGTGAGCTCGCGATCGTCAGGGCCTGATCCGAGGGGCGGGACCTGGAGGTGTCAGTGCGGCGTGATAGATCTGAGGGCATGTCGACTCTTGGCCCCTATCAGGACCCCACTGTGCGTGAG